>WGLZ01000061.1 GCA_016471375.1 Cyanobacteria bacterium RI_101
AAGGAATTCGGCGCTGTCCCTTGAAATCTGAAATCTGTCATCTGAAATCTGCCTAAAGGGTTTCTTGATACTCCTGAAGAAGCGCCAAAATATTCCCTAACTGTTGTCGTTGGGGGACGCCGGGGTCGAGTTGGAATTGAATGAGCGCAATACGATATCGAGTTTCGATTCGAGTTCGGCGAGTTTGGCGTTCTCTTTCCTCAATTCGCTCAATCTCAGCTCGTGTAATCTCTTCTTCTCGGCTTCGAGCCTCAGAAATTCTTCGTTGCTCCTCTCTAACTCGGCGTTGCTCCTCCTCAATTCTAAAGTTCTCTTCTCTAGCTCGGCGTTGCTCCTCCTCAAGGATTCGACGTCGTTCCTCAAAACGGACAAACCCCCGTAGGATTTGATCAGCCACCAACAGGCTGAACGTAATCCCCACCAGAGAGAGGCCAAACCATTGGGGGATGGGGAGGTCGTAGTTTCGGAATTGGAGCTTGTCATAGCTAAGAACAACGCTGGTGATGAATAACAGAAGGGTCGCCAGAATGGCGATTAAAGTCTGAAGATCAAACATAAGGTGTCCCGTCCGGCTCTTCTATTATACAACCGGCTATACAATCGGCGCCTTACAAACGAAGAGCGCCGTCTGAGTTAGAAACAATACGGCGCTTCGATGCCCCTCCCTAGCATAGTCAACGCCAATGGGCTTTGATATAGTGGGTTGAGGGACGCGAGTTATCGCCAACATTGTTCAAACATGGAACTTAAAACCTTTAACCAGCGGCATTTAACCGGAGGAAAAAAGGCGTTTTACCAAACGGCGCTGATTGTTTGCGCTTCTTTTTTGTTTTCCGGTTGCGGGCAAGAACGGGCGACTCAGCCTGATAATTCGCCAGCGCCGTCCAGCGCCGCTCAAGACGCCGGAACCTTGGCTATTTACGCCAACGGGGAGGATTTTGTGCGTCAAGGATTCATCAGCAAGGACGGCTGGAAAATTCGTTTCGACCAGGTTGAGGTCACCCTAGATCAGGTCACCGCCTATCAAAGCGATCCCCCCTTCGATCCTCGGACTGAACCGCCCGCCGATCCCCAAGCCCAGATTAAAGTCAGTCTTCAGGAAACCAAAACGCTGGATTTAGCCCAGGGGGACGAAGCCGCCGAGCCGATTCTCGTTGCCTCAGTGGCCGCGCCGGCCGGTCGTTACAACGCTTTGTCTTGGCGCCTAGCAAAGTCCGGGGGCAAGCCGCCCTTAATGCTCAAAGGCGTCGCCGTTAAAGACGGTCAAGAAATCCCCTTTACTCTGACGTTGGATCAAGAACTGGCCTTTGTCTGCGGCGATTTTGTCGGGGATAAGCGCAAAGGTCTTGTTGAAGCGGGACAGGAGGGGGAGCTAGAGGCGACCTTTCACTTTGACCACCTCTTTGGCGACGCCGACGCCCCGGCGGACGACGAGTTAAACACCGGCGCTTTAGGGTTTGCTCCCCTGGCGGCGTTGGCCCAGGACGGTCAAGTTAACCTCGATCTGGCGGCGCTGAAAGCTAAGCTTTCCCAGGAAGACTACGCCAAACTGTTGAAAATTTTGCCTTCCCTCGGTCATGTGGGAGAAGGCCACTGTCGGGAGACCCTGTTAACCTCATGAGCTTTCAAGTAAACAAAAATATTGTTTTTTTCCTCGGTCTGCTCTGGTTTGGGGGCTGGCAAACCCCCGCCGGCGCCCACGGAGTCGCCCTAGAGTATCAACCCCTCCAGACCTATCGGATCAAGGCGACCTACGATGGCGGCAAGCCCATGGCCGAGGCCCAGGTTGCGGTTTTCGCGCCGGACAATCCCACTCAGCCTTGGTTAAAGGCGACCACAGACGGGGAAGGGCAATTTCTCTTTAATCCCCCGGCGCCGGGGAATTGGGAAGTGCGAGTGCGCCAGGGGGGCCACGGCAATATTATTGTGGTGCCAGTGGCGGAGCCAAAGTTAAAACCCTTAGCCCCGCCCGAAGCGAGAGAACCCGGCCCGGTAAAAACCGCCGCTCTCGGCGCCTACACCCCCCTGCAAAAAGGAGTGATGATCGGCGCCGTTCTCTGGGGTTGCCTGGGCACGGCTTTATTTTTTACCCGTAAACCGAAACCTTTAGAAAAAGATGCACATTCCTGACGGCCTCCTGCCGGCGCCGGTCTTGATAGGCGGCTACGCCCTGACGGGGCTAGGAACTTGGTATTCCCTCAAACAAATTAACCGTCGCCCCGATCCCTCCGCCGAGACGCCCAAGGCGGCGCTGTTGACGGCGGCTTTTTTTGTGGCCTCTTCTATTCATATTCCCATTCCCCCCGCCAGCGTCCATCTTGTCTTAAACGGTTTATTGGGCGTCGTTTTGGGCTACTACGCTTTTCCCGCTATTTTAATCGGCCTGTTTTTACAGGCGGTCATGTTTGGTCACGGCGGCCTGACGACCCTTGGGGTGAATACCGCCATGATGGGGGGAGCGGCGCTGTTGGCTTACTATCTGTTTCAGTTTCATCATTCTTGTCAAGGATTTTTGGGGGGGAACAGAGCCTTAGCCCTCTTCGCCTTTCTGGCGGGCGCCCTAGGAGTCGGCCTAGCGGCGCTGATTTTCGCCTTCTTAATTTTGACCACCCTCCCCGCGGATGTGAACGCCGGCGCCGAACGTGTGGCGATCTACGGGCTGATGCTGGCTCACTTGCCCCTGATGGTGATTGAAGGAATTTTTACCGCCATGCTGGCGCTGTTTCTCCAGCGAGTTAAGCCAGAGTTACTTAAATTAGGCTAATGAAAACAGGATTAGATCATTATGTCGATCTCCAATCCTGGTTACATCAGTGGGAACCCCGGTGTAAACTGATCGGTCTAACGGCGCTGATCTTCGCCTTTGCCGGGGTTCAAAACTGGCGCTTAATTCCCTACATGGTCGGTATAACTTTGGCGATCTACGCTTTATCGCAATTACCCTTAAAATTTTGGTTGACCCGGATTCGTTATCCCGGTCTTTTCCTGCTGGGAATGGCGGCGCTGTTGCCTTTTGTGGCGGGAGAAACGGTTCTTTGGAGTCTAAGGGGAATCAGTCTGCGTCAGGAGGGACTGCTGGCGCTGGTTTTAATCTCCGCCCGTTTCCTATCTATCATTACTGTCGTCTTAATTTTACTCGGCTCCACTCCCTTCCTAACCCTAGCTCATACCCTCCGAACTTTAGGGGTTCCGGCGCTGTTAACCGATATGCTGTTGTTAGTTTACCGCTACTTGTTTGAGACCGGCGAATCTTTAACCCAGACCCAAAGGAGCATGAAATTACGGGGATTTTCTCCCAAGCTGGAAAGGAAAACCCTCCAGGGTTTAGCCAGTTTAACCGGCACTCTTTTAACGCGCAGTTACGAGCGGTCGGAACGGGTCTATCAAGCGATGCGGACTCGGGGCTACGGCGCCGGATATCGCCGGGCCAACCGTCCTCCCGCTTGGGGCAGTCTGGTCGGTTTAAGCCTCTGTTTAACAACGGCGTTGGGTTTCGCGATCGCCGGGGTGATCTTGGGATGACGGTTCCGGCGCTGACGATTACCGACCTCTGGTTTTCCTATCCCGATCAAGCCGACGCGCTCCGGGGCGTAACCTTACAAATTAACCCGGGGGAGCGGTGGGGAGTGATCGGCTCTAACGGCTCCGGCAAAACCACCTTATTTCTCCTAATTTGCGGCGTTCTAGCGCCGAAAGTCGGGGAGATTAAACTGTTTAATCAACGCGTTAAACCGGGCCAGTTTTATCCTGAAATCGGCCTGGTTTTCCAAAACCCCGACGACCAACTTTTCTGCCCTTCGGTCTGGGAAGATATCGCCTTCGCTCCCCAAAATTTAGGCCTCTCGGAAACGGAGATTCAAGAACGGGTCGCCTCGGCGCTAGCGATGACAGGAATAGAGGCTCTCGCCCAGCGCCCTCCCCATCACCTCTCCGGCGGCGAAAAACGGATGGCCGCCATCGCCGGGGTTCTAGCCATGAAGCCGAAAATGATTCTCTACGACGAACCCAGCGCCAATCTGGATCACCGGGCCCGGCGCCGTTTGATTCAGTTCCTACAACGCTCTGCGGAAACCTTAATCATTTCCTCCCACGATCTAGAATTGATCCTCGAAGTCTGCGACCGGACGGCGCTGTTGGATCGGGGAACAATCGCGGCGACCGGCGCTTGTCGTCAACTGTTGGGGGATCGGGCATTAATGGAGCGCTATGGGTTAGAAACGCCCTATTCTTTATCCTAAGTAGATTCCTAAAGAGCGAGCGGTTTGCACCATAAAGCCCTCGGGATCGACGGGAAAAGCGCAAACGCCGTCGGCGTGGCATTTTTTAATAATTTTAATAATGGGTTTGAGGGGCGCGCTTTGGACTTGCCCCTCCCGCCAAACCACCACATGGTCAAATTCCCCTTTTTCAACCAGTTCCACGGCTTTGACGCCGTAGGCGGTAGCCAGCAAACGGTCGAGGGAAAGGGGCGTGCCGCTTCGTTGTAGATGTCCCAAGGTGGTGGCGCGGATATCCAGCGCCGTAATATCGCAGAAATCCGGGTCGTGATTCTGACAGAGATGTTCGGTTTGCTGGAGGATGGCCTCGGCTAAACAATCGCCGATGTATTTTTGGCTCTGATGATGGGAGTCCTTGACCCCTTCGGAAATAACAATCAAGGCGAAATGACGCCCAGAACTCCGCAGTTTCATCAACTGATGGCAACAGCCGTTGATCAGTTCCGGGGTTAAAGCGGGGGTAATCTCCGGGATCAGGATAATATCGGCGCCGCCGGCGATGCCCGCGTGGAGCGCCAGGTGTCCCGCGTCCCGCCCCATCACCTGGACGACAATGATACGCTCATGGCTGGCGGCGGTAAAGGTGAGGTCGTAGAGCGCCTGGGTGACGATTTCCACCGCGGTGGTAAAGCCCACGGCCCATTCGGTGAAGGGCACGTCGTTATCGATGGTCTTGGGCACAGCGACAATATTCCAGTTTCCCTTTTCCGCCAAACCGTAAATAATATCCAAACTGCCGTCCCCCCCCACCACAATCAGGGCGTCGAGGTTCATGACCTCGTAACCTTTGAGAATGGTTTCGGCGATGGCGGGTTCTTCGGGATGACCCTTACTGAGGGAGCCAAGGACGCTACCGCTGAGGAATTGCAAGACATCCAAACCCTTGAGCATCCCCGGTAGAGCGTAACCGTGTTTGGTTAACAGCAACTCGTCCGGTTGATATTTCCCCCTAGCGATTTCTATAAAGCCGTCGGTGCCGTAGGGAATACCGAAAACATCCCAGCCCTTAAGGCTAGAGGACTTTACCACCGCTCGAATAACGGCGTTCAGTCCCGGACAATCCCCGCCGCTGGTTAAAATCCCGACCCGTTTGGCGTCCATGGTTGAGTCTCCTGTTTTTTGATTACATTTTTTTGGGTTTTATCCCCCTCAATCCCCCTTTGTAAGGGGCACTTTGAAGGGAACATCTCAGATTTGTCAGTTACTTTGTTTGCCCTCATCCCCCAGCCCCTTCTCCCAGAACGGGAGAAAGGGAGTCAAAGTCCCTCTCCCGCTTTGGGAGAGGGATTTAGGGTGAGGGTCAGAGTTTAAAGCGTACTCGTTGCAACGTTGAGATGCTCCCGATGCGGTTTGACTAACTAACGGTTTCGTACTGCTCCAGCGCCCGCCAGACAGGGGCGTAGGTTTGCAGAGCCTTAACGTACTGCACCCGCTCGAAGGCGGTGGGGTCGGGGCAATGGAGTTGACTTAAACTGCCCTGCATCTGTCGCACCGAATCATACTCGTTTTCCTCCATCCAAACCGTTAAATTTGTTTCCAACACCTTGATGTAATCAATGCCATGACGCAGGAGAACGCTCACCAGTTGGGTAATTTTAGCGCCGGCCATGAGGAGTTTAATAATATCCACCGCGTGGTGAGCGCCGCTGGTGGCGGCCAGATCCGCATCGATGCGGCCGTAGAGAATAGCGATCCAGTGCATCGGTAAGCGCATGGTTTGGGGCGTGCTCAGGAGAATGTGGGGATAAACATCGAGGGTTTCGAGGTTAAAGTCCGGCTGATAGAAGCGGTTAAATAAGACCAGACCGTCGGCGCCGTTTTCCGAGAGTTGTTTCGCCATATTAGCCATGTTGCTAAAGAAAGGCGCGATTTTAACAGAAACGGGAATTTTGACCTCCGATTTGACCATTTTGACAATATCCAGGTAATTTTTTTCCACCTCGGCGCCGGGAATATCCAGATCCGTCGGCACGTAGTAAATATTCAATTCCAAGGCGTCGGCGCCGGCTTGTTCAATCTGTTGGGAATAATCCAGCCACCCCCCCAAACTAGAGCCGTTTAAGCTGGCGATAATGGGAATCTCTAAACTTTCCTTGGCTTGGCGAATATGGGTTAAATACTCCTCCGAACCCACATGGAAGACCTGGGGTTCCGGGAAATAGGTCAGCGCCTCGGCGAAACTTTCCGTGCCGTGGGTTAAATGGTGGTGCATTTCTAGGCGCTCTTGTCGCAATTGCTCTTCAAAAAAGGAATGGAGCACAATGGCCGCGGCGCCGGCGTCTTCCATTTTTTTTAAGTTGCCCAAATCCTCCGTTAACGGCGCGCAGGAACCGACAACGAGGGGAGATTTGAGGTCAAGGCCGAGGTAGGTAGTGGTTAGGGACATGGCGGATTCTCCTAGGGGTTGGGGATTGGGGGTTAGGGCTTCGACTACGCTCAGCCCTCGACGGGCGTTAAAATTAACGGTTTTGAACTGCTCAGGGAGCCGAAGCTTTCGATTGGTTTTTCAGACAAGCAAACGGCGCTAAATCTGAAATCTGTCATCTGAAATCTGTCATCTGAAATCTGTTAACTGATAACTGTTAACTGAAAAGCTGGCCTCGAAAACCGGTGAATAAGCGAGTTCCATCTTTGAGAATATGGATCTCCAGTTGGTCGCTGGCCCAGGTCAGTTGATCCGCCAGCGCCGGATTGAAGACGCGGACTCGCTGATTTTTGGAGGACACTAAAGAGTCTGGGGAATGAATCGCCAGATGCTCTAGGTAGGGGCCGTCAATCAGTAAGTCTAATTCCGCCAACAGTTCCCCGGCGCCGGGGGGAGCTTGGGAACCCCGCAGTTCTTCGAGGGTAAAGCCGGTAAAGGACATGGCGGTTAATCCCTTGGCTTTCACTAAACGGGCCAGTTGAGCTAAAGCCGGCGCTTGCCAGAACGGTTCGCCCCCGGAAAAGGTAACGCCCTGATTGCGGGGATTGCCGAGGATTTTGTCGGCTAATTCTGGGACGGCGACCACTTGATTTTCCTCAAAAGACCAGGAGCCGGGGTTAAAACAGCCGGGACATTCCCGCAGACACCCCTGCACCCAGACCACCGCCCGAGCGCCGGGGCCGTTGACCTGGGATTCGTCCACATAGCCCATGATGTTGAGATAGCCGGGGGGCAAGTTGAGGGGCGGCGGCAGGTTGGCGTTAATGGTATTCATCAGTTTAGAGTCGGGTTAGTTTGAGGCTAGTTCCCCCCTTGCAAAGGGGGGTTAGGGGGGATTAAACATCTTCTAAATCCGGCAAAAACCGGCGCTCTAAAATTTGTTCAACAGTGAAAGGGAGGCTTTCAGGAAAAGCGCCGGGGGGTAAGCCGGTTTCTTCAGAAGCGAGAAAGCGGGCGTCTTGATAGCAGTCCTCCAGAACTTCCAGAAGGTAGCGTTTAAGACTGAGACTGTCTCGTAAAATTCGTTTAATGTTGTTGCGGCGCTCTTGAATAAATACGAGCCAAGCTCTTGAGCGTTTATTAGATAGATATTGCCATTTTAGAAAATACCATAAAATTTGCATCACATACTCCTCAAGGGAAAGCTTTTGGCTAATTCCTATTGATGCCAATTCTTCGATTAAGTTTTCATAATTCAGGCGCTCAACCTGCCGGGTTTTCAATAACTCGACAGTCTCCGTTAACCAAAGGTTAAAGTCCTGTTCATAGAGCGTTTTAGAAGAAACAGAGCTAATCATAGAGCGCCTCCGGGTAATAGTCAGGATCTAGGATGTCCGCAGTTGCAAAGGGTAACATTTCGGGAAAGGTGGAAATGGGTAATTCCGTTTCAATCTGAGCATAGCGCCGAGCTTTTTGGTAACAGGAGTCTAGGATCTCGTTGCAGTAAACTCGAAGACTGGGGCTATCCTGAAGAGACTCTTCAATCCGATCCCGATGCTCTAGCAAAGTATAGCGCCAACTATTAGTTTGCTTTTCGGGTTGATAGCGCCATTTGAGAAGATGCATTAAAATTTGGATTAAATTACTCTTCAGGGCGTGTTTTTGGCTAATTCCCATGGACGCCAATTCTTCGATTAAGTTGTCATAATCCAGACGCTCAACCTGCCGGGCTTTCAATAACTCGACGGTTTCCGTCAACCAGAGATGAAAGTCTTGTTCATAAAGGGTTTTAGTTAATACCTGAGTCACGGCGCTCTTCTCCTTCGGTTGCAGGTAAATAATCGGGGTTTAAAATATCGGCGATTTTAAAGGGCAGTTCTGTCGGAAAGCTCTCAAGGGTTAATCCCGTTTCCTTTTTCGCCAACAGTCGGGCGTCTTGATAACAGTCGGGTAAAATTTCCTCAAAATAGCGTTTTAAACTGGGACTTTGCTGAAAAGCTTTGTTTAATCTGAGACTATGCTCGGCGATGGAGTAAGCCCAGCTATTGGTTTGTTTTTGGGGTTGATAGCGCCATTTTAATAAGTGGAGCAGAAGTTGCCGCAGATTGCTCTCCAGGGCGTGTTTCTCGCTCCGTCCCATGGCTTCAATTTCCTCAATCAGGTTTTCATAATCTAGGCGCTCGACCTGACCAGTTTTGAGAAGCGCCGCGGTTTCCGTTAACCAGAGATGAAAGTCCTGTTCGTAAAGGGTTTTAGTTAATACCTGAGTCACGGCGCTCTTCTCCTTCTGCTAGGGGACGATAGTCTGGGTTAAGAACGTCTTCTAGCCCAAAGGGCGGAGCTTCAGGAAAGACCGCTAGGGCTAAACCCGTTTCAGCGGCGGCGCTTTTGCGGGCGACGAGGTAATTTTTTAGAAAAATCTCCCCGAGGTGGTGCTTTAAACTGGGACTATCCGCCAGCGCCTCTAGCAAACGAGTCGAATGTTCAATGATAGACGCCGACCCACTCCGGCTTCGTTTTGTCGGTTGATACTTCCATTTCAGAAGATGGAGCAAGACCACCCGGAGATTACTAGCCAAGGCCTGACGTTGACTTGCGCCCATCCCTTTAAGTTCTTCGATTAAACGCTCCGCGTCAAGCTGATCAAGCCGACCGGTTTCTAAAAGTTGAATCGTTTCCTCTAACCAGAGGTTAAAGTCCTGCTCATAGAGGGGCTTAGGGACAGTCGCAAGCATCGGCGTCATCCTCCGGCAGAGTGGGAGAAACCATGAGAAGTTGAGTGGGTAGTTTCTGGGAAAGAATAGGGCTTGGCTTCGACTACGCTCAGCCAGCCAAGCTCTTTGTAACTAGAAAAGATAGGGTGTGTTAGGCGACTCCATAACACACCGCAGAGCGAGTCCTTAAAACTCAGTCTAACCCACCGTTTGCGGCGCCGCGGGGGCGGGTTGGGCCGCTTGACCGTTGCTATGGCCATTGCCTTGGGGCGGCGCTTCTAGGGAACGGTTCGCCAAATATTGGTACATCGCCCAACGGGTGGTAACGTCCTCCTGGGCCAGCTTCATCAACTGTTTGGCTTGCTCCGGTTTACTGCGAGCCAGCATAGCGAAACGGTTCTCCGAATACATGGTTTTTTCCACCGGCACTTTGGGAGAGCGCATATCCAGTTGCAGGGGATTTTTCCCTTCCGCGATTAAATCGGGGTGGTAGCGGTAGAGGAGCCAGCGCCCGCTGTCCACCAGTTCTTTTTGGTGGTTCATGGCGGTGGTCATGTTGATCCCGTGGGCAATGCAGTGGGAATAGGCGATGATCAGGGAAACTCCGGGATAGGCTTCGGCTTCGAGGAAGGCCCGGATGGTCTGCTCGTTTTTGGCGCCCATGGCGATGCTGGCCACATAAACATTGCCGTAGGTCATGGCCATCAGCCCTAAATCCTTTTTAGGAGAGGGTTTACCCCCGGCGGCGAACTTGGCCACGGCGCCGCGGGGCGTGGCTTTAGAGGCTTGACCGCCGGTGTTGGAATAAACTTCGGTGTCCATTACCAAGATATTGACGTTGCGGCCGCTGGCGAGGACGTGATCCAAACCGCCGTAACCGATGTCGTAGGCCCAGCCGTCGCCCCCCACAATCCAAACGCTTTTTTTGACCAAATAGTCCGCTAGGGACTGGAGCATGGCGATTTTGGCCCCGAGGTTGTCGTCGCTTCGGCTCCGCTCAGCGACCTCCCGAGCCAGTTCCCCGAGGCGCTGTTTAACCTGTTCCACCCGTTGCCGTTGCTCGAAAATATCGGCTTCGGTCGGTTGGGCGTTGTTCAGAATCTCGGAAACTAGACTTTCGCCGATTTCCGGCGCTAGGGATTTCAGCAATTCGGCGGCAAATTCCGCCTGCTTATCAATGGAGACCCGGAAACCTAGACCAAATTCGGCGTTGTCTTCAAAGAGGGAGTTGGACCAGGTGGGGCCGCGACCTTCGGCGTTAGTGGTCCAGGGCGTGGTGGGCAGGTTGCCGCCGTAGATGGAAGAGCACCCCGTGGCGTTGGCCACCAACATCCGGTCGCCAAAGAGTTGACTCATTAGCTTCACGTAGGGCGTTTCCCCACATCCCGCGCAGGCGCCGGAAAATTCAAACAGGGGTTCCTGCATCTGTTGGTGGCTGATTTTATTCAGGTTCAGCGCCGAACGGTCGGGGTTGGGCAGATCCAGGAAAAAGTCCCAGTTTTCCCGCTCCGTTTCCCGGAGGGGCAGTTGGGGCGCCATATTAATGGCCCGCAGACGGGGTTGAGATTTATTTTTGGCCGGGCAGACGTCCACACAGAGGGCGCAACCGGTGCAATCTTCCGGGGCTACCTGGATGGTGAATTTGAGATCCTGCCAGTCGCGGTCTTTAGCGGCGGCGCTTTTGAAGGTTGCCGGCGCCGCGCTTAAACTCTCTTCCCCGTAGACCTTGCCCCGAATCACCCCGTGGGGACAGACCAACACGCATTTGCCGCACTGGACACAGACGTCGGGGTCCCAAACGGGAATCTCATGACCCACATTGCGTTTTTCCCATTTGGTGGTGCCGGTGGGGAAGGTGCCGTCGCAGGGCAGGGCGCTCACCGGTAGCTCGTCCCCTTTGCGGGCCATAATTTTCCCTAAAACGTCCCGCACAAAGGCCGGCGCCGCGTCGGGAATGGGGGAGGCGATTTCCGGCGCCGTAGGGTCAACGGTAGCGGGAACCGCCACTTCGTAGAGATGCGCCAGCGCCGAATCCACGGCCTTGATATTCATGGCCACGATTTCTTCGCCCTTTTTGCCGTAGCTCTTGCGGATGGATTTTTTAATCTGCTCAATGGCTTCCTCCCGCGGGAGAACCCCGGACAGCGCAAAGAAACAGACCTGCATCACGGTGTTAATCCGTCCTCCCATGCCAGCTTCCCGGGCCACTTGGTAGGCGTTGATGGTGTAAACCTTTAACCCCTTGGCGATAATTTCGCTTTGTAAAGGACGGGGCAGTTGTCCCCAGATTTCCTCGGCGCTGTAGGGACTATTAAACAGTAGGGTCGCCCCCGGCACCGCCGGGGAAACCAAATCGAATTGCTCGATAAACTCCCACTGGTGACAGGCGATAAAATTGGCCTGGTCAATTAAATAGGTGGAGTGAATGGGTTCGGGGCCAAAACGGAGGTGGGAAACCGTGACGGAGCCGGATTTTTTGGAATCGTAAACAAAGTAGGCCTGGGCGTAGTTGTCCGTGTCTTCGCCAATAATTTTGATGGAGTTTTTATTAGCGCCGACGGTGCCATCGGAACCTAAGCCGAAGAAGATGGCCCGCACTACGTTGGCCGGCTCGGTGGAGAAACTGGGGTCGTACTCCAAGCTCGTATGGGTGACATCGTCGATAATGCCGATGGTGAAATGGTTTTTGGGCTTAGCCAGCGCCAAATTATCAAAGATCCCCTTAATCATGGCTGGGGTAAATTCCTTGGAGGAGAGACCGTAGCGCCCGCCGATGATTTGGGGCAGGGTTCCCCCCTGTTCCGCGAAGGCCGTCACCACATCGAGGTATAGGGGTTCTCCCGGCGCGCCGGGTTCTTTAGTCCGATCCAACACGGCGATTTTTTTCGTCGTCGGGGGGAAAGCCGCGATTAAGCGAGCGCCGTCAAAGGGGCGATAGAGCCGGACTTTCAAGACCCCCACCTTTTCGCCCTGGGCCTGAAGCGCCGCCACGGTTTCCTGGGCCGTTTCGCAACCGGATCCCATCAGCACAATCACCCGCTCCGCCTGGGGATCGCCGTAGTATTCGTACAACTGATAGCGGCGCCCCGTGAGTTCCCCAAATTCGGCCATCAGGCGCTCCGTAGCCTCCACATAACGGTCGTAGAAGGGATTCACCGTTTCCCTGGCTTGGAAATAGACGTCCGGGTTCTGGGCCGTGCCCCGCAGAACCGGCCGGTCCGGCGTCATGGCCCGTTGCCGGTGGGCGAGGACAAATTCGTCTTTAATGAGAACTTTCAGATCCGCGTCGCTCAAAAGCTCCACCTTTTGCACTTCGTGGGAGGTGCGGAAACCGTCGAAAAAGTGGAGGGTGGGAATGCGGGTCTCTAGGCTGGCGGCGGTGGAAATCAAGGCGAAATCCTGGGCTTCTTGAACGGAAGCGGAAGCCAGTAGCGCGAAGCCGGTGTTTCGGGCCGCCATGACGTCGCTGTGGTCGCCAAAAATGGATAACCCCTGGGCCGCCAAGGAGCGGGCCGCCACGTGAATCACCGCCGCCGTCAGTTCCCCGGCGATTTTGTAGAGGTTGGGGAGCATCAACATCAAGCCCTGGGAGGCGGTGAAGGTGGTGGTTAAGGCCCCCGTTTGCAAAGCGCCATGAACGGCGCCGGCGGCGCCGCCTTCGCTCTGCATTTCCACCACCGCGGGGAGCGTTCCCCAAAGGTTGGGTCGCCCTTCCGAAGCCCAGGCGTCGGCCCATTCCCCCATGGGAGAAGAGGGCGTAATGGGATAGATAGCGATGACTTCGCTGAGGCGATAAGCGACCCGGGCGACGGCTTCATTCCCGTCGAGGGTGGCGTGGGTTACAGTTCTCATGGTCTCCTCTCAGAGCTAGGAATAGCGGATAAAGAAGCAGGTATATTTACCTAAAAAATGTATTTAATTGGCGTTAAGGGCATTGCCCAAGGAATGTTAAGTTCAACCATCGCCGGGGTTAGGGGAAATTGAGCGACTAAAACAACTGAGAAGTTGCTTTAAGGCTTTCAGGCGCAACCCAAGGGAGATGGCGGAAAACTCGGGAGAATGGACAAAAAACGGAAGCGCCGAAGTTTGTCGAGACCCGCGTCTCGGGCGTTCTGGCGCAACGGGGAACGGGTTGGGTTAAGAATTAGGAGCTTGGGGTTTCCTCAAATGGAAGGCGGCGCCGTTACTTCCATCTTTAGCGTAGTTTCCTGGGTTTGGATCCGTTTTGTTACAGCTTTGTAATCATGTGAAGACATATTACGAAAATTGCCCCGGAGTAAACAGGGCAGTCCTAGCGTCGGATTACCGTCGGGACGAGCCTCCATGGCGTACGCCTTAGCTGAGCAGAAGTTACGCCAAGCGCGCGACTAGACAAACCGCGCCTGACTAAACCAAGAAGGCGACTTTCCCCCCTGCGGCAGATTTTTTCGACGCTTTCAGTCCTTTTATAAGCCAATGCGCTTGTTTAAATTAGCCTCCAAAGTTAATACGCCAGACACTAGCCGCAATTTTAGCCAACTGTTTTTGTCGAGACTCAATCTTCGCTTCATCCCAAATGTCGTAATGTTCGGCTATGGCTCGGGTAATCTGGAAGTCGCTTTGGGCGTAAACCGATTTTTTGGCAGGATAATCCAGGTTGCCGATCTCTCGGTTACGGGCGGTTTCCAGCGGCGTCATATTGCCAAGACGGTAAATTAAGCGGTCTTGCTTCGCTTCGTCAATATCCGACCAAGCCGCCGATGGATTTTCGGGCAGAATATGCTCCAAATTATAGGCGGCGCTTTCAAAGTCGAAGGCTTGACCCGATCTGTGTTTCTCGATGGTAAACAAAATATAACGAACGACTTTTTTATTACGACTGTTGGCGGTGCGGAATTCTTTTTCCGTAAAGGCGTTTTTAAACTGCCCATCGTTGGGATAGACGGCTTCCAGCGCCGTCAAAACGGCTTGATCCGAGCCGTAGGTTCCGTTGGAAACCTTAACCGCAACGTCGTTATAGAGGCGCTCTTGGTCATGGGTTTGCAGGTTACAAATCACGTTGTAGCGAAAGGAAATGACGGCGACAGCCTCAATAACTCGGGTAAAAGCGTCTCGATCCGAGTTGAAAAATTGCTCATGACAAGCGAGAAGCATGGCTAAGGGTTGACGCACGCTAAACATGAGAAGTTGTTGAAGGGCTTGTTTTTCTTGTCTATTCCAAAGAGGAGCAAGGGGGTCCCGGAGGGCGGCGTAAACCTCGGCGAGTTGATCTAGACTCCGCACTAAACTAAAGGCTTGTTCTCGACTAACGACCTGTCGTCGAATGGTTTTAAACAGGTCGGACTTGCGAGCTAATTTGTGACGACTATTCCAAAAGACTCGCAGAAATTCGGGAAAACTTTCGCTCCCCAGCAACCCGACAATACGCTCCCAACGCTCTTCCAGCGCCCGAGTTTCGGTTTCGTGGGTTTCCGGGGCGCTAATTAAGGAGAATAGATAGTTTTTCAGCAGATCGGTGGCGGAAAGACGCACGCCTCTAGCGTTGAGGGTTTCAAAGACTTTAAAGGCGTTGAGTTCGTCGGTGACGGTTATAACGGTGAAAAAGAGTTTATCGACCAGGGAATCAATAAAAGCGGCAAAGTTTTGACCGCTGTTGGGTTGATTGCCGACTCGGGTTTTGAGCCGGTCTTTGAACCAAAGAAAGGCTTTTCTGAGTTGATGTTCGGAGGCGTTGAGACCTCGTTGCGGCAGGTGTTCTAGGGGGATTAAATAGGTCTGATAAAAGCGGTCGTTATGGCGATTGAGTCGCAGTTTGGATTGGGCGATGAGGCTAACGGGATCGAGGTAGCCAATGTAACTGTTTTGAAGTTGTTCCTGACGGCGCCGGTTGTTGTCCGCGTCTAGCCCGGCGCTGATCAAATCTTTGAGGTGGCTGAGGCCGGCCAAGATCATAATGCTCAAGGTCGCGAGGCGCTGTTGACCGTCGATAATATCGAAGTGTTTGCTATCGGAAGATTGGAGAACGAGATAGCCCAGATAGTGAGCCGGTTCGCTGTCAGCTTCAAAGAGGGCGACGATGTCTTGCCAGAGATCGTCCCATTCGTCGTCGCCCCAGGAGTAGTCCCGCTGGAAAGGAGGAACGCGGTAGGCGAGACCGTTGGCCAGTAGTTGGCGCAAGGTGGCGTTAGTCGTGTTGAAGTTCATGGTCGCCACAGATCGTAGAGGGTGATACAGGTTCCAGAAATTGTTAGCCTGCGCTCTGAGGGGTCTAGGTCTATGGTAGAGGGCTTTGAGGGGAATAGGGGAGACAGGGGGGAATGGGAGGAAGGGGAGGAGGGGGAGGAATGGGGGGCGTTGGCGGAGCGCAATGGGTTAAAACCTTGCTCTGGCTTGTGTCACGGCGCCGACTAAATCCAAGCAATATTTTTAAACTGTTTTAGCCCGGGGTACAAATAATATATTAAAACGCTTGCGCAAAAAAACTGTGGCACTATCCTGGAAGACTACTCTACAATTCTCTTCTCTGAAGATGTACTAAAATGCTTAACAAATACTTGCAGACCGGGATCGGCCTTGCGACCACCCTCACTCTGGCCGCCCTCGGCGCTAGCGGCGCTGAAGCGGCTAACTTAATTGATAATGGCGGATTTGAAACTGGTTCTTTTTCTAGCTGGAGTACCACTGGAAATCTAGAAGTTGTGGACACTGCAATTTTTGGTGGTAACGGATCTTTTAGTGCTAATTTTAATAGCGGAAATGAGATTCCCGATGGTATCTTATCCCAATCTTTTACCACTGTTTCAGGCCAAAGCTATCAGCTTCAGTTTATTTATGGAACTTTTTCCACCCAGTTTCCAGGGACTTCGCAAAGTATTTTTGTCGAACTCGATGGTCTGGGTGGCAATGGTTCTCTGTTAAGTACTTCTTCGAGTGATTTAGGAAGTGATCCAACTACATTCAATACTTTTCAATTTGATTTTATCGCAGATAGCGCAACAACTACGTTGCGTCTTAGTGACGATCCTGCTAACCCGACAATTTCCGTTGACTTTATTGTGGATGACATTTCGGTTATTTCTACCACGACCCCTATTCCTGAACCCCTAACCCTCCTCGGCGCCAGCGCCGCTATCGCCTTCGGCGCCGGGTTTAAGCGTCGGAAATCAGGTAACAGTTAACAGATATCAGTCAACAGTTATCAGATAACACATTTTGTTTGGGGAGGGTGATTCGGTCATCTTCCCCGGTTTTGTCAGAACGGCGCAACGGCAACACGCTAATGAGCTAAGCAAGACTTTGAGAGATTTCTTGGTAAGAAAATTCTTGTAAGCAGGCATTACGCTTAGCGTGCTCGATGGTCATGCTGATTATCTCACCTTGACAATCAACATCAATGTAAACATTTTCGCTAATTTCTTTTGTTTCAAAGATATCGCCTTCTCGAAATTCGATGAAAGCGGTGTCAGTGTCGCTAAAATACTTAACTTTCATTGCGCTTAACCTCTAAATGAACGATCAAAAAAGGCGTTATGTACGGTTTCTCCGTCCTCCAAAAGAATTACCCTTAAATACTTATCTTCTTCGGGTATTCTTGCCCATTTTCTAATTCTACCATCTGATTGAATCATGATTTTCTCCGGCTTTTGAATAACAGACTTAATCCACTCGTCTTTAATTCCGACCCGATCTGGCCGCAATCTTGCCATCTCAAAGTATCGTGTTGTTTTCATTAGAATTTTATCTTAACTTATACCAAACCATCTTTCCTTAATCCTATAGATAAACTCCGTTCCTTTTAGCTTTTTACTACCTATCGGATAAGGATTTTGAGCTAAGATCTCAACTGATTCAATAATTTTAACAAGTACTTTTTTGTCAAGCTTTTTTAAACTCTTTTTTAGCAGAAGATTTCCATTCAACCTTATATAAGTCCATCTCTATTTAACTCAATAAGAAAATTTTCATGGGAGATAGTCGATTCATCCTTTCTCTCAGCGACGGCGGCTAGATCTTCTAAATCTTCGATTAATTCTTCAAACTCAGATATTGGCAAAATAACTGAATGTTTTTCACCTTGCTGATTAATAACAAATTCTGGATGTAAATCGTTCAAGTTAATCATTATGAACTCCTTGATTGATTGAAGTCGTAGTTTAAAGATAGCATAAATTAAGATAAGCCTTAGCTTTCAAAGTTAATACTTCAAAACTGGTCGCAATTTTAGCCAACTGTCTTTGTCGAGACTCAATCTTCGCCGCATCCCAAATGTCGTAATGTTCGGCTATGGCTCAGGTAATCTGGAAATCGCTTTGGGCGTAAACCGCTTTTTTCGCAGGATAATCCAGGTTGCCGCTCTCTCGGTTACGGGCGGTTTCCAGCGGCGTCATATGGTTCTCCGGGGATCGGGCTATAAACTGTATTTTTTTATACAATTACAACTTGGGCGGTAACGCAGAAAAGGTTATCCGGTAAGGGGTCTTACCACAGTGGCGAGGTTCTCCTTTTTGCATTTGATTTTGGCAGGAGCAGAGCATATTCGAAAAGTCGAGAGGATCTACGCTAGGATCGCTTTGGGGTTGAAAATGTTCAATATGACAATCTTCTGGGTCTAATCTTTGCTCACAGTAACAACAGATAAAACCTTGCTCTTGCATTAAGGCCTGTTTGATAGGCGGCTTATATAAATTAGCATAGTTAGGCTTCCAATTATCATTAATTTGATTTTTAAATTGAATAAGTTCCAGGGGTTCAGCTTGTTTTTGAATATATTTCATCGACCAATAATCTCCTGACGGCGAATGAGGACTTCAGCTTTAATAAGCTCGGGATCATTACCAATTTTAGTTCGCATTTTGACAATCGCCTGTTCGGCTTCTGGGAGTTGACGATTATTAATCAGTTGATAAATATGATGAAGATCTTGATTAACAGACTGGGGGCGAGTGGTTTCTAAACCCATGAGATCTTCTAAAATCCGCTCTACAGTTTTACCATAGGATTCCCTGGGTTTAGTGACTACAATGTTATCGAGGGTCTGGGTCAGGATAAAGATATTTTCAGGCTGAATATGGGTAAGAACATGGGGAGAATGGGTAGAGATAATAAATTGGCAATTTGGAAAAACAGCCAAGAGTCTAGGAATAATCACTCTCTGCCATTGGGGATGTAGATGAAGATCGATTTCATCAATTAAGACAATCCCCTCCCCCTCAAGCGGATTTCCCATTGAATTAGCGATGGCCAAGCGCCGAGCCAGATCGCTAATTAAGGCAATTAGGCACTTTTCCCCGTCGGAAAGTTGATTCAATTTGAGAATTTGACCGTTTTTGGTCACTTCCATACGGAGAGGATGACGACGAACGGCGAGATTGTTAAAGGCTGGTAAAATTTGTCCTAAGGCCGTCCTGACCGCTTCCAAATGGGGATCGGGAAAGCAATAGTCATCGGGTTTAATTAACGCGTCTTGATATTTGCGATGTTCATTTTCGAGGTCTTCCCGTTCTCGAAACCATTCAAAAAAGCGCCGGAAGTCGGCGCCGCCCGTTAGGGCTTCGTCGTAGATGGACAGTAAGTCAAACTGGTGTCTTTCGCGAATACCTAGAGGAATATCCAACACGGCCCGATTCACTGAGTAGTGAACAAATAAGGGTATGTTGACGGCGGGAGTTTCCAGGGCGGCAATAGCGCCTTGGATGGTTTTAGCGTAATCGCTGAGTTCTCCCAGGGCGCTGGGTCGCGGCGGAGGGCCATGGCCGGGACGGCTTTTGGCTAACCGCCAGGATAGTCTTTTGTCCTTGGCCAGATAGCTGAGTTCGATCATCGCCGCAGATTGTCCGTTGGCGATATCGTCTTCAGAAATATGTCTGCCCGAGGTTCCGGCTTGGCGAATCCGACTAATTGCCCAGGACAGCATCAGCGCGACGGCGTCGAGGATCGTGGACTTGCCGGCGCCGTTGACCCCGATCAAGACGTTGAGGCGCGGCTCCAACTGAAGGGAAAGGGCGCTGGCTCCCCGGAAGTGGGTTAGGGTCAGTGTCTCTATCTGGGCCATGGGAAAATCAGATCATCGTATATTTAATGTATAAACGTTAAGCGCCGCCATCGCCAAAATGATCACTCAAAAAATCGCTAAATGGGGAAACTCCCTCGGTATTCGGCTCCCCCAACCCATTATTCAGCAATTTGGATGGAAGGAGGGGGAACAAATTGCCATTACCGTGAAAGATCAACAAATTATCTTATCCCCGGCTCGACCTCGCTATAGCCTGGAAGAATTGCTCCGGGAGGCCCGGCCCGATAGCCAACACCCGGAGGCGGATTGGGGCGAGGCTAAAGGAGAAGAAGCATGGTAAAACTCAACGGCGTCGTTCCTCGACGGGGCGACATTATTGCTTTGGAGCTAAACCCCCGTACGGGAAGCGAACAGTCCGGTTATCGGCCGGCGCTGGTGATTTCCCCAGAAAACTATAATCGCCTTTCCCGTCTCACCCTTATTTGCCCCATCACCAGCCGAGAAAAGGGTTGGCCCTTTGAAGTTAAACTGCCGCCAAACCTCAACACCCAAGGGGTTATTCTGGCGGATCAGGTTCGCTCCGTTGACTGCCAAGCAAGACAGGCCAAAATTGTGGAAGCGGTTCCCCCGGATATTTTGACGGAAGTTCTAGCTAGGTTAGAAACCCTAATCAGCTTTTAAGATTGCATCGATTGCCCAACGGCTTCCCGCGCGATCTGGGCTAACCGCTCGGCGCTGTCCAGCGCCGCTAGGGTTTTGGCCTGACGTCCCATGGTTTCTAAATGTTCTGGGGATTGGAGCAGATCCAAGACTTGGCGCTCTAGGCGGGCCGGAGTTAACTCCGCCTGGGGAAACGCCAGCGCCGCCCCGGCCTGAACAAAGACCTGGGCGTTGAGGGTTTGGTGGTCCTCCGCCGCGAAGGGATAGGGAATTAACAGCGCCGGGGTGGCGGTGACGGCCAACTCCGTTAAGGTGCCGGCGCCGGCCCGGCTAACTGCGAGGGCGCCCCGTTGCAGGAGGCCCGCCATGTTGTCGTAAAAAGGCAGGGAGAGGTAATGGGGATGGCGGAAACTGCCCGCCTCGGGATCTTGGGTTCCAGTGAGGTGGACAATTTCGGCGCCGGCCTTGACCCAGGCTTCCACGCAGGGGCGCACCAGTTGATTGACCGCCAGGGCGCCCTGGGAGCCTCCCACCACCACAATGAGGGGACGCTGGGGATCCAGGTCTAGGTCTAAGGGTTGGGGCTGATAAAATTGCGCTCTCACCGGCGTGCCTACCCATTGCGTCCGAGCGCCGGGCAAATAACCGGCGCTGTCGGCAAAACCCAGGGCCACCCGATAACACCAGCGCCCGAACCAAATCGCCACTTTGCCGGGAATAAAGTTGGATTCGTGGAAAACGACGGGAATGCCGAGGCTTTTGGCCGCCAGAATCGTCGGCCCGGCGATATAGCCCCCGGTGGTGCAAACGACTTGAATCTTTTCTTGACGCAGTAAGCGCCGGATCTGGAAGACCGCCGCCAGTAAGCCCCAGGCGGTTTTGAGGGTTTGCAGACCGGGTTTTCCCTGAAAGCCCCCCACCGCTACGGTATGGAGGGGATAGTCCTGGGGAACCAACTTTTGCTCCAACCGGTCCGGCGTTCCCAGCCAGATAATCCGGTAGTCCGGGAGTTGTTGGGCCAGGGCCAGCGCCGGAAAAAGGTGGCCCCCGGTGCCGCTGGCGGCCATCAGCAGAGAAACAGATTCAGTCATGGCTTAGACGGCGTTCAAGTGGGCTAACTGTCCGGGGGGCACGGCGCCGGCTTCAGTGATGATGGCGGTGATCAACTCCGCCGGGGTGACGTCGAAGGCGGGGTTATAAAAGTCCACCCCCTCTGGGCAGAGGCGAGTCTCCCCCAGTTGATAAATTTCCCTCGGGTCTCGCTCCTCAATGGGAATTTGGGAGCCGTCCGCCAACTCGAAGTCCACCGTCGAGAGGGGGGCCGCCACATAGAAGGGAATTTTGTGCATAGCGCAGAGCGCCGCCAAACCGTAGGTGCCGATTTTATTGGCCGCGTCCCCATTGCGGGCGACGCGGTCGGCGCCGACTACTACCGCGTCAATCCAACCTTTTTGCAAACAATGCCCCGCCATGCTATCGGTAATCAAGGTGACGGGAATCCCTTCCTGCACGCATTCCCAGGTGGTTAACTTAGCGCCCTGGAGCCGGGGTCGGGTTTCGTCGGCAAAGAGGCGTTCTAAACGCCCCGCGGCCCAGGCGGAGCGCACCACCCCCAGCGCCGTGCCATAGCCCGCGGTGGCCAGCGCCCCGGCGTTGCAGTGGGTTAAAAGCCGCAACTTTTCCGGTTGAGCCGGGAGCGCCGCTAGGCCCGCTTCGCCGATGGCTTGACAGGTTTGCAGATCCTGAGCTTGAATCGCTTGGGCCTGGGCCAGCATTTGCGCCTTCACCTCCGCCACGTTTTCCCCCTGGGTGTAGGCGACGTTTAACATCTGGTCGATGGCCCAAAATAAATTCACCGCCGTGGGTCGGGTCTGGCGCAGTTCCTCCGCCATAAACTCCAACTGGGCTAAAAACTCCCCCAATTCCTCGGTCTCAATACTGCGAGCGCCGAGGCACATGCCGTAGGCCGCGGCCACCCCAATGGCCGGCGCTCCTCGGACAATCATCGTTTTAATGGCCCGGGCCATTTCCTGATAGTCGGTGATGGGGACCTGAATCAACTCGCCGGGCAGACGGGTCTGGTCGATTAAGAGCGCCCGGTCGTCCTGCCAGAGCACAGGGAAAATCATGGCAACCTCCTCCAGGACGGCGCTTTTTCCCCATGATTAGGCCACCGGCGCCCTTTGGCAAGGGGGTTTAGGGAGGGGAGACCGCTATCGCCCGTTTCTGAAGTATCATTGAGTAAAACTTGCTTTTGACTCCATAGCCAAGCAGTTATTAAATTCACTCGTTTTTAACCCTGAGGATTTAAACCATGCCCTATACCCAAGAAGAGGGGGGACGGCTCAACAATTTCGCCGTGGAACCCGCCGTCTATTCGGCTAAAGCGGCGACGCCCCAAGAAAAACGGAACTTCGCCATCCTAGCGGCGCTGGCCGCGGCTCTAGTGGGAGGATTGATCGCGGTCGCGATTTTCGCCTCTCAAGGGGGCTAACGCCCCAAACGGTTCGGGATGCCTTCGCATCCCCCCGGCACAGTTTGACGAGTGGCTTCCCCGCCCCAGGCGCAGACATAATATCTTTGCTCGTCGTTGAGATGAAGAGCGCCGCTCAGGTTGACCCGTTCCACCACGGCGCCGGTGTATTGGCCTGTCTCATAGTCCGGCGCTTCCGTTCTGTCCCTCGGGCTGGCGCTTTGGGCGTCGCCGTAAAACAAACGAGCGCCTTTCAGATCGGCGCCGGCTAAATTGGCTTCGTAGAGGACGGCCCGAGAAAGATTGGTTTTGACTAAATCCGCCCGGCCCAAATTGGCCCGAATCAGATAAATATCGCTCAAGTCCACCCAACGCAAATCCTGCCCCGCCAAATCCGCCGCCACCAGCATGACTCCGAGGTGGATGACCCGCAAGCCCTGAACCCGGTCTTCCTGATAGCCTCCTAGTCCGTCGAAAATGGGGCGCCCGAGGTAATAGTCCCGTTTTAGGGGCGTTAAAAGCCGAGACTGGGAGAGGAAACGGAGAATTTTCGCCTTGCCCCCGGCGTCCACGCTGGCGAGAATGGCGGCGGTGCGACCTTCGGCGAAGGCCCGTTCCTGGGGCCAATCCTCTAGCATTCCCTCGTCGTTTAGCGCCAGGTCGGAAATCCCCTGAAAGTAAGCGTCGATGGTCTGCTGTTGGGTAATGCGGTTTTGTTGGATGGTTAAGTCTTTAGAAATTACATACTGTTGCCAAGCGACGTAAACCGCCAACAGCGCAATCATAATTTGCCCCAAAGCGCCGACCCACTCCGCCCAGGAGCCAAATTCGTCGTATTTGAACTGATTGAGCCAAGCGCCGACAAGCTGAAACAGACCGAGATAATAACTCAAGACCCCTATCGCTAAGACAAAGCAGAGTCCGCTGATCAGAGAGCGGCGCTCCTGGGGGGTTAAATACCGCTGAACCCAAGAGCGCCAGGCGGGCAACAAGGCGATGAGGGAAAACATCAACGCCAAGACCGCCCCGGAAAAGCCCAACCAGGGCCAGCGGAGACTTAATCCTAGAATCATGGCTCCTACGGCGCTTAACAGGAGCCAAGGATTACGGGACTCCACCCGTTTTTGGTAAAAGAGTTCCGCTATGGGGCGGGGCGGCGGGATGGGGGTTTCCAGAGCCGAAGCGGTTAACTCGGAGACGGGGGGTAATTGAGGATCGGCGCTCATGGGTTTTGGGGACAGTTTCTCCGATCATAAAATTATCTTTCCTTCTAGCGCCGCCCATGACTGTCCCCGGTCGTCTGATTCCTTACTTCTCCGCTCCCGGCGCTTGGCAGATGGCGCTGGACGAGTGGTTGCTCCAGGTCTATAGCCCCCAATCTCAGCGACCGGTTTTAAGATTCTACGGCTGGGCGCCGGCGGCCATTTCCCTCGGTTATTTTCAAAAAGAATACCCGCAGTTTTGGCGGACGTTGACCTGGCGGGGGGAACCCATCGAGCTGACGCGGCGCTCCACCGGCGGCAGGGCGGTGCTCCATCAGGGAACCTTAACCTATAGCCTCGTTCTTCCCCTTCAGAATCGTAGTCGGCGTCGCTGCTACCGGCAAATTTGCCAATTTCTAACCCAAGGTTGGCGCCGTTTAGGGATCGATTTACAACCGGGAACGGCGGGACGGGACTACGGCGGTCAGACCAGTTGTTTTCACAGCGCGACCCCCGCGGATTTGACGACGCCAGAAAACGGCAAACTCATTGGCAGCGCCCAGCGTCGCTCCGGCGGTTGGCTCCTGCAACACGGCTCCATGATCCTCGACACGGATCGGGCTTTGTACGAACGAGTTTTTCAGGAACCGGCGCCTTGGCGGAGGGGTCTAAACGAAGGCGTTCGAACTTACGCTCTAGAGGAAATTACGGCGATGCTAACGGCGACGGCCCGGGAGTGTTTGGGCTTAGAGTGGCTCCCGGAGCCTCTGAACCGGGAGGAACTGGAATCCGTCAGAACCCATGCCATCTTCCCTGACGACTCCTGAACCCTGATGAAGAATTTTTCCCCCGGTTTTCAGTCGGTGTAGTATGGTTTAGGTGAAATTCCCCCAACGGCGCTAGCCGTCCCTGTTTGTCCCCTCCCCCATGCTTTCCTCCCCCAAAAAAGGCAAATCCGTCAACGCTCTAGCCGTCCGTCAACGCCCGCCCCTCAGTCCTCAACGGGCGGCGGAGGAGCAGTTTAAGCGGGAGCGGCTCCACGACGTGGAACTTTTGTTGGAGGATTTATTTGTCCGAGAAGAAGCGACCGTAAAAAAAATTCTAGACTCCCTCTACGATATCGGCGCTATTAATATTATTAATAAAAAAATCCCTTTTCCGCCCCTGAATCGTTTGCTGAAATCTTTAGTCGGCTTGCCTAAACCCATTGCCAAACGCCTCTTGGTGCGTTGGTTTCAAAATAAATGCCCGGAACTTCTATCCCGCTGGCTGTTTAACAAGGTTAGATTTTAGAAATACCGTTTTGACCCGTCTGGAGAAAACGTCACCCAGCGCCGTTACACAAACCCGACTCTGTGCAAAACCCGGCCAAGCGCCGGTCCCAGGGATCATTTGGCAAACTTTTTAGATAACCCAAATCAAAGACAATCCCCCAGGCGGGAATCTCCGCCCATTCCGGCCGCGCTAAAAGCCGGTCGTAGTAGCCGCCGCCGTAACCGAGACGATAACCCCTCCGGTCTCCCCCTAGCGCCGGAACCAGGATCAAATCAATATCCGACGGCGCTAAAGGTTGAGTTAAATCAGCCGGCTCGGCAATGCCATAGGCGCCGGTTTTTAGATCCCGCCCCGGTTTCCAGCCATACCAGCGCAAATCGGCGCCGACGCAGACCGGGAAACCCCAGATTTTCGGCAGAGTAAAAAGGGAACTGAGATCCGGCTCCTGGCGGGCGCTGAAATAAGCCAGGACGTTTTGGGCGTTTTGAAAAACCGGCCAGGCTCTCAACTGCTCACAAAGGCGTTCACTGCGGAACCGCCATTCCTGGGGAGTCAAGGCCCGGCGCTGTTGGAGGAGACGGCGCCGGAGGTCGGCTTTGGGAGAGGGAGTCATGGATCGGTTTGTAACGAAATGTAAAGATTTTAGCGTCATAGCGGCTTAGAGGCTTGACAGTTTGCGGGCAAGCGGTTAAATTGGGTCGCTATACCCACCGGGTACTTTATTTAAAGCGCCATGCAGGACAAGCAAAAAGTCACGCTTTACCTCCCTCCCGGCATTCACCGGCAACTCAGGATCCGCTCGGCCATCGACGCGGAATCCATGTCGGCCATTGTGGAGCGGGCCGTTGACTTCTACCTTAAACACCCCGAGCAAGTCGAAGCGGAGAATCAAGCCACCTACGGCAAAACCCATCAGGTTCACATCTGTCCCGAATGCGACGCCGCCTTGGTGATGCGGGACGGCCAGATGACTTCTCTGAAAAATCAGCCCAGCGTCCTGGCCGAAGACTTCTCCCTCGAAGAACTGGAAACCGTGGCCCCGGCGCCGGAAACCCCGGAGCGCCTGCTCATTCCCTGTTAATCGCTCCGCCCCCTACCCTTGGTCGATCCCATGAAAGAAGAGCTGAGTATTCTCGTTCAAGCTCAATATCCGTTGATCTACTTGGTCACCTCTGAGGAAGAGCGGGCCGAGCAGGCCATCGCCCGGATCGCCCAACAAAAAACCCAGCACCAACGCTTGTTTGTCTGGACGGTGACGCGGGGTTTTACGGAATACGGGAAAGGGCAACAAACCCACCACAACACCATCTCTCCCGAGGCGGCTATTGAATGGGTCGTCAGACAATCGGAGGCGGGGATCTTTATTTTCAAAGACCTCCATCCCTTCATTTCGGCGCCGGCGGTGACCCGTTGGCTCCGGGACGCCATCGCCAGTTTTAAGGGCACCGAGAAGTTAATCCTGCTCATGTCTCCCTATATGGAGATTCCCCTCGAACTGGAAAAGGACGTGGTGGTGCTAGATTTTCCCTTACCCAATTTGGGGGAATTGCAGAGCGTGCTCCAGCGCCAGTTGGATAAAACCCGCTCCCGCCGGGCCGCGCCGGACGTTCAGGAAAAACTGCTCAAGGCGGCGCTGGGGCTGACCCAGGACGAGGCGGAGAAGGTGTACCGCAAAGCCCACGTGAAAGCGGGAAAACTGACGGAAACGGAAGTGGACATCGTCCTTTCCGAGAAAAAGCAGTTAATCCGCCGCAACGGCATCCTCGACTACATCGAAGAGGACGAAACCCTCAACGCGGTGGGGGGCTTGGACGAACTCAAACGCTGGCTGACCCAGCGCTCCGACGCCTTTACGGAAAAAGCGAGGGAGTACGGGTTACCCCAACCCAAGGGGATGCTTATCCTCGGGGTTCCGGGGTGCGGTAAATCCCTCATCGCCAAGACCACCTCCCGCCTCTGGAGCTTACCCCTCCTGCGGTTGGACATGGGGCGGGTCTATGACGGCTCCATGGTGGGGCGCTCGGAGGCCAACCTGCGCAACGCCCTCAAAACCGCCGAGTCCATTTCCCCGGCGATCCTCTTCATCGACGAACTGGACAAAGCCTTCGCCGGCGGCGCCGGTTCCGGGGATTCCGACGGCGGCACCTCCAGTCGCATCTTTGGCAGTTTCCTGACCTGGATGCAGGAAAAAACCTCGCCGGTGTTTGTCATGGCCACGGCCAACCGGGTGGAGCGCCTACCGGGGGAATTTCTCCGCAAGGGGCGCTTCGACGAAATCTTCTTCGTGGATCTGCCCACCCCCGAAGAGCGCGGGGCTATTTTTAAGATTCACCTCGCCAAGCGGCGCTCCGACATTAGCCGCTTTGACCTAGAGCAGTTGGCGACGGTGAGCGACGGCTTTTCCGGCGCCGAGATCGAGCAGGCGGTGATCGCCGCGATGTACGAAGCCTTTGCCCAGGAGCGGGAATTTACCCAACTGGACATTATCGCGGCCATCAAATCCACCCTGCCCCTCTCCCGGACAATGATGGAACAGGTGACGGCGCTGAGAGACTGGGCCCGCCAGCGCGCCCGCACCGCTTCCGCCTCCGCGGCTGAATATCAGCGCATGGAGTTCTAACAGGCTTTCCCCAATGCCTTTGGCGGCGGGGAAAAAACGACTAGCCCTTGGGCTGGTCTTCATAACCCAAGCCGTCTTTCCCAGAGCGGCGTATTTCCCAACTCTCAACTTGTTGTTGTTGCTTTTCTTTGGAGGAAACTTCCCATGTCCCACTTCAGCACCTTACGGACCAAAATCACCGACGCCGAAATCCTCAAAACCTCTTTACAGGATCTGGGGATTGTCACCAAAATCGACGCCGACGTCCGGGGCTACAACAGCCAACGGGTACGGGCTGACATCGTCGCCGTCCTCGATGGCGAATACGACCTCGGTTGGTCTCGTAACAGCGACGGTTCCTTTGATTTGATCGCCGACCTTTGGGGCGTCGCCAAAAAACACAATCAAACGGAATTGATCAACGCTATCAACCAAAAATACGCCGTTAACAAAACCCTGACGGAAGTCAAACAACGGGGTCTGCAAAACGCCAATGTTAAATTGGTCGTCCAATAGACTCTTCTTGAACAGACTCTATTGAGATTCGTTTAACTCGCGTTCCCAAACTGAATTGGAGCTAACTCTTAGGAGTTGGCTCTTTTTTTATAGCGGTATTCTCTCGACTGTTTTAGCTCCCCTTCTCCCTCCTTCGGCTACGCTCAGGGAACGGGAGAAGGGAGCGCGGTCGAAGGGTATGGGGGCAAGCGAAGAGCGTTCTCATTTGGGGCTATCTTGTTGGTTTAAAACAACTCGTCTAGCAGGAACGGCGCTGTTAATCCTAAGTGAAGATAGGCCGCCCGAGTGGCAATCCGGCCCCTGGGAGTGCGATTCAGATAACCGATTTGGAGTAAATAGGGTTCATAAACGTCCTCGATGGTCTTGCGGTCTTCTCCGGTGGCGGCGGCCAGCGCCTCTAACCCGGCGGGGCCGCCCTGAAATTGCTCGATGAGCGTGGTTAACAACAAGCGATCCGTCCAGTCCAAGCCCCGCTTATCCACCTGGTAGAGATCCAGCGCCGCCGTGGCTAGCTCTGAGGTAATTTCAGACGAGCCTTTCACTTGAGCGTAGTCCCGCACCCGTTTTAGGAGTCGGTTGGCGACGCGGGGGGTTCCCCGAGAGCGCAGGGCGATGGTTTCAGCGCCGTCGGCGGTAATGGCGGCATTCAAAATTTGGGCGGAGCGGAGGATAATCCGCCGCAGTTCCTCTAGGTCGTAGAAGCGCAAGCGTTGGATGAGTCCGAACCGGTCCCGCAGGGGCGCCGTGAGGGAGCCGACCTTCGTGGTGGCGCCGATGAGGGTGAATTTCGCTAGAGCTAAGCTCCGAATTTTGGCGCTGTCCCCTTTCCCCATCGTAATATCGAGGCGATAATCCTCCATGGCGGGGTAAAGCAGTTCTTCCGTCAGGCGGTTAAGACGGTGGATTTCGTCGATAAAGAGAATATCTCCCTTTTGCAGGCTTAACAGTAAACCCGTGATGTCCCTAGGGCGCTCCAGCGCCGGGGCGGCGGTGATTTTACAGTTGACTCCCATTTCCTTAGCCAGAATGAGAGAGAGGGTGGTTTTCCCTAACCCCGGCGGGCCATAGAGGAGGAGGTGATCGATGGGATCTTGCCGGGCCTTAGCGGCGCCGATGACGATGCCGAGAACTTCCTTTAAATCCTTCTGGCCAATGTAATCCGCCAAGGTCTGGGGGCGAATCTTTTCCTCCGCGGCGTCGGCGCTCTTTTCTTCCTGGGGCGTTTTAGCGGCGGTCAGTAAATCTTCCCCCCGGGGCGCGGGTTTGGGGTTATCGCCGGAGCGTTTAATGGCCATCACTATTCCACTGTCGGCTTTTTGCCAAACGGGACTTTTATCTTACCATTCTCATTCCTGATCGATTCCCCCGGCGGGCGACGAGGGGAGCGCCGGATGGGTTATCATCCCTCTAACCTTCCAAGGAAAAATCAGTCCACAAAAATTCGCGTCCATGAATTTTAAATTCCTGCCCTGGCTCCTCGCCTCCCTGCTCTTTCCCCTCGGGGCTTTTGCCCAATCCTCGGGCTTTAACACCTTGGATCAGCGGAGTTTTTTTGAAACCGGACGCCTGAGATCTGAAGATCGTCTTCTCTTGCAACGCGCTCCCAGCGGGATCGCCCCCTTTCGGGCCCAATCCGACGCCTGGCAATTGCTCATTTTCGAGAATATCGGCGTTTCTCTCTGGATGCCCCCCGGAATTTTGCGGGAAGAAACGGTGACGGTTCCCACGGCTCTAGGGGATCTCAATTTTCGGGGCCTCGCTTCCCAGCAGGAAGACCGGCGCTATCTGGCGGCCTACGCCTCTGGGTTAACCCCCCAACAGCAGGGGGATTTTAAGGCGCTTCTCCAGGCCATTCAAGCTAAAGCGGCGCCGGCGGGGGAATTTAAATTGCAAAGTCAACGGAGCGTCAGCCTCGGGGACTACGCCGGGGAAGAATTACGTTTCCTAGGTAAAGAAGAAGGGATTGTCTTTCGGGTCTATTTAGTCAAAGATAAACTCTACGCGCTCGGGGTTCGTTATCCCCGCTCGGCGCCCAACGCCCAAGCGACTAACGGTTTCTTAGGTTCCCTACAGTTGCTCTAACCCCTAACCCCTAATCCCTAACCCCTAACCCCTAACCCCCATGCGCCGTCGCGCCCTTGTCACTCACTCCGCCGTCGCCCTGGGAACCGCTTCCACCCTAGTGGCCTGCGGCCAAACCCCGGCGCCGAAAACCGAAGCCTCCTCCTCCGATTTGCCTAAACTCCGTTGGCGGATGGTCACCAGTTGGCCAAAATCCCTAGACACCATCTTCGGCGGCGCCGAGACGGTCTGCAAATTGGTGGGGGAAATGACTCAGGGCAAATTTACCATCACCCCCTACGCCGCGGGGGAGATTGTCCCCGGTTTAGAGGTGCTCGACGCCGTCCAGAACGCCACGGTGGAGTGCGGCCACACGGCCAGCTATTACTACATCGGCAAAAATCCGGCGCTGGGTTTCGCCTGCGCCATGCCCTTTGGCTTGACGGCCCAGCAACAAAACGCCTGGCTTTATTTTGGCGGCGGTCTGGAGGCCATCCATAAAATTTATAGCGATTTTAATATCATTAACTTCCCCGCGGGCAACACCGGCGCCCAGATGGGGGGCTGGTTTAAAAAGCCCCTCCAAAGTCTGGCGGATCTGAAGGGGCTGAAAATGCGCATTCCCGGCCAGGGCGGTCAGGTGATGGCGGAGTTGGGGGTCAGCGTGCAAGTGCTCCCCGGCGGCGAAATTTATCTGGCTCTAGACCGGGGCGCCATCGACGCGGCGGAATGGGTCGGCCCCTACGACGATGAAAAGTTGGGTTTAAACCGGGCGGCGAAATACTATTACTATCCCGGCTGGTGGGAGCCGGGGCCGACTTTAGATTTGTTGATCAATAAAAGCGCCTGGGAAAAGTTGCCCCAGGAATACCAAACCATCCTCCAAAGCGCCGCCCAAGCGGCCAATCTACGGATGCTCTCCCAGTACGACGCCCTCAACCAAGCGGCGCTGGAAAAACTGCTGGCGGGAGGAACGGAACTGAAAGCCTATCCCGAGGATATTCTCCAGGCGGCGCTGAAAACAGCCCAGGCGTTAATGACGGAAACCGCCGGTAAAAACCCGGCCTTTAAGGCGGTCTACGAGCCTTGGTTGGCTTTTCGGAAAAGTATTTCCGCTTGGAATCGGATTAATGAACTTAGCTACGCTCAGTTTATGAGCAAAGTCTCTAGCTAACTCAACCTAGCTGAGTCGATTCCTTGCGAGAGCGAAAACCATGACCCTTCTCCTAGCGCCGGACTCCTTTAAGGGCACTCTCTCGGCGCTGGAGGTTTGCCAGATTCTAGAGCAAGAGTTAAGGGCCGATTTTCCCCTGCTTCTTCATCCTCTGGCGGACGGGGGAGAGGGCACATTGGCGGCGCTGGCCCTGTGTTTACCGGAGGCGGATTGGCGAAGTCTGACGGTTCAGGGGCCCTTGCCTGGACAGAGGGTCACGGCCTCCTACCTCTGGTTACCGGAGGAAATCGCCATCATTGAAATGGCCCAAGCTAGCGGGCTTACCCTCGTTCCGCCCCATTTACGGGATCCCGAACAAACCGCCAGCTACGGCGTCGGCGAACTCCTTCAGGCAGTTAGGGAAGAGGGCGCCCGTCAAATTTATCTGGCCATCGGCGGCTCCGCCACCCAGGACGGCGGTTTGGGAATGCTTCAGGCTCTCGGCTGGCGTTTTCTCGACGCCCAGGATCAAGATCTGCCCCCGGGCGGGGGCGCGCTCCGAGAGTTGGCCGCGATTTTACCTCCGCCCGCCCCGGCGCCGTTACCCCCAATAACGGTCTGGAGCGACGTGACTAACCCGCTCCACGGGCCAGAGGGTTCCGCTTTTATTTTCGCCCCCCAAAAGGGCGCCGATCCAGGGATGGTTCAGCGCCTAGACCAAGGCTTGCGTCGTTTAGCCCAGATAGTCCGGGAACAGTTGGGGGTGAACGCCGATTTTCCCGGCGCCGGCGCCGCGGGGGGACTGGGAGCGGCCGCGGTCTGGGGATTAGGCGCTCGGTTAACGTCCGGTTTCGGCGCCGTGGCCAAGTTGACAGGGTTGGAGGAGCGGATTGAAGCCTGTCAAGTCGTCATCACCGGGGAAGGTTGTTTTGACTCCCAGTCTTTACAAGGCAAAGTGGTTTCCGGGGTTCTCAAGTTGGCGCAAAAATATCAAAAACCGCTGATTGTCATTGCCGGAGAGTCCCAGTTTCAGGTCTATCCCGGCGTCGCCGGAATTATCTCCCTGGTGGACGAGCAGACATCACTGACCCAGGCGCTGGCGGAACCCCAAAAGTGTTTAAGGGCCAAAGCGCCGGAGTTGAAGGCGACGTTAACTCGGTTAAACCATTAAGCCGGGGAATACCGTTTTTAGGGACGCAACAAACTTAGCAGAATTCCAACAGTAAATCCCGGTGGACTTCCGTTCGGCGCCGGAGATCCTGCCGTTGTTCAACGCTTAAAGGAGCGCCGTCGCGCAAATGGTCTTGCCAAGTTTGGCTAATCGCTTCCGAGTCCATAGGCAACTCGGGCAACTCCCAGCCCGGTAGCCCCGCTTCCGCCATCAAACGACTCACCTTCGGGTCATAGCTCAAGGCAAAAGTTCGATTCCCCTCGGACGCCGCCATAATTAAACTGTGGAGACGCATCCCGATGGTTAAATCGGCGCCCTGAAAGAGTCCCTTTAATTCCCTCGGGTCTTCCCGGTAAAGAATTTCATAGGCGCCGGTCAGATTTTGAGCCAACGCTTCCGCTAGGGGGAGATCCTGACTTTTTTGGAAGGGAAGCAAGCGCAGATGAGCGCCGGTGGCCTGCTGGAAATGAGCGAGCGCTTTCGTCAAGATCTCCCGGCGCTGGGGCGTCAGTAAAGGATGGGGACGGAGGTTAACAACCACCACCGGCGGGGTCAGGCGGGACGGAGAAGTTAAGACGCCGTCTAGGAGCCAAACGGGGTCTGGCCCCAGTTGGTGGGGAATTTGCCACTGGCTTAACAGTCGGGCGGATCCCAGATCCCGGACGGTGACGCCCTGACAACGACTCAAAACTTGACAGGTGAGCCACCGGGTCGGGGCCCGGTTTAAGGGGCCGACGCCCTGGGCCCAGGCGAGGGTTTTGAGTCCCAGTAATTGGGCCAGCGCCATTAAGCCGCCATAGTACCAAGGACTCAAAAGACTGGTGGAGTCCTGCATGAGACTACCGCCGCCCCAGATAAACACCTGGGAGGTTCTTAGGGTTTGGAGAATAGCGCCCCAGTCCCGATGGGGAATACTCTCGGCGCCGTAGCGTTCCTTCGTTTGGGCCGGGTTGGCGGACAAGACCACCGCCGTCGCCGACGGGGGCAAAAGTTGTAAGAGGGTCGCCAACAGCGCCTCGTCGCCGCCGTTACCCTGACCGTAGTAGCCGCAGAGGACAGCTCGCATGGATTAAATTTCCTCCTGCTGCGCGAAATAGCGGGGATAAAGGCGCTCGCTAAAGAATAAAGTACCCGCCAAAATACAGAGGGGAATCGTCGCTAGATTGACCACGGGAATACTGACCAAAATCAGACAGGACAACCCAAATCCGGCGCTGGCGGGTAAAGTTTTCACAATTAAGCCCAATTTAGCCCGGAAGGACAAGCGCCGGCGCTCTAGGGGAGGATTAAGAAAATCCAAACAGGCGAGGGTCGCCGTTAACGTCACGCCCACCGCCGTCGCGGCTAGGGAGCCTAAGCCGGGAAAGACGTTCAAGAATAAACTAGGGACGCCAATGCCCAGCAGTAAAACTAGTTTTTTCGCCTCAAAGGCAATCGATCTGCGAATTTCAGCGCCGAAGCCTAGGTTTTGTAAAAATAAACGCCCCAAGAGAATTTTCTCTAACTTTTCCGATAATTTTTCATACCAAGGAGCGCCGAGAATGACCCCCAACTGGGAAAGAATAAAACCGGCAATGATGAGTAAAAAGAATTTGAATAATAAGTCTAGTAGCCAACTGATTAGAGTGATTATCCCCCCGAGAAAACCAAAAGAGTCAGGCAATTGTCCGCCCCACTCCCGCCACCAAGCGCCGAAGTAAATGCGACCGATTTCGGCGCTGTTTTCCCCCCATTGCAACAGTTGCCAATAGAGCCAAATCCCCAGCGCGAGATTCAGCAAAAGGGGAATAACCAAATAGGGGGCTAAACTGGGATAACGCCGTAGAAGACCCCCGGCCCGAAAGGGATAACCGGCGCCGCTCCAAAAACCAAAACCGCTCAGTAAATGTTGAGTCATTGAGTTTACTGATATTTACTGATAACTGATATAGCAGTGTTCTTACGAGTGTGGAACCGATCGAGGCCTGCCCTTCGGCTACGCTCAGGGCGCGAGGGCTGAGCGTAGCCGAAGCCCGTATCTCATCTGTCCGCAAGTCGCTATAACTGAATTAAACGTTAGAGTAAACGCTATTCCTGAGAATGGTGTAACCCTTAATCAGTTCCCGAATGCCCCGTCCTAAAGACCAATCGGGGGTAAAGCCCGTGGCTAAAATCCGTTGATTGGAGACAATGTAATCCCGCTTATCCGGGTCTTCCCCAATGGGGGCCTCCAGATAGACAAAATTGGGCAAATATTTCTGGATTTCGGCGCAGAGTTCCAGTTTGGAGAGATTGGCGTCTTCTAACCCCACATTGTAGGCTTTACCCTTCATGGTTTCAAAGTTATCCAAACCGTGGAGGAAGACCTTAGCCACGTCCCGAATATGAATATAGTTGCGCTTGAAGTGCCCTTCAAAAATCACCACCGCTCGGTCATAAACGGCGCGATAGACAAAATCATTAACCAGCAGATCCACCCGCATTCGGGGAGACATGCCAAAGACGGTGGCCAGACGGAAGGTGATGCTGTTGCCCCGCTCCAAAACCGCCTTTTCCGCCGCCACTTTCGTGGTGCCGTAGAGGGAAATAGGGCGTAGGGGACTCTCTTCCGTACAGAATTTCCCCGCCTCCCCAATGCCGTAGCCGCTGTTAGTCACCGGCATGAGAATTTTTTGCTCCGGGCGAGCCAAACGGCAGAGCGTTTCCACCGCATCCTGATTAATGGTTTTGGTGCCGATCTGATCCCGGCTACAAAGCGGCGCTCCCACCAGCGCCGCCAGGGGAATAATGGCTTCCGCGTCTTCCAAAAGAGACATCATTAACTTCTCATTGCGGCAGTCGCCCCGGACGACCTGAAAAGTCTCGTAGTGACAGCAGTCCGCCAGGCTATTTTGCCCAAACATAAAGCTATCCAGAACCGTCACCTCGTGGCCCGCGGCCAACAGCGCCGGGGTTAAGACGGAGCCGATATAGCCCGCGCCGCCGGTGATTAAAATTTTCATCGTCTTTAATTCTCCGTTGCTTAGCAATCAGTTGATTCGCAGAATAGATTACGCTAAATCGACAACTCCGCGGCGTCGCTTTCCCGAACCGCTTCCAGATAATGATCAATCGTATCCTGACTACTGCCCATGAAACGAATTTGTCCCTTATCTAGCCAAATGGCCCGCTCGCAGGATTCCTGAATAAAGGGGAGACCGTGGGAGACCACCAAAATGGTGGTGTGCTGATTCCAAAGTTTATTCATGCGAGCCTGACACTTGTGCTTAAAGTGCTCGTCCCCCACGGAAAGGACTTCGTCGAGAATGAGAATATCCGGTTGCACGTCCGTGGCGATGGCGAAACCCAACCGGGCCGACATGCCGGAAGAGAGGGATTTGACCGGCGCGTAGCAACAATCCCGAAGTTCGGCGAAATCTAGGATCGACTCCACCCGTTCCTGCATTTCCTGACGGGAAAAACCTAACATCACTCCGTAGAGAATAATATTGTCCCGCACGGATAACTCCGGGTCAAAACCGGCGCCGAGTTCGATTAAGGGGGCGATGTCCCCCCGCACCCGGAGAACGCCCTGGGTCGGTTGCAAAATACCGCAGATCACCTTGAGAAGGGTGGATTTACCGGAGCCGTTGGAGCCGATAATGCCGATTTTTTCCCCGGCGCCGACGGTGAGATCAATGCGGTCTAACACGAGCTTACGGCTGGGTTTGCGATATTTTCCCTCCAGAACAGAGAAAATGGTGCGTTTCAAATCATAGGAGAACTCCTCTTGAGTCCGCCGATGGAGAGAAACCTGATCTAGACGAATAACTTCAGTCATTTAAACGTAAATAAAGTTACAACAAGTCCATAAACTGATTTTGCCAAGCCCGGAAGCATCCCCAACCGATTAGGGAGAGGACGACGCCGTTGGCTAAGGCGTGAACGATGAGTCCGAGGTCGGGCATTTCATTCATCAAGGACAATTGGCGGATGCTTTCAATGATGGGAAAGAGGGGGTTGAACAGTAAGAACTGTTTGACCTGCGGCGGAACGATTTCCACCGGGTAAAAAATGGGGGAACCAATCCACAAGACAAAACAAACCAACTCATAAAAGTAGGGCAGATCTCGGAAAAAGACATAGAGGGCGCTGACGAGGTAGCCCACTCCCGTGCAAACGAGGCTCAGCGCTAGAAGGGGAATGAAAAGGGCAAGAATATTGACCGACGCATGGAGGAGATTATTCGGCGCCCAGTAGGCGGTGTCCGGGTCATGGGTATTCAAAAAAGTCACCAGCGCCAAGAGGGGCAGGGGGCCGACCACAAACTGGAAAATATTGGAGACGATCATCGAGAGGGGAAAAACGCTGATGGGCAGACGAATCTTGTTCATCAGTCCCCCGCTTTGCACCACGCTGGCCAGCGCCTGGTTGGTGGAGGAGGTAAAAAAGTTAATGACGATCAGCCCGGTAAAGGCCGCCAACATATAGTTAACCGTGGAGCCGCCGAAGTAGGACTTAAAAGCGGTTCCGAAGATGGCGGTGTAGATCAAGGTCATGATCAAGGGGTTCAGCAACGACCAATAGACCCCGAGGAAAGAGCCTCGATACCGACCCTTGAGGTTGCGCTCCACTAAAATCTGCAAAAGCTCTAGGTAACGCTGGACAGGCGACCACTTGCTCCGGGCAGGCACCGAAATAGCCATAAAGTATTTTCAGGACAAAGTAGGCCTCCGAGAAGGCTAGAGTGTCATTCTATAGAGTCCGGTTCCCTTTGTCGAGGGACGGGTTTTTCCGCCAGCTAAAGAACTTGAAAACTATATGTAAAGGTTTGTTGCTCAGCTAGAGCCATTGATTAAGACAGAAACTACAATGGATTTATCAAGATGAAAATAGACCCGATTTCTTAATAAAATATTAAGATTTGATCCTTTTCCTGGGATTTTTTTGCAAACAAAGCCGAGGAACAACCCATGGCGCCGCGACTCCACTTCATTTCCGGTTTACCCCGTTCTGGCTCGACCCTCCTCGGCGCTCTTCTGCGGCAGAATCCCCGTTTTCACGCCGGGATGTCTAGTCCGGTGGGAGGTTTGGTCAATCAACTGTTGAACGCCATGAGCGAGGATAACGAGTTTTCCGTCTTTATTACCCCGGAACAAAAACAGGCGCTGATCTTCAGTATTTTCACGGTTTATTACCAAGATCAAGGAGACAAAGCCGTTATTTTTGACACCAATCGCCTTTGGTGTAGCAAGCTCCCCCTGATCCGCCAACTTTTCCCCGAGGCCAAGGTGATTTGCTGTGTGCGCAATGTGGCCTGGATTATGGATAGTTTAGAGCGCCTGATTCGCAAAAATGTCTTTGAAGTGTCCCGTCTCTTTGGCACCGCCACGGAGCGAGCCACGGTTTACACCCGCACCGAAGCCCTCAGTCAGGGCGGTCGCTTGGTGGGTTTCGCCTATAACGCTCTGAAGGAGGCTTTCTATAGCGAGCAGAGCGAATGTTTGCTTTTGGTGGATTACGATATTCTCACCCAAGCGCCGAAGGACACTCTAAATTTGATTTACCAATTTTTAGGGCAAGAGCCGTTTGAGCATGACTTTGACCAAGTGGAGTACGACGCGCCGGAATTTGACGGGCGTCTCCATACGCAAGGACTCCATCAGGTTAAGCCGAAAGTCGAGTTTGTTCCCCGTCAAACCATTTTACCGCCGGATTTATTTCAGCAATATTCTCAACTTTCTTTTTGGCAAACCCCCAGCAACAGCGCCGCTAATGTGATTATGCCCCGTTCCGCGGACGGCGCTCAAGTCTAGTTTGAGTCATGAGTGAGGAGTTTATTTTATTAAGTTTATTTCACGCAATCGCAGAGGTGTATCATGGCTACTTTTACAGTTACTCAAACCACGGATAATGGCTTAGGCAACACGGCGGGAACCCTCAGTTACGCTATTTTCCAAGCCAACCAACTAGCGGGAGATGACGTTATTGTTTTAAATAACGATGTCCGTTTAACCGGCGTTACCGTTATTCCCAGCTTTATTGATAGCAATATTACCCTAGAGGGAAATGGCTTCAGTCTCAGCGGCGATGTGAATAACAACGGGATTAATGATACCGGGGATACCCGTCCTTTATTTATTAAATCCGGCGCTGTTTCAATTTCTAACCTAACAATTACCAACGGTCGCGCCGAAGGGGGAGGGGGTTGCGGAGGCGGCGCCGGTATGGGAGGCGGTCTTTTTATCTATGACGGTAGCGTCAGTTTAAATAATGTCGGATTTTTAAACAATGCGGCTATCGGCGGTAATGGTGGCGGGTGGGGCTACTCAGGCGGAGGTATGGGGTTTATCCCAGATGGTAGCAGTAATAACTGGGGAGTGTATGGCTATGATGGTTCTGAAGGCAGTGGCGGTTATATTTACTTTGATGAATATGGGGATCCTTATGGGGATTTCGCAGGAGATGGCAGTCCGGGAGGTAATGGTGGTTTTGGGGCTGGTGGCGGAATTGGTGGGGCTGGTGGATATAGCATTGTATATGGATATAAGCCTCGGTTTAATAGTGAAAGTTCTTTAACTTTTTCGAGCTTTGTCCATCATCAAAGCATCGGAGAGAGTAGCGGTGGCAATAACGGAATCACTACTCAGTGTTCGTCAGAAAGCGGTGCCGGCGGCCCGGGAGGAAATGGCGGATTTGGCGGCGGCGGCGGCGGTGATGGAGACTACAGTGCGAGCGGAGGTTCGGGCGGTTATGGCGGAGGGGATGGTGGTAGTGGAGGCGCCGGGATGGGGGGCGGTCTCTTTATTCGTAGCGGTTCCCTGAACTTAAATAACGCGACCTTTGCCGATAACAGCGCCGTGGGCGGACTCGGCTCTAGTTCTCTCTTGAACGGTAAAGGGTTAGGGGCCGGGCTGTTTATTATGCAGTCCTTGACTAATTCCAACGGCAATAATCAAGGGATGCCGACTGTTTTACCCACGGTGACCGCTAACGGTTTAGTGATTTTTTCCGGGAACAGCGCCGCGGATGATAGCGGAACAGCCACGGATAATGACGATATTTGGGGAACTATTATCACTTCCAGTAACGCCATCATGGGCACGGAAGGGGACGACGTTTTAGTCGGAACCAGCGCCGATGATTTAATGATGGGTTTGGGCGGTAATGATCGCCTAGACGGGAAAGTCGGCGCTGATGAAATGCGGGGCGGTCTGGGAAATGACACTTACACGGTGAACGACCCTGGTGATCTAGTGGTGGAAAACCTGAATGAAGGCGCCGATACGGTTAAGGCCTTTATCAGTTACATTTTGCCCGATAATGTTGAAAATTTAACCCTATTGGGAACCGCTAACCTTGATGGAACGGGTAATTCTCTGAATAACAAACTCACCGGCAATAACGGTGATAATGTTCTCACTGGCGGGGAAGGTAACGACACCCTCGACGGAAAAGCGGGGAATGATCTGCTTCTGGGCGGTCTGGGAGATGACATTTATCTCTATCGTCACCCCGGCTCTGTCATTGTCGAAAATCCGAATGAAGGTATGGATACCGTCAAAGCCTATTTCTCCTACGGTTTAGGGGAAAACTTAGAAAATCTGACCCTGATGGGCACCGATGATTTAGACGGTATCGGCAACACTTTAGACAATAAACTTACCGGCAATAGCGGCGATAACCTCCTTAATGGCGGCGCCGGCGCCGATATTTTGACCGGGAAAGGCGGCGCGGATATCTTTATCTTTAACTTCGGTCAGTCCTTAGTAAACGCTTCCGATTGGATTAAAGATTTCACCCTTGGGGAAGATAAAATCGATCTTCTAACTCAGGGCGGCTGGAATGTTAACGCGCCGGTTAGTTTGACACGAGCTGCGGATAACAAAGCCGCCACTTTAACGGAAGTGATGACTCAAGTCTTTACCGACGCTAACGGCGCCGTCGAGGGGAACCAAGCCCTAGGGATTAACAGCGCCGCTTTGGTGAAAGTGACGACTCCGGGCATTCGGGGAACCTATCTGGTTGTCAATAACACCAACGCTCTCTTCCAAGCGGATAAAGACCTGTTGATCAATATCACAGGTTTAAAAGGAGGATTACCCGACTTCGGCGCGGTTCCTGTTGACAGTTTCTTTGTCTAATTTTTTAAACCCTGGTTCCCTATTGTTCTGGCTTTAGGGAACCTTTAGCTACACAATCCGAGAGGTGTATTATGTCTACTTTTACTGTCACTCAAACTACGGATAATGGCTTAGGAAATACTGCGGGAACCCTCAGTTACGCTATTCTCCAAGCCAATCAACTAGCGGGAGACGACGTTATTGTGTTAAATAACAACGTCCGTTTAACCGGCGCTACCGTTATTCCC
>WGLZ01000010.1 GCA_016471375.1 Cyanobacteria bacterium RI_101
AATGCTTCCATTCTTGACAATTTTCTGAGAATGACAGTGGGGACAGGACAATGAGATGCACATAATACACCCTTTAGAGACTAGTTTAATAAGTCAATTATAATCTAAGATTCGGTCTGGTGTCCCTTCCGATCCGTCGTCGTACGAGTACACAAAGCCTTTCTTGTGTAGACTTAGTCTTTGTGTTTTTTATTTTCATGTAGTTGAGCTAAATCTTGACATCACTACATTTTGGTTTCTACCCTAAATTGTATAACAGAGTTCCTATTTGTGTTACTTTTTGTACGCTATCCCCCCCCCGCCCAGAAACCTAGGGCTGGCATTCGGCGGTTTAACAGAAGCTCAAAATAGTTTATATACTCTAGCACCCTGTTTTCCCTAGTCGACGCGGCCCAGCCATTTGTCCTCGTCGCTACTGTCCTTAGCGATGGCGAGATAGCCCTCGGAGTCGGGGAGAATTTCAATAATCAGCGCCGTTTGGTTGTGGCGAGGAACCACCGTCGCCCAGGCCGGCAGAGCCGCCGACACCGCGAGAACGTTACCGGCGCCGTCCCGAGCTAAAAGTTGTCCCACTTTTCCCTCCTTACGGTAGGGAAGCGCCTTGGAGGTGACAGTGGCGAGGCAACCAATTAAGCGCTCCGGGTGCGCGTCCTGACTAAAGGGTCTAAACGCCGCGCCTAGGGGACGGGAAAGCAAGCGCCCGATCCAAAGACTCAGAACTCCCGGTAGTAGTAAAACCAGCCAAGCGGCCAAGCCCTGGGGAAATTGCCCCGCGAGTTGGGCCCAAAGCGCGTTTAATCCCCAACCCAAAACCCCCCAGAGGCTAAAGTCAATGCCTAGGAGCAAGAGTAGCGGCGCTTGTCCCAAGCCCAACCAACCGAGGTATTGGAGCGCGCCGGGGGGAGCCTCCCCATTGGCGTCGATATCTAGATCTAAGTCCAGATTCAAATCTACCTCTGAATCGCTTCCCAAACCGGCGCTGTCGTCCTCGCCGCCGCTCAACAGGATTAAGCCGAGGCAGAGCAAGCCTAGGGTCAGCAGGAGCCAGAAGGGCAGATTGGCCGGGTGAAAGAGCATGGTCGGGACGGAAGCGAGAATTATCCTTAAGTATAGCCAGTCGAATAAGCTAAGCTTTCCTGACTTTTGAGCCGAAATTGGGGCGAGTTAACGCTAGCGAAACCTTAGATCACCCTTTAAAATCAGAATTTAAAATTCGCTTAATCCTTAGGTTAAAGTCGGATTATCCTTTGCATTCTCGGAGCCGCCTGTGAGTTCTACCCTAACCGCCCCCCCTGTCTTTAGCCCCGAAACCTTTGACTCCTATGTGATGACGACCTACGGGCGGTTTCCCATTGCCATTGAGCGGGGAGAGGGGTGTCGGCTCTGGGATACGACGGGTAAGCCCTATCTGGATTTCGTGGCGGGCATCGCCACCTGCACCCTAGGCCACGGTCATCCGGCGCTGGCGAAAACCGTGAGCGAGCAAATGCAAAAGCTCCATCACGTCTCTAACCTCTACTACATCCCGGAACAGGGAGCATTGGCTCAGTGGATCGTGGAGCGCTCCTGCGGCGACCGGGTCTTTTTCTGCAATTCCGGCGCCGAGGCCAATGAAGCGGCCATTAAGTTAGTCCGTAAATACGCTCACACGGTGTTGGATTTCCTCGAACAGCCGGTCATTTTAACCGCCAACGCCAGTTTCCACGGTCGCACCCTGGCCACCGTCACCGCCACGGGTCAGTCCAAATATCAGCAACACTTTGACCCCCTAGTGCCGGGCTTTGTCCACGTCCCCTACAACGATATTCAAGCCATTGAGGACGCCATCACCGACCTAGACGAAGGCAACAGCCGCGTCGCGGCCATTATGTTAGAACCCCTCCAGGGAGAAGGGGGCGTCCGCCCCGGCAACCGGGAGTATTTCCAGCGCCTACGGGAAATTTGCGACCAGAACGATATTTTATTGGTCTTCGACGAAGTGCAGGTGGGCGTCGGGCGGACGGGAACCCTCTGGGGCTACGAGCAGTTGGGGGTGGAGCCGGATATCTTCACCAGCGCCAAGGGGTTGGCCGGGGGCATTCCCATCGGCGCCATGGTTTGCAAAAAATTCTGCGACGTCTTTGAGCCGGGGAACCACGCCAGCACCTTTGGCGGCAATCCCTTGGCTTGCGCCGCCGGGTTAACGGTGTTGAAAACCTTGGAGCAAGACGACATTCTCGCCAATGTTCAGGCCCGGGGGCAACAACTCCGCCAGGGCCTCGGCGCTCTCCTGGAACGCTATCCCCAGACCTTTAGCGAAGTCCGGGGTTGGGGTCTGATCGACGGGCTAGAAATTCGGGGCGACGCCCGCCTGACGTCTATCGAAGTGGTTAAGGCGGCGCTGGCGAAGGGTCTGCTCCTAGCGCCGGCGGGGCCCAAGGTGCTCCGCTTTGTGCCCCCCTTAATCGTCAGCGCCGCGGAAATTGAGGAGGCGCTAGCCATTTTAGGGGAGACCTTGGCTGAACTGTTGGAGGGTTAAATTAACCGGGGCAAATCTTAAGAAAAGCTTAAAACCCTCCCAGGGGCGGCTCTCTTGCCCCTGAAGGCGCCTAGGATGGAAAAACTTTATCGGGCCCGCCTAGGGTCGTTTCTTTCCTTTGCCCCATGGATCATTCCCCCGAAACCCTGAAAATAGAAATCCAACGCTTAAGCCAACAGGTCGGCGCTTTGCAACAAGCGCTGGCGGATCTTTGTCTCTATCTCTCCGTCATCGCCGAGAAGGCGGACGCGCCGCCCCCGCCGGAACCCCTCGGGAACCGCTGGAAGCGCCTACGGGACTCGGCGTCCCAGACCTCCCCGGAGGAAGTCAGAATGGAAGAGCTTTTGATTCATAAAGATATCCTCCCGGACGAAGCCTTAAACAGCCCTTGGCTGGGGGATGGACGCCCGACGCCCCTCTCCTGCGACCAACAGGTGCATCGTCTCAGCGCCCAACTGACGGCGGCCTACCATCGCATCGCCGTTTTGGAAGAGCAACTCTTGGCCCGGCGCTCCCAGGCGGTCTAAAACTATAATTAGCCTTTTGATCCCTAGCCATGAGCGCCGCCGACTCCCTTCTCGCCTCCCTCAATCCCTCCCAACGGGCCGCCGTGCAACACTACTGCGGCCCCCTGCTGGTGGTGGCCGGCGCCGGTTCCGGCAAAACCCGGGCCTTGACCTATCGCATCGCCCATCTGATTCGGGCCCATGGGGTGGAGCCGGAGCATATTTTAGCGGTGACTTTTACCAATAAAGCCGCCCGAGAAATGAGGGAGCGCCTGGAACTGCTCTTCGCCAAGGAATGGGCGCTGGAAAAGGAGGGGAAACCCTGGGATTTACTGCCAGAATACGAGCAAAAGAAGATCCGCTCCCAGGTTTATAAATCGATTACTAAGAAATTATGGATCGGCACCTTCCATAGTCTCTGCGCTCGCATTTTACGCTTTGACATTAATAAATATCAGGACGAACGGCGCCGGAGTTGGACCCGGGACTTTTCTATTTTTGACGAAAGCGACGTCCAGAGTTTAATCAAGTCCATTGTCACCAAAGACCTAAACCTCGACTCCAAGCAATTCGAGCCTCGCTCCCTCCGCTATAAAATCAGCAACGCTAAAAATCTGGGCCTCTCCCCGGAGGATTACCGCCGGGAAAATCCCGGTCTGAAGGGTCGGGCCACCAGCGAAGTCTATGAAGCCTATCAAAGCCAATTAGTCGCCAATAACGCCTTGGATTTTGATGATTTAATCTTAGTGCCCACCCGTTTATTTGAACAAAACGAGACCATTTTGGGCTATTGGCACCAACAATTTCGTCATATTTTAGTGGATGAATATCAAGACACCAACCGGATTCAATACGATTTAATTCGTTTGCTCGCCACCAACGGCGAGACCCTGCGGGAGAACTGGGATTGGCGGGGGCGCTCCATTTTCGCGGTGGGAGACGCGGATCAGTCTATTTATAGTTTCCGCATGGCGGACTTCACCATTTTGCTCAACTTCCAGACGGACTTTGGGGACGGTCTGCCGGACGACGACACCCGCACCATGGTTAAACTAGAGGAGAATTACCGCTCTCGGGAAAATATCCTTCAGGCGGCTAACGCTTTAATTGAACATAACAGCCAACGCATTGACAAGGTTCTTAAGGCCACCCGCGGCGTCGGCGAGGATATTTATTGTTATAAGGCCGGTAACGAACAGGAAGAGGCCCGCTTTGTGGCGGCAAAAATTCACGAACTCTGTCGTCAAAACCCGGAATTAAACCCTGGCAGTTTCGCGGTCTTATACCGGATGAACGCCCAATCCCGGGCCATTGAAGACGAACTGATCAAAGCTAATATTGCCTACACTATCGTCGGCGGCTTTAAATTCTACGACCGGCAGGAAATCAAAGACGCCCTGGCTTATCTCCGGGTTATCGCTAATCCGGCGGATACCGTCAGTTTGTTACGCATCATCAACAGCCCCCGCCGGGGGATTGGCAAAACCACCCTGGAAAATTTTCTCAAAGCCTCCCAGGAGTTGCAGATTCCTCTCTGGGAAATTCTTCAGGACGAAACCTCCGTTAACGCCCTGGCGGGGCGGGCCGCCAAAGCCACCCGCCAGTTCGCTCAACTGCTGGCCAGTTTGCGGGAAAATCTAGAAACCGCGGGCGCCGTCGATTTATTAAACCGCGTCCTCAAGGAATCCGGCTATCTAGCGGATCTCCAGAATCAAAGCACGGAAGAGGCCGATAACCGGATCGCCAACCTGGCGGAATTGGGAAACGCCATGGGCCAATACGCGGAGGACAACGAAGATAACAGTTTGCAGGGCTTCCTCAGCGGCGCCGCCCTCGCGTCCGATTTAGACTCGCTAAATGAAAACGAGGAAAAAGTCTCCCTGATGACCCTCCACTCCGCCAAGGGGCTGGAATTTCCCGCGGTCTTCCTAGTGGGACTGGAGCAGGGCATTTGTCCCCATAGTCGCAGTCTTAACGACCCTTTATCCCTAGAAGAAGAGCGCCGTCTCTGTTATGTGGGCGTCACCCGGGCCCAGGAGCAACTTTTCATTTCCTACGCCCAGGAGCGGTTTGTCTGGGGCGCGCGGGAACCCGCTATTCCCTCCCAATTTATTCGGGAACTGCCCCCGGAACTTCTGCGCTCTAACCTGCCCGCTCGACAAACGCGGGTTAAAACCCAGGCGACCGTCTCGGCTAAAGCTAAGGGCGGAATCGATTGGCAAGTGGGGGACAACGTCCATCACGCCCGTTTTGGTGACGGCGTCGTCACCCATCTCCTCGGCGCCGGGCGCCGGATGAATATCGCCGTCAATTTCGCCGGCGCCGGCCGTAAAATCCTTGATCCCCGTCTGGAACCTTTGGAGCGCCGCTAGGTTTTTAGCCGAGGGCGATTTAATCCGGGCGGGGCGGGCGCCAAAAAAAAGACAGCGCCTCAACAAATGCGGGGCAACTGCTCGCCGCTGAGGAGGTCTAGCAAACGACTGACGCCGCCCCGATTCACCGTCACTAAACCTCGTTTTTGTTCGCTCCGGCCCGTCACGACGCCCGCCCGCGCCGCCTGGGGATGGCGCTGTTGTAAAATTTCCAACGCCTTCTCGCTTTCCCGGGGAGAAACAATCACCAAACAGCGCCCTTCGTTAGCCACGTAGAGGGGATCAAGACCCAGTAACTCGCAGGCGCCGTCCACCGCTTCGCAAACCGAAATGTTCTCCGCCTCGACGGCGATTTTCACCCCGCCGGTTTCCGCGATTTCATTCAAGGCGCTGGCTAGGCCGCCCCGGGTTAAATCTCTCAGGCAATGGGGGGTAATTCCGGCTTGAAGTAAATCCGCCACTAACCCGTGGAGCGGCGCCAGATCGCTCTCCAGGGGCGTCTCCAACTCCAAACCCTCCCGGGCCGCCAGCAGGGCGATACCGTGGCGCCCCAAGTCGCCGCTAATCAAGACCACATCCCCGGCCTCGACTTGATCCGGATGAATCCTTAACCCCCGGGGAACGCTCCCGATCCCCGCCGTGTTAATAAAAACGCCGTCTCCTTTGCCCCGCTCCACCACTTTGGTATCGCCAGTCAGAATCTTCACCCCGCAGATTTGGGCGGCGCTTTGCATGGATTGGACAATTTGCCAGAGAGTGGCGACGGAGAGACCTTCTTCGAGGATAAACCCGGCGCTGAGGCAGAGGGGTCTAGCGCCGGCCATGGCCAGATCGTTCACCGTGCCATAAACCGAAAGGGCCCCGATGTCTCCCCCCGGAAAAATCAGGGGATGAACCACATAGGAATCGGTGGTAAAAGCTAAAGCGCCGTCCGGGGGAGAAAACACCGCCGCGTCATGGCCGGCGCCGGCGCCGAAGGCCGCGTCAAAGACCTCCTTTAAGAGTTGCCCCATGAGTTTGCCGCCGCCGCCGTGGGCTAAAAGAATCTGGGGATAGCGGTCTAGGGGTAAGGGACAGGCGATCATGAGTAGCGAGTTCGGTAGAGCGGGCCGAAGTCCTGGGCAGAGTTAACGCCGCAAGATTGAGCGAAAAGGTTGAGCAAAAATGAGCGAATAACCATTCTATGACGATCCTCCGGGATCGGACTATGATAAATGGCGAGCGCCCCCTCTCCAACGGTTCTCCGGTTTGCCAATCGCCTCGGGAGCCGAGTCGTCTTACCGCCTCAGTCGCCTCCCCTGCGTCAGTCTTGATCTTCTCCCCTTCAAACCTATGGATATCACCCTCCGCCTCCAGCGCCGGCAACCGGGGCAAGAGCCTTACTTTCAGAGTTACGCCCTTAGTCTGTCTCCCCAAAACACCCTGCTAGACGCCCTCAATCAAATTAAAGGAGAACAGGACGGCACGGTGGCTTACCGGAAAAATTGCCGCAACGCCATCTGCGGCAGTTGCGCCATGCGGGTGAACGACCGCCCTATTTTGGCCTGTCAGGAAAGTGTTGGTCAGGCCTTCGCTTGGCTGGAGGGCAACGGGCAAACCCATCATGGGAAACTGACCCTCTCTCCCCTCGGGAATTTACCCGTTATCAAGGATTTAGTCGTCGATATGAATCCCTTTTGGGCCGATCTCGACGTCTTTGACCCCTATCTCCTACGAACCAACGCCCAAAACGCTAGCCTCGAAGAATTTCGCCAAAGCCCCCAGGAGCGGGCGCTGTTGGAGCAAGTCTCTAACTGTATCCTCTGCGGCGCTTGTTACTCCGACTGCGACGCTAAAGCTAAAAATAAGAGCTTTGTGGGCCCCCACGCGCTAGCCAAAGTCAATCGTTTTCTCCTCGACTCCCGAGACCAGGCCAGTCAACAGCGCCTAGAGCGACAAAATCAGGGCGCCCAAGGCGTCTGGGGTTGCAACAATTGCAAAATGTGCAAACTCTCCTGTCCCAAGGGGGTCGCGCCCCTCAGTCAGATTGAAGAAATGAAGATTCGTCTCTTTGATCTCCTCGATCCCCTTTAAGCTATGCCCAAACAACGTCTAGACCAGTTATTAGTGGAGCGCCGGTTGTGCGAGAGCCGCAATCTGGCCCAACGATTAATCCGAGCCGGGGAAGTGCGGGTCAACCAACAGATGATCGACAAGCCCGGCGTCGAGGTCGATGTCGGCGTTGAATTAACCCTGACCCAAAAACCCCCCTACGTTTCCCGCGGGGGGGAGAAACTGCGACGGGCCTTAGAGGTTTTTCCCGTAACGGCGGCGGGGCGGATCTGTCTAGACGGCGGCATTTCCACCGGCGGTTTTACCGATTGTCTGCTTCAAGCCGGCGCCGCTCGGGTGTACGGGGTCGACGTCGGTTACGGGCAAGCGGCCTGGAGTCTGCGGCAGGATAGTCGAGTGGTCCTCAAGGAACGGGTTAATTTTCGCCATCTCACCGCCGAAGCCCTCTACGGGGGCGAGATTCCGGCGGATTTGGGGGTGATGGATTTGTCCTTTATTTCCCTGACTCAGGTTCTGGCGCCGCTCTGGCGTTTACTGATTAGCCCCAGGGAGGCGATTTTGCTAATCAAACCCCAGTTTGAAGTGGGTCGGGACAAAGTGGGCAAAAACGGCGTCGTTCGGGATAGCGCCGCCCAGGCCCAAGCCATTGACGGCGTCTGCCAAGGGGCCCTGGCGCTAGGGTGGGGGTACGGCGGCCTGACCCCGTCTCCCCTCAAGGGCCCCGCCGGTAATGTGGAATACCTCCTCTGGTTGCGGGAAGGTTTAGACGCCGCCTATCCTTCCTTATCGGCGCTGACGGACTTAACGGCGCAAACCCTCCGGGTTATGGCGTAGGACAATCGCGGCCCGGCGGGGAGCGTTTTTGATGGGGATGAAGAGACTGTTGAGCAAGCTGGCATGGACGGGAAGGCGGCCCTGGCTCCCTCTCCTGCGTCTAGGCGGAGTCGCCCTCTTGGCGCTCTGCCTCGGCGGCGCCGATTGGGAAACCATCCAGGAACGGGGGTATCTACGGGTGGGGGTCAAGGACAATACCCGTCCCTTGGGTTTCCGGGATAGTCGGGGACAACTTCAGGGATTAGAAATCGACCTGGCGCGGCAGTTGGCCGAGAATCTTTTGGGCAACGCCGAAGCCCTAGAACTGGTTCCTCTACTGAATCAGGAACGCCTGCCGGCGCTGTTTGCGGACCGGGTCGATTTAGTGATCGCCCAGATGGGGATTAATCCCGCCCGGTCTCGGGTGGCGGACTTCAGCCCTTACTACTACTTGGACGGCGCGGGGGTGATTGTTCGCCGGGGCGGCGGCCTGAATTCTCTGTCGATACAAAGCCGGCGCCTGGGGGTTTTGGCAGGATCCAGCGTCGTCCCTTTGCTCAAGCGCCGCTTGCCCCAGGCGACCTTGGTCGGGTTATCAACCTACGCCGAAGCCCGGAAAGCTCTGATTGAAGGTCGGATTGACGCCTTCGCGGGAGATATGAGCGTTCTCACCGGTTGGGCGCAAACGGACCCGCGACTGGAAAAGTTGCCGGTGCAGTGGTCGGGGGCGGCGCTGGGGGTGGCTATGCCTCGGGGACTCCAGTATGAGAGCCTACGGGAAAAAGTGAATTGGACGATTACCCGTCTGCGGGCCTCCGGTTGGCTCCGGCGCCGGGGCGCCGCCTGGGGACTGTTTCCCTTCGAGTAGTGAGATCTCCGGCTGGCTCAACCCGATTCTGCGATTAATATATCAAAACCGGCGCTCTCTTCGCTCAAAATTTCTGGGGAGAGGCGGGATAAACCCTTGCATTTTTTGGGCATTCTGATTAGAGTGGGTAGCAGATTTAATCGATAGCATACAAAAATCTCAATCCATGAGCGAGACTTCTCCCCTAGAACCCCCCGCTCCTCCCCAGGAGCCGCCGCCAAGCTATGTCAAGCTGGCTATGCGCAATATGGTTCGCAAGCGGAATAAGTCCCTCTTTCACTTTTTCTTGACCACCGCCGGCCTCCTCGGTCTACTGGTGGGCGTCTCCTATCTCACTCGGCAGTGGCTGTAGCCTATGAGCGCCGTCCTTAGTTCTCCCAAATTATTTGAGCTTCACGTTCAAGGGTCGGATCCAGAGTTCCTCGATCTGATCGCCCCCCCTCTCTGGCAGGATTGGGGGCAAGTTTGGTTGGACTCTCTCGAAGAAGAGCTTCCCCCGGCGCCGGGCTACGAACTAACCCTACGGCTGACGGACGACGCGGAAATGACGGCTCTCAACGCCCAGTTCCGACAGAAAGCCCAAACCACCGACGTCCTCGCCTTTGCGGCGCTGGAGGGAGAACTCCCGGCGCTACCGGACGCGGAACCCCTCTATTTGGGCGATATCGTTATTTCCGTTCCCCAGGCCCGACGACAGGCTCGGGAAAGGGGCCATGATTTGTCCTACGAACTGGCTTGGCTGGCGGCCCACGGTCTCCTGCACCTTTTGGGCTGGGATCATCCCGACGAAGCCTCCTTAACGGCCATGCTGGCTTGTCAGGAAAGTCTCCTGACTCGGATTGGTTTAGACCCCCCAGGGGGAACCCTAGGGGCCGCCCCTCCCTGAGCGCCGCCCTTCGGTTTACGGTTTTATTTTTTTGGAGCAATCACACTGTTATGAAAACCCCCTACCCCGCCACTTTCCCCTCCTCTAACCTGAGCCTAAGCCTTGCGCCATTGCCGAAAACGACCCAACGGCGCCAAGCTTGGCAAGTGGCGCCGGATCTGTTCACCAGTTTTCGCTACGCTTGGGCGGGGGTGCGCTACGCCTTCGTCACCCAACGCAATTTTCGCATTCACACCTGCGTCGGCTCCCTGGCCGTCACTTCCGGGATTCTCCTCCAGGTCACCGGCGCGAGTCTAGCGATTCTCACCCTCACCTCGGCGCTGGTGATGATCCTCGAACTCCTGAACACGGCGCTGGAATCCGTGGTGGATCTCACCGTGGGGCAGTCCTATCACGAACTGGCGAAAATCGCCAAGGATTGCGCCGCCGGCGCCGTTTTAATCTCGGCGCTGGCCGCCGTCATTGTGGGCGGTTGCCTGCTCCTGCCTCCCCTCTTGGCCCCTTAAACAGATATCAGATGACAGATACCAGATATCAACTTTTCTGTAGTCTGTAATCTGTAATCTGTAATCTGATCTATGATTCTCATCATCGATAACTACGACAGTTTTACTTATAATTTGGCGCAATATCTGGGGGAACTGGGCGCCCGTTTTCCTGTCGCCCAGGAGATTCAGGTCTATCGAAACGACGCAATTACCTTAGAGCGAATCGGCGCCTTAAACCCCTCAGGCATCGTCATTTCCCCCGGCCCGGGCCGCCCGGAAGACGCGGGAATTTCCCTAGAGTTGATCAAAACCTACGGCTTCCAGATTCCCCTCCTAGGCGTTTGTTTAGGACACCAAAGCATCGGTCAAGCCTTTGGGGGCAACGTTATTTCGGCGCCGACGTTGATGCACGGCAAAACTTCGCCCATTTATCACCAAGGGCAAGGGGTTTTTGCGGAGTTGGATAATCCTTTTAACGCCACCCGGTATCACAGTTTAGTGGTGGAGCGGGAGAGTTTGCCCGCGTGTTTAGAAATCACCGCTTGGCTGGAAGACGGCTTGATCATGGGACTGCGGCACCGGGACTATCCCCGGCTCCAGGGGGTGCAATTCCACCCGGAAAGCATTTTGACGGAGCAGGGCAAAGGACTCTTAGCTAATTTTTTGACTGCCTTAGAGTAAACCTTTGAGGGAATTAATCAGAGAGCATTCAGAAGTTGGACGTTAACCCCCATGGACTCGGTAGACGGGGCCGAAGGGGAATCGGAAACCGACGATTCCCAGCGAGTCGCGGTTTATCATGGGTTACGGGCTTGCCCCGCTCCTCACTCATTTTGGTTTCACGATGGGCCCCAAATCCCGACTCTCTTGGTTGCGTATTCCTCCCCTCGGCAGTCTTTTTCTCGCCGGCGCCGGGGTGATTCTGCTAATGGCGCTGTTTTGGCCCCGGCAACGGGAAGATATTCCCCTCCAGCCCTATAGCCAATTTCTCCAATCCGTGAATAAAGGTCAAGTCGCGCGGGTCAAGGTGGGAGAGCGCCTGATTTTATACCAACTGAAACCCTCTCCCCTAGAACCTCAAACAGATCTATTCGCCGATATTCCCGCTGACCCCCTCGCGCCCTCCCCGGAAAGTCGCAATCCCCTCCACGGCGCTCCGCCGCCCCTGCCGGAAACGGAGCAGGCCCAACAGCAGGGGCAAATTTTAGGGACGGTGCCGGTGAATGATCCCCAACTGGCGGAGCGGCTGGAAAGTCAAGGGGTGATTTTTGAAGCGGAAGTCCCCCCCAGCCCCAACTGGGTCGGCACGGCGCTGGCCTGGGTGGTGCCGCCCTTAATTTTGGTCTTCGCCATGCGCTTTTTGGTCTATCGCAACGACGATAAGCAAGCCCTGGCCTTTGGCAAAAGCAAAGCCAAACTTTACCTAGAGGGAGAAGCGGAAGCCGTCACCTTCGCCGATATGGCCGGCGCCGAGGAAGCCAAGACCGAACTGCGGGAAATTGTGGAGTTTCTCAAAGATCCGGAGCGCTTTCGGAAGATCGGCGCCCGCATTCCCAAGGGAGTTCTACTGGTGGGGCCGCCGGGAACGGGGAAAACCCTCTTAGCGAAAGCCGTGGCGGGGGAGGCGGGGGTGACTTTTTTTAGTATTTCCGCCTCGGAATTTGTGGAGCTGTTCGTGGGCACCGGCGCCGCCAGGGTGCGAGACCTTTTTCAACAGGCTAAACAACAGGCGCCCTGCATTATCTTTATCGACGAACTGGACGCCATCGGCAAATCCCGCAGTTCCGGCGCCGTTAGTAGCGGCGGTAACGACGAGCGGGAGCAGACCCTCAATCAATTGCTGACGGAAATGGACGGCTTCAGCGCCGGGGAAGCGACGGTGATTGTCCTTGGCGCCACTAATCGCCCGGAAACCCTCGATCCGGCGCTACTGCGACCGGGGCGCTTTGACCGGCAGGTGTTAGTGGACCGGCCGGATTTGGCGGGACGCTTAGCCATTCTGCGGATCTACGCCCAACGGATTCAAACCGGGGAGGATTTAGATTTAAACGCCATCGCCGCCCAGACCCCCGGTTTCGCCGGGGCGGATCTGGCTAATTTGGTCAACGAGGCGGCGCTGTTGGCGGCCCGTCAACAACGGGAGCGGGCGCTCCAGGAAGATTTTCAAGCGGCTATTGAGCGCATTATCGCCGGGCTGGAGAAAAAAAGCCGGGCGCTGTCGCCCCAGGAAAAACGAATTGTGGCTTACCACGAAGTCGGCCACGCCCTCGTCGGCGCCGTTATGCCGGGGGGCGGCAAAGTGACGAAAATTTCCATCGTGCCTAGGGGCGTCTCGACCCTGGGCTACACCCTGAAAATGCCCACGGAGGATCGTTTTCTCATGACAGAGAGGGAATTTCGGCAACAGATCGCCATGCTCCTTGGGGGCCGGGCCGCCGAAGCTCTGGTTTTCGGCTCCGTCACCAACGGCGCCGCGGACGATTTGCAACGGGCCACAGCCATTGCCGAACAAATGGTCACTCTCTACGGCATGAGTCCCACCCTAGGGCCCCTAGCCTATAATCAAGCGCCGAGTAATAGCTTTTTAAATGGCGCCGCCGGCGGGCGTCGTCTCCGAAGCGAGGAAACGGACCGGGCTATTGACCGGGAGGTGAAGGCGCTGGTGGAACGGGGCTATGAAGAAGCTTTAGGCATTTTGACCCAAAATCGAGCATTGCTAGAAGAGCTAACCGGCGAGCTACTGGCCACGGAAGTCATTGAAGGAGAGATCCTTCAGGCGGCGCTGGCTCGAACCCAGTCCCCGGGGACGATCCTCTCTCAGGGAGGTTTTGAGACCAGTTCCCCCCCTAAAAAACAGGACGCTAGCGCCTGAAATGCTACCATTGAGCGCTAGAAAAACGGCAGACGGCCCCCTTTGACTATGACTCTTCCCCTGCAACTTTCGGCGCTTGGCCGCGTCATTCCCACGGCTCTGCATCAGGAAATGGAGCGCTCTTACTTGGAGTACGCCATGAGCGTCATCGTGGGGCGGGCGCTCCCGGACGTCAGGGACGGCCTCAAGCCGGTTCACCGTCGCATTGTTTACGCCATGCACGAGTTGGGGCTGACCCCCGACCGTCCCTTTCGGAAATGCGCCCGGGTGGTGGGGGACGTCTTGGGGAAATATCACCCCCACGGAGATCAATCCGTTTATGACGCCCTGGTGCGGATGGTGCAGACCTTTTCCAGCCGCTATCCTTTGCTGGCGGGCCACGGCAACTTTGGCTCCGTGGATAACGACCCCGCCGCGGCCATGCGATATACGGAAACCCGTCTCGCTTCCGTGGCTACCGAAGCTCTATTGGCGGAAATTAGCGAAGCGATTGTTCCCTTTACGGCTAACTTCGACAACTCCCAACAGGAACCGGCGGTTTTACCGGCCCAACTGCCCTTTCTCCTGCTGAACGGCTGTTCCGGCATCGCCGTGGGTATGGCCACCAATATCCCGCCCCATAATTTGGGGGAAGTGGTGGACGGGCTGGTCGCGTTAATTAATAATCCCGATTTACCCGACGAAGACCTCTGGGCGCTGATTCCGGGGCCGGACTTTCCCACGGGGGGGGAAATCCTGGATAGCGAGGGGATTCGGAGCGCCTATGCGACAGGAAAAGGATTGATCCCGGTGCGAGGGGTCACTCACCTGGAGACGATTCGGAGCGAAAAGCGCCGGGGTCACAGCCGCGCGGCCATTATCGTCACGGAATTGCCGTTTCAGGTCAATAAAGCGGGCTGGATTGAGAAGGTGGCGAGCCTGGTGAACGAGGGCAATCTAGAGGGCATAGCCGATCTGCGAGACGAGAGCGACCGGACAGGGATGAGGGTGGTGATTGAACTGCGGCGGGACGCCGACCCGGCGGCGATTTTAGAGAAGTTGTACCGAAGCACGGCGCTGCAAAGTAATTTTGGGGCCATTTTTTTGGCGCTGGTGGAGAATCGCCCGGCCCAGTTAACCCTGCGGCAGATTTTAGAAGAGTTTCTCCGCTTCCGGGAAAATACCCTCATTCGCCAGTATGAAACGGAACTGGAGGAGACCCGACAGCGCCTAGAGTTGGTTTCCGGTCTCCTATTGGCTCTGGGGGATTTAGACCGCTTAATCGAGATTCTTCGCCACGCGCCCGACGGCGCCGGCGCCAAAATCCAACTTCAGGATCAATTTGACCTTTCCCCCAACCAGGCCGACGCGATTTTAGCCATGCCCCTGCGGCGCGTCACCGGGTTGGAGCGCCAAAAACTACAACAGGAGCGGGACGAACTGGCCCAACGGATCGAAATTCTCGAAACCCTACTCAGTCAACGCCCCGAACGGCTGAAGGCGCTGAAAAAAGAATTGCGGCAATTGAAAAAAGAATTCGCCGACCCCCGCCGTACCCGCATTATCGCCTCTCCCTTAGCGCCGACGGTGGCAAGGGAAGACTCGGCGCCGAAAAAGCGCCGGGGGCCCAAACCGAAAGCGGCGTCTCCAGAACCGGAAGCGTTCAGCGCGGAAACTCAGAGCCTTGAAGCCGAGTTAACCCCGGCGATGGAACCCAATGCCCCTAAACCCGCCAAAATCAGGGAAACTTCCGTCTCTCCCCTGGCGCTTTTCACCCCTCAAGCGCCGCCGCCGGAGGCCCGATTAACCCTGAACTTAGAGGGAGAAATCGCCTGGCAAGCGCCGACGGAGATCGATCCCCATCGGTTTTACCCCTATCAGGAAACCGTCGGCCAGAGCGAAACCCTCTGGATTTTTACCGACAGCGGCAAAGTCTATCCCCTGCCCCTGAAAGAGATCCCGCCCCAGTCCGTCGCCCGCGTTCCCCTAGGGGAACTCCTACCCAAGGGCGCCCAACGGGATCAAGAACAAGTGATTTTAACTTGTTTGCCTCCCCCTGAATTAGAGCAAAAAGACCTGATTTTATTAACGGATCAGGGGCGATTGAAACGTTTGGCGCTGGGGGAATTGGCGGAAATGGCCCCCCGCGGGTTGACCCTGCTCAAAACCAAGGAGGGGGAGCGCCTAGCGAAAGCGACCTTCAGCGCCGCCGACGCCTCCCAAAACCTAGTGGTGGGCGCCAGTAGCGGACGCCTGTTGCGCTTTCGCTTAGCGGAATCGGAAATCCCCCGTTTGGGGCGCTCGGCCCAGGGTCAAAACGCCCTGCGTTTACGGTTAGGAGAAACCCTCGTCGGCGCTTTAACCTGCCCTAGCGACGGGGAAGTCCTCCTCTTAACCCGCCTAGGTTGGGGTAAACGCCTAGAGTTGGGGGAAATTCGTCTCTGTCATCCGGGGGATCTGGGGACGACGGCGCTCCGCTTTACCGGCAAAGCGGATAGTTTATTGATGTTTTGCCTCATGAGAGAAGATCTGTCCCTCAGCGCGACGACCTCCCAGGGACGGCTTCTCTCCCTCGGCGCCGGGGACTTTAAACTCCAGGACAAGGACGGCGCCGGAGAGTTATTGGCGGATCTAGAGCCGGAGGAGGAGCTAAGCTTTTTTAGTCTCTGAGCGCCGCAAGTCCTCAATTTGCCACAGGAGGAGATGGTCTTGAAGAACCGCCCCTAAATTTGGCTCCATTCCCCCTCAATCCGAGAAAAATGTTGTAAGTTAAGAAAAGTTAAGATTTCTCAGAATCGGGAACCGTCAAGTCTTCCGATCAAAAGATCTTAAGTCTGCTCTTATTAATAACTATTTGACTGGAGATCCTGCCTTTATGACTATCGCAGTTGGGCGCGCCCCAGTAGAGCGGGGATGGTTTGACGTCCTCGACGACTGGCTCAAGCGCGATCGTTTCGTTTTTATCGGCTGGTCCGGTATTCTGCTCTTCCCCTGCGCCTTTCTGGCCCTGGGGGGCTGGCTCACCGGCACCACCTTTGTCACCTCCTGGTACACCCACGGGTTGGCCAGCTCCTACCTCGAAGGCGCCAACTTCCTCACGGTGGCGGTTTCTTCCCCCGCCGACGCCTTCGGCCATTCCCTCCTTTTCCTTTGGGGCCCCGAAGCCCAGGGCAACTTCACCCGCTGGTGTCAAATTGGCGGACTCTGGCCCTTCGTGGCGCTCCACGGCGCTTTTGGCTTGATTGGCTTTATGCTCCGCCAGTTTGAAATCTCTCGTCTGGTGGGCATCCGTCCCTACAACGCCATCGCCTTCTCCGGCCCCATCGCGGTGTTCGTCAGCGTCTTCCTGATGTACCCCTTGGGACAATCCAGTTGGTTCTTCGCCCCCAGCTTTGGGGTGGCGGGCATTTTCCGCTTTATCCTCTTCCTGCAAGGCTTCCACAACTGGACCCTCAACCCCTTCCACATGATGGGCGTGGCGGGCATCCTCGGCGGCGCTCTTCTTTGCGCCATCCACGGCGCCACGGTGGAAAACACCCTTTTTGAGGACGGCGACCAAGCCAACACCTTCCGGGCTTTTGAACCCACCCAGGCGGAGGAAACCTATTCCATGGTGACGGCGAACCGTTTCTGGTCCCAGATCTTTGGCATCGCTTTCTCCAACAAACGCTGGTTGCACTTCTTTATGTTGTTTGTGCCGGTGACGGGCCTGTGGATGAGTTCCATCGGCATCGTCGGTTTGGCGCTGAACCTGCGGGCCTACGACTTTGTCTCCCAGGAACTGCGGGCGGCGGAAGATCCCGAATTTGAGACCTTCTACACCAAAAATATTCTGTTGAACGAAGGGATGCGCGCATGGATGGCGCCCCAGGATCAACCCCACGAAAACTTTATCTTCCCTGAGGAGGTTCTCCCCCGTGGTAACGCTCTCTAATTCTGTCATGGGAGGCGGTCGCGACATTGAATCCACCGGTTTCGCCTGGTGGTCTGGCAACGCTCGACTGATCAACCTCTCCGGTAAACTCCTCGGCGCCCACGTGGCCCACGCTGGCCTGATCGTCTTCTGGGCCGGCGCTATGACCCTCTTTGAAGTGGCTCACTTCATTCCCGAAAAACCCATGTACGAGCAGGGGCTAATCCTCCTGCCCCACGTCGCCACCCTCGGTTGGGGCGTCGGCCCTGGCGGCGAAGTGATCGACACCTTCCCCTTCTTTGTGGTGGGCGTCCTGCACCTGATTTCCTCCGCCGTTCTCGGCTTAGGCGGTATTTATCACGCCCTGCGAGGCCCGGAAGTTTTGGAAGAGTATTCCAGCTTCTTTGGCTACGACTGGAAAGATAAAAACCAGATGACCAATATCATTGGCTACCACCTGATTCTCTTGGGTTGCGGCGCTCTGTTATTGGTGTTCAAAGCCATGTTCTTCGGCGGCGTCTACGACACCTGGGCGCCCGGCGGCGGCGACGTGCGGGTGATCACCAACCCCACCCTGAACCCGGCCATTATCTTTGGATATCTGCTCAAAGCGCCGTTCGGCGGCGAAGGCTGGATCATCAGCGTCAACAACATGGAAGATATTATCGGCGGTCACATTTGGATCGGCTTAATTTGTATCTTCGGCGGCATCTGGCACATCCTCACCCAACCCTTTGGCTGGGCCCGCCGCGCCTTTATCTGGTCCGGGGAAGCCTACCTTTCCTACAGCCTCGGCGCTCTCTCCCTGATGGGCTTCATCGCTTCGGTCTATGTGTGGTTTAACAACACCGCCTACCCCAGCGAATTTTACGGCCCCACCGGCATGGAAGCCTCCCAGTCCCAAGCCTTCACCTTCCTGGTGCGGGACCAACGCATGGGCGCTAACATCGCCTCCGCCCAAGGCCCCACCGGTCTGGGTAAATACCTGATGCGCTCCCCCACCGGCGAAATCATCTTCGGCGGCGAAACCATGCGTTTCTGGGACTTCCGCGGTCCTTGGTTGGAACCCCTCCGGGGCCCCAACGGCTTGGATCTAGATAAACTCCGCAACGATATTCAGCCCTGGCAAGTGCGCCGCGCGGCGGAATACATGACCCACGCTCCCCTGGGTTCCCTGAACTCCGTGGGCGGGGTGATCACCGACGTTAACTCCTTTAACTACGTCTCTCCCCGGGCTTGGTTAGCCACCTCCCACTTTGTTCTCGGTTTCTTCTTCCTCGTCGGCCACCTCTGGCACGCCGGTCGCGCTCGCGCGGCGGCCGCCGGCTTCGAGAAAGGCATCGACCGGGAAACGGAACCGGCGCTGGCTATGCCCGACCTCGACTAGGATTCTCTAGCTCGAACTCTAATTTAGCTCCCGCTTTTAAAGGCGGGAGTTTTTTTGTTGAAAAAATAACGCGGAAGCAAACTATAGCGTTGACGGATGAGTCGTGAACGCAATCCCATGACGCTCCCCTCAACCCCCCTTGGCAAGCTACGGTGTACACACAAGTCTTTGGTTTTGCCATTAACCTTATCTCGCCCCCTAAATTCCCCAATTCTGGGGGACTTTGAACTCAGAAAGGCTCCGAACTCCCCCCAAAATTGGGGGGCATTAATCGAGGTCTGTTGATGATTCATTTAAATTTGCTATAGCGTCTATATTTGGATATTGGCCCCTCAGCCCAAGAGTCGGGCCGTTAAAGTGTCCCGCTCCATCTCCTGTAAAATACCGGCAATGACGGCGCTAGCGCCGAGGGGGCCCCAACTGGCTCCTTGTTGGAGATAGACTTTCGCCGCCTGGCCGACCGCGTAACCGCTATAGCCGGCGGCGCCGGCCTGTAGGAAGGCGGAGCCGAGGTAGCGGCTCAAGTTTCCGGGACTCTCCAGCCAGCCCGCGGTTTTATCCAAGCCCCAGACTAAACTCCCGAACCATTCCGCCAGTAACACTCCCCCGGCGCCGAAGAGAATTTTCCGCCAGAGCCTCCCCGCCTCGAAACTGGTCATAGGTAAGCCGTAGAGCCGGGCTAGCGACCGAATCAGGAAGAGATCCGCCGTCAAAGCGCCGACGACGTCTAGGAAAGGGACGGGATTAACCGCCACGGCTAGGGCTTTATATTGCGCGTACTTCCAGATTAAAGCGTCGGCTTGTTCTTCCCGCAGTTCTAGAGTCTTTTGGGCGATTTCCGCCTCCGCCTGGCGGGTTTGGATTAAGGCGTTCAGCGCCAACAAAGAGAGACCCTCTCGGTTCAGGATCGCCAGAATTTTTTCCCGCAAAGGCTCAATCAGGGGCGGCGGAGCTAGCCACTGTTCCTCCGGGGGACGGTCGGGATATTCTAGGCGGGTCAACTGGGGCTGGGGATCGGCGGCGACGCAGATAATATCTTCCGGGTCAAAAAGCGGCCGATTTTCCCCCGGCGGCGCTAACGCTTGCAATTTTTGGTAAATCGTCTCTCGATCTAAGTCGGGGTAAAGATCAATTTTATTGAACACCAGCAACATCGGTTTGCCGTAGTCCCGTAGTTCTCGGATGGCTCGCCATTCCCGTTGAGTCAGATCCCCGGAGACCACGAACAGGATTAAATCCGCCTGTCGGGCAACCTGTTGAGCCATATCTTCTCGGCGCTGGCCGTCAATTTCATCCAAACCGGGAGTGTCGATCAAATCCAGGGCCAGTTTTTCGCCCTGACCCCAGCGCAGAGATTGGGGCCAAGCGGTGACGCCGTGGAGGGGGCCGGTGGCAAGTCGCTTTTCCCCCACTAGGGCGTTAATCAGCGCCGACTTACCCTGACTGACTAACCCAAAAACGGCGATGGTAAAGAGTTTTTGCTCAATCTTCGCCAGCGCCGCCTTTAAACTTTGCAACTGGGGACGCACCGCCGCCTGTAGGGTCGGTTCGGGGGGATAATTCCAGTGGCGCCGGGCGCTGGCGAACCAATTCAAGGCCTGTTGGACGCTAGCCCGGGCTTGTTGGAGATGGAGATGACCGAGGGAGGAAGTCAAGGTAAAACAGTGATCAGTAATCAGTTAACAGTTATCAGTCGGCTATCGAGAAGCGCCGCTTTAATCTCGATCTTAACCCCGCAATCGCTACTCCAACAGGGTGACGCTTCTTCATCCTAGGGCGATGTCGGCCCCTAAGGCTTTGGGCCTAGTCTCTCATAGATGCTGAGCAAAAGCTTTTCAAAGGCTATTGCTCGAAATTCGCTATCGTTCATCATCTGGGTAGAAACCAAAATGTAGTGATGTCAAGATTTAGCTCAACTACATGAAAATAAAAAACACAAAGACTAAGTTTACACAAGCAAGGTTTTGCGTACTCGTACGACGACGCATCGGAAGGGACACCAGACCGAATCTTAGATGATAATTGACTTATTAAACTAGTCTCTAAAGGGTGTATTATGTGCATCTCATTGTCCTGTCCCCACCGTCATTCTCAGAAAATTGTCAAGAATGGAAGCATTCATAATGGGAAGAAAAAGTATCGTTGTAAAAACTGTGGTCGTCAATTTATCAAAAATCCAACCAAAAAGTATATTGATGATCAAACCAAAGAGATTATCGACAGGCTTTTGCTAGAGCGAATCTCTTTACGAGGAATTGCTAGGGTTACAAAAGTTTCTCTCACATGGCTACAAAACTATGTTAATCAGAAAT
>WGLZ01000060.1 GCA_016471375.1 Cyanobacteria bacterium RI_101
ACTAAACCTATTTTATCGATGATGCCTGCCACGATTCCCAGATGATCTAGGTTTTCTACTTTTACGCTCACTGAGTCCCATGCCTCCCTAAATGCCTTCATATTTTATACGATTGAGCATCGACCTGCGGAATGTAGAGTCAAAGTCCCTCTCCCCGGTTCCTGAGCCTGCCGAAGGAGGGAGAGGGATTTAGGGTGAGGGTCAAGGTCTGAACCGTACTAGTTGCAAGGTTGAGAGGCTCCCTGTCCCAACTCAAAGGCCAGCGCTTTTTTTTGCATCAGTTTAAAAATATTATAAAAACCGTTGGCTCGGGACGGGGTGAGACTGACCTGGAGTCCCGTGGCTTCGATGAACTCCGGCGTCAGCCGGGTAATCGCCTCCGGCGGCAGGCCGTTAAGCCCCTGAATTAACAGCGCCACTAAACCCTTCACCAGTTGAGCGTCGGAATCTCCCTGATACCAGATCTGTCCGTCTTTTAAATCCGCTGTGATGAAGACCTGGGAAACGCACCCCTGAACCTTATTCTCAGGCGTTTTCGCTTCCTCCGGCATCGGCTCTAGCTTCTTGGCGTACCAGAGCAGTTGCTCGTAGCGTTTTTTGGGATCGCTGTGGCGAGCAAAGCGCTCCACAATCTTAGCTAAATTGGGCGGCAGGCTAGAAGAAGGCATGCAAACAGAGGAATGATAAGCGCCGGATGCGGTCTGGGGTTGATTATAGCCTCGAATCTCTCCCCCGCGCTAGGAAACCCTTTAAGCGCCGTCCCGCGGAGCGCCGAAGCGATTGGCCACGGTTTCCGGTTGAATAGCGGATAAGACCACATGATTGGAATCCATGATAATCACGGCTCTGGTACGGCGCCCGTAGGTGGCGTCAATCAGACGGCCGCTTTCCTTAGCCTCGCTAATCAGGCGCTTGATCGGCGCTGATTCGGGGCTGACGATGGCGATCACCCGTTGGGATGAAACGAAATTACCGAAACTGATATTGATGAGGGGACTCTCCATCGCGGTGGATTCTCCTGACGTAGGTAAAGAATTGTAACAATTATCGCCCATCAGCTTTCATTGCTATATAGTTATCAAAGTTGAACTCAGGTTGATGTTTCCAAAACGCCTATGACCGCTTCCCTTGTCGCCACCGCCGTTCCCGCCGATTCCCGCCAGCGGGCCAAGCAATTTGTGTTAACGCTACAGGACGAAATTTGTTCTACCCTTGAGGCGCTGGACGGCCAAGCCCAGTTCCAAGAAGACCTCTGGCAACGGCCCGGCGGCGGCGAGGGCCGCACCCGCGTGATTCGGGACGGTCGGGTCTTTGAGCAGGGCGGGGTTAATTTTTCCGAGGTTTGGGGGGAGACCTTGCCCCCGTCGATCCTGACCCAGCGCCCGGAAGCGGCCGGCCATGGATTTTACGCCACGGGGACGTCCATGGTGCTCCATCCCCGCAGTCCCTACGTGCCCACCGTCCACCTCAACTATCGTTACTTTGAAGCGGGGCCTATCTGGTGGTTTGGCGGCGGGGTGGATTTAACGCCCTATTATCCCTTTGCGGAAGACGTCGTTCATTTCCACCGGACGATTCAGCAAGCCTGCGACGCCCATCATCCCCAGTATTACCCCGCCTTTAAGCGTTGGTGCGACGAGTATTTTTACCTCAAACACCGCCAGGAGGCCCGGGGCGTGGGGGGGATTTTCTTTGATTATCAAGATCAACGGGGCAATCTCTACGCCGGGCATAACCACGACGGCGAAGCGGCCCGCTATAGCCACAACGTCGGCGCTGTGGAGCGGACTTGGGAGGATTTATTCGCCTTTGCCCAAAGTTGCGGCCAGTCCTTTCTACCGGCCTATGTCCCCATCGTCGAAGCCCGTCAAGACTTGGCCTACGGGGAGCGGGAGCGAGAATTTCAACTGTACCGCCGGGGCCGCTACGTGGAATTTAACTTGGTTTACGACCGGGGCACCATTTTCGGTCTGCAAACCAACGGTCGGAGCGAGTCGATTTTAATGTCCCTACCGCCCCGAGTCCGCTGGGAGTATGGCTATCAACCGGAGCCGGGCAGTCCCGAAGCGGGTTTAACGGAGATTTTCCTCCAGCCCCAGGATTGGGTCAACTGGCGGGTTTAGAGGGCGTAACCCCCCTTAGACAGCTACCGTGTACACAGATCTTGGCTAAAGACCTAAATTTTGGATTTGATCCCCCTAAATCCCCCTTTACAAGCTACTGTGTACACACAAGTCTTTGGTTTTGTCATTAACCTTATCTCGCCCCCTAAATCCCCCAATTCTGGGGGACTTTGAACTCAGAAAAGCTCCGAACTCCCCCCAAAATTGGGGGGCTGGGGGGGCAAAACGAGGGTTAGGGGGGATCTGGACACTTGCGTATACACGGTAGCTTAGCAAGGGGGGAAACGGCCTTAGCCCTAGCTTTTTCGTTAGGGTAAAAGCATTCCTTACTTTTTTGGAGCAGTGTTTAACATGGCGAGTCAGTTAGCCGGTCGTCTGCGGCAGGGCACGATGGCGGCCCACACTCAAGCGGAAAATACCGCCTTTATGAAGTGCTTTCTCAAAGGCGTCGTAGAGACGGAGCCGTTTCGGCAGTTAATGGCCAATTTTTACGTCGTTTACGGCGCCCTAGAAGCCGAGATGGATCGTCTGCGGGAGCATCCCGCCATTCAACCCATTTACTTCCCGGAAATCCAGCGCCGTCAGAACTTGGCCAAAGATTTAGCCTTCTATTACGGCGCCGACTGGGAGACTCAAGCGCAACCGACTCCGGGGGGTCTCGCCTACGCCCAACGGCTTAAGGAACTAGCCCAAACCCAGCCGGAATTGCTCATCGCCCACGCCTACACCCGCTATCTCGGGGATCTCTCCGGCGGTCAGGGATTACGAAACGTCGTCCGCAAGGCCCTCCAACTCCCGGAAGGCCAAGGCACCACCTTCTACGAGTTTGACGCCATTCCCACCATCGAGGCCAAAAAAGCCTTCAAGGACAAATACCGTCAGGCGCTAGACAGTATCGAAGTGCCGGAAGACATCGCCGTTCAGATCATCGAGGAAGCCAACGTCGCCTTTCGCCTCAATCGTCAACTCACCGACGAACTAGAAGGCGCGCTCCGGGCGGCGCTCAGCGCCGAGGACTTCGCCCGCTTCACCGCCAAAGAAACCCCCGGCAGCACCGAACCCGGCAACGAAAACGCCATGGACAATCTAGTCAAAGCCTAGGGCTTCGGCCCTTCGGCAAGCTCAGGACGGCGCTCCGCTCAGCCCTCGCGTTCCTCTTCCGCGCCCTGAGCGTAGTCGAAGGGCATTCCTCCCACTCCCCCCATTCCTCCCACTCCCCCCATTCTTCTCCACCCCATGCCCACCCTCGCCCCCGCCCTCGACTTCGACGCCCCGCTTCTGCAAACCTACAACCAGCCCTTGCCCCGCTACACCAGCTATCCCCCAGCCACCCAGTTAACGGAAGCCTTTTCTCCCCAAGATTTTCAACAAGCCCTCGACGCCTCCAACCAACGGCAAACCCCCCTTTCCCTCTATTTCCATCTTCCCTTTTGCCACAGCGCCTGTTACTTTTGCGGCTGTAACGTCATTGTTTCCAACAGCGCCGCGGCGGCGGAGAATTATCTACGGCATCTTCTATTAGAAATTGACCAGAAAGCGAAACTGCTTGACCCCCGGCGCTCGGTGGTTCAGATTCATTGGGGCGGCGGCACGCCGAATTATTTAAACCTAGAGCAGGTGGAAACCCTGTGGCAAGCTATTGATCAACGCTTTACCCTAGCGCCGGAAGCGGAGGTTTCCATTGAAATTAATCCCCGCTATGTCGATAAAAATTATATTTTCTCCCTCCGAGCGATGGGGTTTAATCGTCTCAGTTTTGGCATTCAAGACTTTGATCCCCAGGTTCAGAAAGCTGTGAATCGGGAACTGTCGGAAGAGCGCCTATTCGAGGTGATGGGCTGGATTAAGGACGCGGGTTTTGAGAGCGTCAATGTGGATTTAATCTACGGACTGCCCCACCAAACCCGAGCCAGCTTTGCGGAAACCGTGGCAAAAACCATCGCCCTCGACCCCAACCGCATCGCTGTCTTTAACTTCGCCTATGTGCCTTGGCTGAAACCAGTGCAAAAAAATATCTCCGAAGCAACTCTGCCCTCCCCGGAAGAAAAGTTAGCCATTTTGAAACTCACCATTGAGGAATTAACGCAAAACGGCTATCAATTTATCGGCATGGATCACTTTGCCAAACCCGAGGACGACTTGGCCGTCGCCCAGCGCCGGAATGAATTGAAACGCAATTTTCAGGGCTACAGCACCCAACCCGACGCGGAACTGATTGGCTTTGGGCTAACGGCCATTAGTATGCTAGATGACGTTTACGCCCAAAACCACCGGCGCCTCAAGGATTACTACGAAGCGGTGGAGAAAGGTCAATTTCCCTTAGAAAAAGGGATTGCTCTAACCCCGGAGGATAAAATTCGCCGGGAAATTATTATGGAGTTGATGTGTCATTTCCATCTGGATTTCGGCGCCGTTTCCCAAAAATACGGGCTAGATTTCCTCGACGTTTTCGCCCCGGAACTGGCGGATCTGCGGCAGTTAGAACAAGACGGCCTAGCGCGAATCACGGGGCGGTCGTTAACCGCGACGCCGAAAGGGCGCTTACTGATTCGCAACATCGCCGCTAAATTCGATAGTTATTGCCGCCAAAATCCTTCGGCGCTGGGATCTAAGGCGATTTAAAGGCGCTTTTCATTCTTTTTGATATCCAGTTAATTAGGCTAGGGGCGGATTTGTTTGGACGCTTCTCCCCTAGCCTCGCCCAGAATAAGCCCGTTAAATGACCGTATTCATGGGAATTTGGTTTAACAATCCCCTAAAGGGCTGAGCATTGATCCTCCTTGCTCCCCTCCACTTGGTTATTACCCCCCGTCGGCGCTGGAGCGTTTTCTTTGCATTGGAGGTTACCCTTGAGGCGATTACCGCTAATCATCACACCCCCTTGATTTTGGAAGGCTTGAAGATTACCGCCAATTTGGTTGCGATTCGCGGAGAGAGGGCTTTGATTAGACTCTAATTGGAGATCGCCGTTGATCCGAGAGCCGGCGATAGTCGCCTTTTTACCCTGCTTAATTTGGACACTGCCGCCAATGGTGGAATTGCCGTTAATATTAACCGCGTTAGCGCCTTCCGCCTGAACGTTGCCAATGACGTTAATTCCTTTAGCCGTAAGGCTAGCGCCAGTTTCTACTTTAAGGGTTCCTTGGATCTTTGTGCCCGTTAAAACGCATTTTTTACCGCTAGGAACTCGCAGATTGTCAACCGTAACAGCGCCGAGAGAACTCTGACAAACCGTTTCTTCCGCATGGGCGGGAGCGAGGTAAGTCATGAGAGGGGCGCAGGAAAGTAGAATTAAAGAAAGAGAACGTTTGAAGTTAGGCATGATTGGGTTTAATGAAGAACTAACCCCAAAATAAACATTAATTTTAGGGATGTCAGTCCCCTGAAAACTGAAAAAAATAAGAATGTAAAGGGAATCGGCTGGCTCTGATCGGTAATCACAGGGAAAAAAAGGGAATCTGCTTTCCTGATAGCGGTATTCTCTCGACTGAGGGACATTCTTGGCCGGTCTGACCCAAAGAGGGAGAGGGACTTAAAACCTAGATATAAACAGGGTTTTGGCTCCCCTTCTCCCAGAATTGGGAGAAGGGGCTGGGTGATACCCTGAGCGCAGTCGAAGGGGATGAGGGCTACAAACGTCGTTCTTACCCGTCTGCAAACCGGTATATAACCATGGAGTTGGTCATCAAGCCTTATAAAACGGTTATCTCCCCTCGGCATTGGAGACAGGCCACCCCAGTCGGGTCGGTTGCCGGTAAATCAAAATTAAGGTGTTGACATCCCGTCGGGAAATGGGGGGGGCATTCGCGGTTTGGGCGTAATATAAAACGTCCGCGGGGTCGGGGCTGTGGCCCCAAAGGCCCAGGGCGTGGCCCAACTCGTGGCGAGCCGTGGCGAGAGTCGAATCAGCGCCGAGACCGGGGCGAAGGTTAATAATCATGCGGTGTTTGAGCCGTTGCGGCGCCGCTTCCGCAAGGTAAAACTCATAGCGGGTTTGGGCGTTGCGGGCCCGTCCCAGACGAATTTGCCCTGTGACCGGGTCTCGTTCGGCGCCGAGGGGAGGCTCCTGGGCGAGGAGGAGAATGTCGGCGGTATCCGCCGTCGCAACGGAAACTAGGGGGAAATAAGCGGCCCAATCCTCCAGCGCCGTTTTAACGGCCCGAGTCCAAGCCGCTTGACGTTGATAAATGGCGCCGTTAGTCGGGGAGTCCGTCGGGGTTTGAATATAGACCCGGACGGGAAAATCCGACCAAATTAAATAACCTAAACGAGAAGGGGTAATGGCCTCGAAGTAATCCCCGGCGTCGGGGGCGTAGGCTTTCTCTAAAGACGAGAGCGGCGGATGGCTCTGGGGCGGCGGCAAAAAATCCGGCCAAGAGGTCGTTTCTCCGTCCCCAGCCCACACATGCGGCGCTCCGAGGCTGAGCGTCGCCCCCAAGAGGAGACAGAAAAAAAACTGTTTCATCGGCGCGCTAGTCAGGACAAGGTGTGCTAAATTATTTAGCCTAGCTCTTTTGGGAATCCTAGGCGGATTAATGTTGCCGAAGCGGCGCTGGTTGTTAGGGGTTATTGTTCCCGCTTTATTAGCGGGCTGTGGTTTGCTCTGGTCTCCCGACTCCGAGAGTCGGGAATCAGCCCAGGCGTTACCGGTGACGGCGGAGTTAGTCCTTGGGGAAACCGTGATTGAGCTAGAAGTGGCCCGCACGCCGGAAGAGCAGGCCCAGGGGTTGATGTTTCGGAGCGAACTGCCGCCCCAACGGGGAATGCTGTTTGACTTTGACTCCCCCAGAGTCGCTCGCTTTTGGATGAAAAACACCTTAATTCCATTGGACATGATTTTTCTGCGCCAAGGGGAAATTAAAGCGGTTTTATCCAAAATTCCCCCCTGCGACCTTGATCCCTGCCCGGTTTACGGCCCCTGGGAAGAAGTAGACCAAGTTCTAGAACTCGGCGCCGGCGAAGCGGCCCGCCTCGGTTTAGAACCCGGCGCTCGACTGAAGATTCGCCCCCGTTAAGGCTTTTGGTAGAATCACCTAAAAGAAACTACGGAAGACGACTAAAATTTAACAATTTATTTAGATTTGCTCAGCCCAAAATTGCCTATAGTGTATCCAAAGATAGATCCCGAACCCTAGAAATTTTTTAAGCTCAGGCGACTGTTTTTAAAGCCGACTCCCGACCTCCCGCGTCTTCCCCCCGTAGCGATAGAGACTTTCTGTCACCGGAGCCAAAGAAAGACTGACGAGCGCGGAGCCGTTTCCCTCCTTCCTTAGACCGCGACTTTTTAAAACGATAATTTTCGATAAATCTAATGAGTTTCCCTAATACCCCCTATGCGTTCCTCAATTTTCTGAGACAAGAATTGTCTCTCTCCGAAGATTCCCTGGCTATCGCCCAGCGCCAAGCCCAGGATCACCATGGCACCATTCCCATGGTGCTTTTACAATACGGACTCATCGGGTTAGAAGATTTAGAACGTATTTACGATTGGTTGGAGCAAGCCCGTCCGGTTTAGGGAGGGGCGGGAAAATCGGCTTTCCCCCCGGCGCCGTTTGTGTTATGCTAGCTAGGCGCTAAGGGCGATTAGCTCAGTTGGTAGAGCGCCTGCCTTACAAGCAGGATGTCGGCGGTTCGAGCCCGTCATCGCCCATTTCTTAATTCTGGTCTAGCTTTAAAATTTGACGGAGCAACTGTTGTTCTGGTTGTTTGGGTTGAAAGCGCTCTTTTTCGATGTCTCGAATCCAACTTTGACTCTTGCCCATTCGCTCCGCCAGCTCCCGCTGGCTCCAGCCTTGATTTTGGCGGCCGAGAACGATGTCCGCTCCCGAAAGCGCCGTCCCGGCCTCTCGTCTGGGAGCGGCTCGGCGAGTTCGCTGTTTTTTGCGCTCTCCTTTGACCTTGCGTCTGAGCCAATCCGCCGGGAGTTTAAACCCGAGGAGGCGGGCGTTTAACAACCGATTCCATTTTCCCCTGGGGGCGCTGTCCGTTAAAGAATGTTCGCCGCTCCCGTCCCGAATCCAAAAGTCCAGCGCCTCGTCGGCGTCGTCGGGAATATCCGCCAACTTAGCCCAGAGGGGCTGAATATCGAAGGGGTAGGTTTCTTCGTCGAAGATCGGTTTGAGACCGTATTGATCCAAGACCGCTAGATCGTTTTCAAACGTCCGAATGCGGATTTTACGCTCTTCCCGATCCGTCGCGGCTTTGAGGATTTTGTCTTGTCCGTAGGCGATACGCATCAAGGTCGCCACCGTTAGGCGCTGTTCTTCTCCCATACGGGTTTTGAATAAAAGCCAGAGCATTATCCGCACGGCGCCGGGGTGCTGTTGCCAGTAGGTCATCACCGTTCTCAGCAGAGATTGGGGCAAGTTGCTATATTGATAAAACGCCTGTTTTTGTTTGGCTTGCCCGCGATTCAAAAAATACTGAGACCAGGAACCGGCCTGAAGGGTGAAGGTGAGTCCCGTCAGGTGTTTACAGCCGTTGTCGTCTTCTTGAAAGTGATGTTGCACCTGGACTAGGCGCCAAAGACAATCCTTCGGCGCCGAAAAACCGGGAATTTTCCCCTGACTGGGCCAATTAATCTCCGCGAGGAGTAAACAGGGCTGTTGAGCCAAGGTTTTGATTAAGGCTAATTTACTGATCTTGCTCATGTCTCGGCGCTTGTCCAGCCCTAAATAAGCTTCAATTTGTCGGTCTGTTAAGGAAAAAGTTTCTCGCCAGGGTTCTTCTAGGGTGGCGGCGTAGGCGGCGTAGATCAGATGGAGCGCGGCGGAGCGCAGATCGAAGGACTGAAGCAGATCTAACGCTTGCCGACCCTCTAGGATTTCCCGCTCGTCGACGTTGAGGTTATCCGCGAGCCAAAATTTAATTTCTCCCTTACCGGCGTTAATCAAGCGGGAATGGAGAAAAGTTTTATCTTCCTTCGGCGCCCAAGTTAAACAGCCCTGCTGAGAGAGTAAATTACAGGCTTCCCAAATTACCATCGCGGAAGCGAAAGGGTGATTCATTCTCCCTTCAAAAAAGAGATCGGGACTGCCGGGTTCCTGATCTAAAATCTTTTTAGAGCGCCCTTTCTTAAGGATAGAAGGACTAGGCAAGCTGCTGGGGCAGTGGATAATACACTGCGGCTCCGGGTAGTATCCCTCGCAGAAATTACACAGTTCTGGATCGATATAAAACTGGTCGTCCTTAACCTTAATCGCCTGGGTGGGACAGTGAATTAAACATTTTCCGCAAGCGGGACAGTCTTCGGGAATGGTATAGCTCATCGTTGAATTCAACCCTAACAACGTCAGAAAGGCCGGGGGATCTGAGGAAGAGAACAGCCCTGGGGATTATGCAAGTCTGGAAATAATCTTAATTTATAAAACAAAGATTGACTTTAAACCGTAATCTGAGCTACTAAAAAAAGATAAAAAATCAATCTTTAATCTCTGGAATTTAATTCGTGAAAATGTTCACTAGGATCAATCTCAAGCGCAAACCTAGGCGGTGAATATTCTCAACAGGAGACGTCTTGCCCAGACCCCCGATATTTCGCCCCCCTCAGGGAAGCGCCTCCCCACTCTGACAGGAACGGGAACGGCTTCCGCTAAACTAGGGAGAACTTCGCCCTTTAAACTCGTACCCCTATGTGTGGAATTGTTGGCTATATCGGCACCCAGGCGGCGGTTCCGGTTTTAATAGACGGTTTAGAGCGCCTGGAGTACCGGGGTTACGACTCGGCGGGAATCGCCACGGCGGCGGCGGGGAAAATTGATTGCGTGCGGGCCAAGGGAAAACTGCTGAACCTTAAGGAAAAATTGAGCCATCACGACAACGGCGCCCAACTGGGCATCGGCCACACCCGCTGGGCCACCCACGGCAAGCCGGAGGAGCGCAACGCCCATCCTCATTTAGACCGGAGCGGCCGCTTTGCGGTAGCCCAAAACGGCATCGTCGAAAATTACCAAATCCTGAAGGAAGAACTACAAGCTAAGGGCTACGAGTTTCGCTCCGAGACGGACACGGAAGTGATTCCCCACCTCATCGCCGACTATTACCAAGCCTTGCCCGACCCAACGGCGCCGGACTCCTTTTTAACCGCCGTCCAACAGGCGGCGCTCCGATTGGAAGGCGCCTTCGCCATCGCAGTTCTCTGCGCCGACGCGCCGGACGAATTGATTGTGGCCCGCCAACAAGCGCCGTTAATTCTCGGTTTTGGTCAGGGGGAATTTTATTGCGCCTCCGACGTCACGGCGCTGGTCTCCCACACCCATACGGTTTTGTCCCTAGAAAACGGGGAATTGGCCCGGCTGACGCCCCTGGGGGTAGAAGTTTACGACTTTGACCTCCGGCGCCTGCGGAAACTGCCCCGCACTCTGGATTGGAATCTGGGCGCCGTGGAAAAGCAAGGCTTCCGCCACTTCATGCTCAAGGAAATCCACGAGCAACCCGCGGTGCTCCGGGCCAGTTTGGACGCCTACCTCCATCCCCAGTGGCGGGCGCTGGAGCAACCGCAGTTTAGCCCCGTTCAGTTGGGTCTAGCGCCGGAATTGACGGCGGATCTGGCCCACATCCAAATTTTGGCCTGCGGCACCAGTTGGCACGCCGGATTGGTGGGGAAATACCTGCTGGAGCAAATCGCCCAAATCCCCGCCAGCGTGGACTACGCCTCCGAGTTTCGCTACGCCCCCAGCCCCGTCCGGCCTCAGACCCTCACCATCGGCGTCACTCAATCCGGGGAAACCGCGGACACCCTAGCGGCGCTGGAGATGGAGCGGGAGCGCCGGCAAAATCTAGATTTACCCTACCAAGCCCGGATTTTAGGGATTACCAACCGCCCGGAAAGCACCCTAGGGACAATGGTGGACGGCGTGATTAATACCCAAGCTGGCATTGAAATCGGCGTGGCCGCCACGAAAACCTTTAGCGCCCAAGTTCTCGGCTTTTATTTCCTGGCGCTGGAATTGGCTTACCGGCGCCGAACCTTGCCCCCGGAGCAGATCGAACGCCTCCTGCAAGGTCTGCGGCAACTGCCGAACCATATTGAAGCCATTCTCCAACAACAGGACGCCGCCATCCAGGAATTGGCCCACGAATTCGCCGAGACCCAGGACTTTATCTTTATCGGTCGGGGCATTAACTTTCCCATCGCCCTAGAAGGCGCGTTGAAGCTGAAAGAGATTAGCTACATTCACGCCGAGGGCTACCCCGCCGGGGAGATGAAACACGGCCCCATCGCCCTGCTAGACTCGAAGGTTCCCGTGGTGGCCGTGGCCATGCCCGGCGCCGTTCACGACAAGGTGATCTCCAACGCCCAGGAAGCCAAGGCCAGGGACGCCCGCTTAATTGGGGTGACCTCCGTGGACGACGCCCAGGCTCGCTCGGTCTTTGACACCCTGCTTCTCGTCCCCCCCGTGGAAGAACTCCTTTCTCCCCTGGTGGCGGTGGTTCCCCTGCAATTGCTCTCCTACCACATCGCCGCCCGCCGGGGTTTAGACGTGGATCAGCCTCGCAATTTAGCCAAATCCGTCACCGTCGAGTAAACCCTCCGATAGCTGATCTTTGACTATCTGTCGATGGTACAATTCAGATTGCCTAGCCCCGCGGCGCTCCTACTTCTCATGTCAAATTTCTCTTCCTCTGTCGGCCCGGAGACCTTTGCCTTAATCGCCGAGTATTTTAAAGTGCTCTCGGAAGTCAGTCGTCTGCAAATCCTCAGTTGTCTGCGCCAGGGGCCCCTCAATGTGACGGAGCTAACGGAAGCCACGGGGCTTGGCCAAGCTAATTTATCGAAACACCTCAAAGTCTTGACCCAGGCGGGCATCCTCTCCCGTCAGACCCAAGGCGTCAGCGCCTACTACAGTATCGCCGACCCCTCCATTTTCGATATTTGCGAGCTAGTCTGCGACCGTATCGGCCATCGTATCAAGCAACAGGCGGAAGCTGTTAAGAGTTTAGAGGCCTTTAATATCCTGAGTCATTAGAAGCGGGCTTCGGCTCCGCTCAGCCCTCCGTTTTTCCCCAACCCAGAAAAAATATCGCTATAGGGGTTGGGGAAACAATGTCGGTGTTCAACCCTCCTCAATGGGGTCGAAGGGAGAGGGCTGATCCACCACTTCGACCCAGGGCAAACCGAGGGGGCCGAGCAGCTCTAAAAAGGGATCGGGGTCTTTTTCCTCCACGTTAAACACTCCCGGCGCTTGCCACAGCCCCCGAACCACCATCAAAGCGCCGACCACGGCGGGAACCCCGGTGGTGTAGGAAATGGCTTGAGCGCCGACTTCCTGGTAACAGGCGCTATGGTCGCAGTTGTTGTAAATATAGTACTTTTTAGGCTGGCCGTCCTTAAGCCCTTGGATATGACAACCGATGGAGGTTTGCCCGGAGTAATTCTCCGCCAGGGACGCCGGCTCCGGTAAAACGGCCTTGAGAAATTGGAGGGGAACAATTTTTTGCCCCTGGTACTCCACCGGGTCAATGCGGGTCATGCCCACGGCTTCCAGCACCCGCAGGTGGGTAATATAGGCTTCGGAAAAGGTCATCCAGAAGCGGGCCCGTTTCAGACCGGGAATATTTTTCGCCAAAGATTCCAGTTCTTCGTGGTAGAGGAGGTAGGATTCCCGCTCGCCGATTTCCGGGTAGGGGATGGGACGGTGAACCGATAAGGGCGGAATTTCCCGCCATGCCCCGTCTTCGTAGTAGCGCCCCTTTTGAGTAATCTCGCGAATATTGATTTCCGGGTTAAAGTTGGTGGCGAAGGATTGACCGTGGTTGCCGGCGTTACAGTCCACAATGTCTAGGTAGTGGATTTCGTCAAAATGATGTTTGAGGGCGTAGGCGGTAAAAACTCCCGTGACGCCGGGATCGAAGCCGCAACCGAGGATTGCCGTCAGCCCCGCTTGTTGGAACCGCTCTTGATAGGCCCACTGCCAGGAATATTCAAACTTAGCCACCTCCGGCGGTTCGTAGTTAGCCGTGTCCAGGTAATGGACTCCCGCCTCTAAACAGGCCTCCATCAGCGCCAAATCCTGATACGGTAGAGCGACGTTGATTAAAATATCGGGTTGGAAGTCCCGTAGGAGGGCGACGGTATTGGCCGGGTTGTCCGCGTCCAGCGCCGCCGTCCGTAGTTTGGGAGAGCCGACGCCCCGAGCGATTTGGTCGCATTTGGCCACCGTGCGACTGGCCAGCAAAATCTCGCTAAACTCCGGCTGAGCCGCGCATTTGCGGGCCACCACATTCCCCACGCCGCCGGCGCCGACAATCATCACTTTAGCCATAGGTTTCTCCTGAAGGGGTCCTCTGCTTATTGTGCCACCGGGAGGGGTTGAGAACCCGAGAGAGACGGGAAATTTTGCTCGGCGCCGGTGTTAACCGATACCCCCTTGAGTCACGATTGTCACAGAATCCCATTGCGACGACCCTCGGGGCGTCGAGGAAGTCGGCGCCGATGAAAATCCTCAATCCTCTGCCTCTCCAGTACCTTAAGGTGGAACGCCTTCGCCAAAAGCTATTGGAGGCCTATGAACGGCAAGAAACCCAATTCCCGGCGCTAGACGGAGAAGGACGTCCCGACCCCCTCCGCGCTTCCGCTTTCACGAGAAAAGACCCGGAGCGCTAAAACTTCAAAACTTCCGGGACGTTAGGCGCTGAGACGGCGCCGTCGCTAGCCAGAGGCTTTGAGCGCGCCGGAGTTGATCCAGTTGGCGCCAGCAGGCGAGGCCGCCAAGAACCAGCAGAAGACCATTGCCCGCCGCGCCCCAGAGCCAAGCGCCGGAAGACAGCGTATGAATCGGGGACGCTAGGGCGATTAGGGGCAGGGGACTCCACCAGAAAAAGGAGCCGAAACTCCAAGTTCGGGTCAAATAAGCCGCCAGTAAGGGTAAGACAACCCCTAAGCCGACAAAAACCACCGCCACGGCGGAACCGCGCTGAAGGCCCTTAATCGTCAGCGCCGCCTGGGCCCAAAAGCCGCAGACCCAGACGAAGACCAGACCTAACGCCCAAGCCAGTAAACCGAAGACTTTATCGGCGCCGGAGTCGGCTAGGAGCAGAAGACTGGGGGCGATAAATAAAAAGAGCAGACCCGCGTTCACCCCTAGAGCCAACGGCGCCGGGCTATTTTCCCCCCAGAGCAAGTTATCAACCAGACCCCGTTTACCCCTGGGCAGTTGCCCCCTGTTTTGCAACCAATCCTCTAACTGAGTCCGGTCGGGACTAAGGGCGAAAGCCAATAGGGCGAGGAAAATAAAACTGTAAAGCTGGAGATTAACTAAATTCGCTAGCCGTAGATCCCCGCGGGCGCCGAAACTCTCCCAGTTTTGGAAGAGAAAACCCGCCGTCGCCAAGGCGAAGGACGCCGTCAGCCCGTAACTCTGGGCTTTGCTGATCAAAAGCCGCTGGGGACTACGGAACCGGCGCTGGATCCCGCGGGAGAGCCAGTAAACGCCGACGCCGAAGTTCGCAATCATAAATCCCAGCGCCGTCCAGCCTTGACGAAAAATCGGCATTCCGTACCAAAGGAGTCCCTGATGTCCTCCCTGACCGTCCCTCAGTCCATAGCCAATCATCTCCGGCGCCAGCCAAGAGGAGTGGATTAAGCCGGTTAAACCCGCCAAAGGATTAAATAACCCGGCCCATGACCCTAAGAGATAGGGAACGCCGCTCATCACCATAATGGTGTTTACCCCCAGAAACCAAGCCAGAAATCCGGCGCCGCCGAAGGACTGAACGCCGCTCCATTTTCCCTTTTGGCTTAGACCGAGTAGCAGGGCCGCCAAACCCCAAAAGGCGGCGCCGGCCAAGACGACCCCGTAGAAAAGCAGGATTAAAGTCAGGGGAATTTTCGCCAGCAGGCCGGCGCCGAGATGGAGGGGCAGACCTAATCCGAGGAAGAGGTAGAGCAGGGCCGGAACCCCCAATAATTTCCCGACCATGACGCTCTGGGCCGAGCGGGGGCTGAGACGGATAAAATTGAAAGTCCCCCGGCTCTCTTCCTTGCCCATGTCGGCGCAGAGAAGGTAAAAGGAAACCGCGAGCAGGGCGATGGCGCCGATAATACTAAGGGTAACGAATAAGTCCAGTCCCCAGAGTCGCCAGTTGAGTTCCAGACGTCCGGCGAAATTGGCGACGCACTGATAACCCGTCCGATAGGTGGACGTCTCGGCTTCGGGCCCGAGGCAGTAGCGGTTATAAGCCGTTTTTAGGGGATCGATTTGGCTCGGCAGAAGGTCTCGGAAAAAGAGAACCAGTTGAACTTGGGCGAAGAGACTGAGGAAAGCGACCACTCCGACGGCTCGGGGTTGCAGGCGCCCTTTGAGTTCCCGGAGCAGTTGGGGATTCCAGTTGCCCAGGCGGTCTAACCAGGAGGTAAGCATGGCGGGAGGGGGAGCGCGAGGCGCGATTTTTTTTCTATTCTATAGCAGGCGCTCGGGGGCCAGCCCCCGCTCCCCGGCGGCGCCCGTTCTTAGAGATAATTAATAAGATAATTAATAACTAGTTGAGTCAACTTGACTGTACTTTCCTACAACTTCTCCTTTGGGTAGTCGCCATGAGTAAATACGCAGATCTTAAAAACCGAACTCTCCTTCGCTCCATCTTGGGACTTGGGGGACTGTGCCTGACCCTGAGCGCCCTCTCCGGCGCCGCCTGGGCCCAGAGTAACCCCAATAAACCGAGCATTTCCGTGCCGGACTTTAAAAACGAGACCAACTGGTGGTGGTGGAATACCAACACCTCCCGGCAACTGGCGGACGCCCTCAGCAATGAATTGACCTCCACCGGTAATTTCCGGGTGGTCGAGCGCCAAAAACTGGGCGCCGTCCTCTCGGAGCAGGAATTGGCGGAACTGGGTTTGGTCAAACCGGAGACCGCCGCAAAGAAAGGGGAACTCACCGGCGCTCAGTATATTGTTCTCGGCAAAGTCACGTCCTATGAAGAAGGGGTGGAATCCGAGTCCGGCGGGCAAAACTTTGGTTTGAACCTGGGGATTGTCAACATTGGCAACAGCGGTCGTCAGGAAAAGAAACAGGCTTATGTGGCCATCGATCTGCGGGTGGTGGACTCCACGACCGGGGAAGTGGTTTACGCCCGCACGGTGGAGGGGAAAGCGACGGACTCCTCCGAAAGCGCCGCTAGCGATGTCGGTTTTCTCGGCGGGCTGGTGCGCACCGGCAACGATAACCAGAAAACCACCAAAGCGCCGGTGGGGAAAGCTCTGCGGGCGGGGTTGATTGAAATCACCAATTACCTCAGTTGCGTCATGGTGGAGCAAGACGCCTGCCTGAAGGAGTTTCAAGCCAAGGAACAAAAGCGCCGTCAAAACACCCAGGACGTTCTGCAACTGGAGTAGGGTAAAGATTTGTAAGGAACCCCGGCGCCGAGGGGGGCCCGGGGAAAAAAACTGCTATGATTTGGCGTTAAGGAAACGTCTTCCCCAACCAGACAGCGGCGGGGGCAGGATTTTTTCAATAACATCGGACTCAATTTCTAAGGAAAACACCTATGGCCTTTAACCGCGGAGACAAAGTTAGAATCAAGCGTCCCGAATCCTACTGGTACGGGGATGTGGGCACTGTCGCCAGCGTCGAAAAAAGCGGCATTCTTTACCCAGTCATCGTTCGTTTCGAGCGAGTGAACTACAACGGTTTTAGCGGCTCCGCCTCCGGGGTCAACACCAATAACTTCGCCGACCACGAGCTAGAACTCGTGCAAGCGGCTCCCGCCAAAGCGAAAGCCTAACCCCTAGCGGTGCCGGAACTGCCAGAGGTTGAAATTGTCTGCCGGGGGTTGAACGCGTTCGCCTCCGGTCAGTTTATTGAAGGGGTTACGGTTCTGAGACCCCAGACCTTCGCCTATCCCCCTTTCCCGGCGCCGTTAAACTTAGAGGGTCTGCAATTCGGCGCTTGGCGCCGCCGGGGCAAGTATCTATTAGGCGAGCTTCTCAAAGACGGGGTTAGCGCCGGTTCTCTGGGCGTTCATCTGCGGATGACCGGGCAACTGCTTTGGGTTCCCAGTAATGAGCCGGGGGCAAAGCATACAAAGGTTTGTTTCCACTGCCGGGGCGGTCGGGATTTACGGTTTATTGATATTCGGACGTTTGGAAAACTCTGGCGGCTCCCGGCGGGCGTGGCGCCGGAAGAGATGATTTCCGGGTTAAAGACCCTAGGGCCGGAACCCTGGGCGGAGTCCTTTACCCCTCAGTTTTTAGAGAAACGTTTACATAACAGTCGGCGGCCTATTAAAACGGCGCTGTTGGATCAACGATTGGTGGCGGGTTTGGGCAATATTTACGCCGACGAAGTCCTGTTTCAAACGCATTTGCATCCTTTAACTCCAGCGAACAGGTTAACTTCGGCCCAAACTGAGGCTCTACACCGCCAGATCCAGCAGACCCTAGAGCGGGCCATCGGCGCCGGGGGCACAACGTTTAGCGATTTTCGGGGGGTGACGGGCATTAACGGCAACTACGGCGGTCAGGCTTGGGTCTATGGGCGCCGGGGGGAACCCTGTCGGATCTGCGGCGCGACCATTGAGCGTCTAAAAATTGGCGGGCGCTCTAGTCATTTTTGTCCCCACTGCCAACCGCCCAAGGGCCAAACCCCGGCGCTCTGTTGAACTCTCCCTCGGTTAAAACCGGGGGATTCTAAGCAGACGTTGCTACGCAGGTTGAAACCCGACTTCGCAACGGTTACGATAGGATCGAGTAAGGTCTCGAAACACGTTATACCGCTTTGGCAGGTTGTTAGACTAAGCCATGGGGTCACCCCCATGACTCGTCTTCAAAACGGAACGTGAGACTTTCGCCTCATTCCGCTCCTCAACTGCTTGGCTCTTGTCATGAGTACCTGTCATATCCTGTGCAGTTTTCAGGTCGTGGCAGTGCCGATGAAGTAACTGCTTGTTATTCGATTTGTCACTACCCCCTAGAGATTTGGGGATAATGTGGTCGATTTCCATGAGGTCTCCATCTTGGAAAGTTAATCCACATTTTGCACAGCGTCCTTTCTGCCTTTTGAGTAAGGCGGCTTTTCCGTTGGGCATTTCGGGGTGTTTCCCTAGGCGGCTACTCCAGTATGTTAGGTTTCCGTCGAAGGGGCTTTTGGTTCCTGTGACCTTCACATGGCGTACCTTGTGGGTATCATGGTGATTGTGCAGGGTTTTTCCGTTTCGGGATTTGAACACCCAATTTCTGTTTCCTACTGAGTGCCAGTATTTTCTGATTACCCAGTTTTTGTTTTTGTTTGGGTGTCTCCTGAGTCCCCACGCCCTCAGTTGTTGGGCTGTTGTATGAGAGCATTTGCTAAACACTTGAGAACACGCTACAGTTCTGTAGTAGTTTGTCCACCCTTTGATTACCGGGTTTAATCGGTTGATTAGTGTGGCTTGTTTCGCATTTTTACACTCCCTGATGACTTCCCTTACCTTTTGGGTGTGGAGTTTTATCTTTTCCTTAGACGGTTTTACTGTGGTTCTGAAACCAAGTCTTTCCTTCTTGGAGTTTAAGCCAGAGTTGTGTTTCCCCTTGATAGGGTATTGTCTGACGTGGAATCCAAGGAAGTCGAAACCTTTGTTTCCCTGATACTCATGGAGTGTGTGGGTTATTCGGGTTTTGCTCGGTTTCAGACTCAACCCTATATCCGCCAGCCATTCCTCGATTATCCTTTGACATTCTTGGACGATTTCAAGATTTTCATGGATGACGACAAAATCGTCGGCATATCTGATGAGGGCAATGGTTTCCCTCTTTTGATTTCTGCCTAAACGGGTATTGCCGCATTTAAGCTTTTGCTTTTCCATGAATTTCTTGACGGCTTCTTCCATTCCGTGGAGGGCAATATTCGCTAGTAATGGGGATATTACTCCCCCTTGCGGTGTACCTTCTTCCGTATTGAAGAGTGTTTCGCCGTCCATCACTCCGCTTTTTAGCCATGCCTTGATTTGATTTCTTAGCTTGGGGTAGGTTTGGAGCTTCGTTAGGAGTTTATCGTGGTTGATTTTGTCGAAGCATTTCGTAATGTCTGCATCTAGCACGTATTTGGCTTTTAGATGCAGGGCGGATTTGATTGCCTCGATTGCGTCATGGGCTGACCGTGCGGGTCGGAATCCGTAGCTATTTGGTTCAAACTTGGACTCCCATTCGGGTTCTAGGACTAGTTTTACTAGTGCTTGTGTGGCACGTTCGTACATAGTTGGTATCCCTAATGGTCGTTTTTCGTCGGTTCCGGCTTTAGGTATCCAGACCCGTCGGGTTGGTTTTGGTTTCGCCCCTACCTTGATGTTCTCAGCAAGTGCCATTCTTTGTTTGGGATTAAGTGTTTTAATCCCATCAATACCTGCGGTTTTCTTGCCTTGATTATCTTGGGTCACTCGACGTACAGCTAGTAATTTTGCGTACCAACTGTTCTGTAGTAGCCGTTGTAATCGGTGGACTAGCTTGACATTGCCCCGTTGACTGGCTCTGTATATTCTTTTTTGAAGCTTGAAAACTCGCCTTTCGACTTTGCGCCAATCGACGTTTTTCCATTCATACATCGGTACGAATACCGTGCTCATGACTTTTTGACTCCTACTAGAGACTATACTATCCATGCAATCGGGTGTACGTCAGCATATCCTGTTCATTACAAACAGGCGTTGGCTTCTTACACCATCCTTTCCCGGTCAACCGTGCGCTGGTTACTACTTGGGTTTCGACCTTCCCCAAGAGGTTGACCGAGATTACTTCGTTCCTAATATCCGTTGTTTCTAACTTTAGGTTCCCTCTATACGCCGAGTCTATGTAGATGTTCCCGGTTCAAAGTATTGAATTTGCCGGTACATTAGACTTTTAACTTTTGTTGACAGCCTATCAGTTCGTTTGGCTGTTTTAGGGTTACGACGCTTCGGTCAGGGGTTCGCATTACGCTAACCATGGTTAGATGCTGGGCGGGGTTCCCCATCGAACTAGGAGTTACCGCCTTTTAATCCCGCTTTAGCCCATCGGGTTACCATTCCGCTAAGCTAGGGATTATGCTGTCACCGCAACATCTGCGGGGATGGGCTTGAGTTTTCTAGGTTACTGGCTCTCACCATCACGGATATTAAGTTATCATCTGATGAGGATTAAAGTGCGAACTCTACCTTGCGGTTACTCATCAGAAGCCAGTCATCCTCCCTCAAATGAGGTTTCGACTGAACAAATCGCACCAAAACCGCCTTAACGACCTTAGAGAGGGAGTAACCTTTCAAGGGTGAACGAAGAAATGGGGGTTTCAGGGAGAGGAGTAGATGGTGTATGGTAAGAGGGCAAACAAGGACGATAGAGATGAAAGCCAGAGAAATCCAGATTTCGGAGGCGGATTGGGAAGCAACACCGGC
>WGLZ01000043.1 GCA_016471375.1 Cyanobacteria bacterium RI_101
AAACTGTACCAGTAACAATATTTGCTGTTCTTTGGTTAACTCTTGACCGTACATCGATAGTCGTTCCTGCTAAAAATGTTACCTCTACTTTACCATATTGATCCCTAAATTCTGTTCACCACCCATTTAGGCCCGCTATACTTTATGGATAATAAACAACATCAAAGTCCCCACATTCATGCGAAATACCAAGATAACGAGGTTATCCTCGCCATTCCCAATGGCGACATTCTGGAAGGCTCCATGCCCAACTCCAAAATGAAACTACTTCAAGCCTGGGTTGAATTGCATAAAGACGAGCTAATGGCAAACTGGGAACTTGCCGTGTCTGGACAACTCCCCTACAAAATTGAACCACTTAGATAAATTATGAATCCTAGAGTTAAAACCGTTCAAGCCTTGCCAAACTATTATCTATATTTAACTTTTTCCAGTGGAGAACAGAAAATATATGATTGCTCCCATATCCTTGATTTTGGAGTCTTTCAGGAACTAAAAAATGAACAATACTTTAAACAAGTTTATGTCCTAGATGGCACAATTGCTTGGCCTAATGGACAAGATATCTGTCCAGATACTGTCTATTTAGATAGCATCTTGTCACAAAAAAACATTAATTGATCCTTTGTTTACAATTCGTGCCAGTCATTTTTCCAGACAAACAGATAAGCGCCGCTCTCTGCCATTGAAAAGTTTTTGTTCTTGTACTTTCAGCGCCGTCATCACTTAACGGCGATTGTCCGGCGCCGGCGCTGTTAGTCTAGAATAGAGTCGCTGGACTGAGAGCGCCATGTTTGACCTTCAGACCCTCATCGCCGTACTGGCGACCCTTCTGCTATTTTTAACCAGTGTTGTCCTGAGCTATGACAAACTCCAATTCCGAAACTACGACCTCCCCATCCCCCAATGGTTTGGCCTCTCTCTGGCAGGGATTACGTTCAGCCTGCTGGTCGCTGATCAAATCCTACGGGGGCTTGTCCGCGTTGAAGAAGAGCAACGCCGAGTTAGAGAGGAGAACTTTAGAATTGAGGAAAGAGAACGCCGAATTTCTGAGGCTCGAAGCCGAGAAAGAGAGACTGCACGAGCTGAGACTGAGCGAATTGAGGAAAGAGAACGCCAGACTCGCCGAACTCGAATCGAAACTCGATATCGTATTGCGCTCATCGAATACCAACTCGATCCTAACCCCCTCCACCGACGACAACTAGCCAACATTTTGGCCCTTCTCCAAGAATACCAAGACACCCTTTAAACAGATTTCAGACAAGGTCACTTAGTTGAAGAGAAGAAGCCACCCCAACGCCGTTTTACCTCAGTTTATGACCTGGTTTTATCCAGGTGGGTATTCTGGCTTTGCGCTTCTGTTTCCGAATACAAGTTCGGTTTACTACCGCGCAAAAAGAATGTCAGGACACCCTAATTTTTCAAGCATAGATCAAAAAACGTTATTGGCAGTCACCAACGTCAGAGCGGGCTTCTCAACTCATCATAACCCAAGCTCTGGGTTGAGTCTAGAGAGTCTTTGTATTTATCTATCGGGAAAGGGAGACTCCGGCGCCGGGGCAATAGTCAACAAGTCTTTACAGTCTCTCAATCTTTAAAGAATTATTAACCCCCGTTCCAGAACTCTCCGCTAAGGTGGAGGCACAGTTTGTCGGATCGAGCAATCCCACAACAGTCTATTTTGGATTTGGAGTCCCTGCAACCCTATGCTGAAAATTGGAATCAACGGTTTTGGCCGGATTGGCCGTCTGGTGGCCCGCATCGCCATGGAACACCCGGAAGTGCAATTGGTGGGCGTCAACGATTTAGTCCCCGCCGACAACCTAGCCTATCTCTTCAAATACGACTCGACCCACGGCGCCTACGCGGGAGCGGTCAGGGCCCTGGAGAACGCTATTGAGATTGACGGTCTCAAGGTGCCCTGTCTGGCCCAACGGGAGCCGGAAAAACTGCCCTGGGGCGACCTCGGCGCCGATTACGTGGTGGAGTCCACGGGCCGCTTTACCACCTTCGCCACCGCCGAAAGCCATCTCAAAGCCGGCGCTAAGCGGGTGATTATTTCGGCGCCGAGCAAAGACCCCGAGAAAATCCCGACCTTTGTGGTGGGGGTCAACGAAGGTCTCTTTAACCCGGAAACCGACGTCATTGTTTCCAACGCCAGTTGCACCACCAACTGCCTAGCGCCGGTGGCCAAGGTCATTGACGATAATTTCGGTCTAGCGGAAGGGTTGATGACCACCGTCCACGCCATGACGGCCACCCAGCCCACCGTGGACGGCCCTAGCCAAAAAGACCTACGGGGCGGCCGGGGCGCCTCCCAAAATATCATTCCCTCTTCCACCGGCGCCGCCAAAGCGGTGGGTCTAGTGTTGCCTCAACTGAAAGGCAAACTCACCGGTATGGCCTTCCGGGTGCCGACTCCCGATGTTTCCGCCGTGGATCTGACCTTTAAAACCGCTAAAGCCACCTCTTACCAGGAAATCTGCGCCGCCATGCAGGCCGCCGCGGAGGGAGAACTCAAGGGAATCCTCGGCTATACCGACGAGCCGGTGGTCTCCATGGACTTCCGCACCGATTCCCGCTCCAGCATTTTTGACGCCGGCGCCGGCATTGGCTTAAACGATCATTTCTTCAAAGTGGTGGCCTGGTACGACAACGAATGGGGCTATTCCTGTCGGGTCATTGACCTGATGCTCGGCATGGCGAAAAAGGAAGGGCTGTTTTAAGGGGCTGTCACTTTAACTCCCCTCCGTAGAACAGCCCTCACAGAATGGGGGGAACCGGATTTAAAGCCCCCCTGACAAAGACGAATTTACCTATAGGCCTCGGCGTTGTCCTGGGGGCTAAACCCTAACAGCGCCGTTGTTTCTTCTAGGTCGAAAATTCCCCGTTGGTTGGCGCTGACGGCGAAGGCGGTCAGAAAATCCCGCTCAATGGTTAAGGCGGCCCGGACAAACCCCGTTAAATCCCGGTGACTACAAAACACCGCCCGCATGTAGTCCCCCCAGTAGCGGGCCGGGTTGTCCTCCGGCACTGTCCAGCCGATGCGGAGCGCCGCGAATTGCGCGCCCAGATGGGCGTAATGGCGCCCCAGTTCTTCCCCGAAAACTTTGGATTTTCCGTAGAGGCAGAGGGGGGTTGGGTTATCCCCCAGCCGGATTAAAGCGGAAGACGGCGCCGTTAAGGCTTCCCGAATCGCGCCCTCGTGGTAAAAGTTGGAGCTGGCGAAAACAATCTTTTTGACCCCCGCCCCGCGGGCCGCCTCAAAGACATAACTAGCGGCGCGGAAATTATTGCGATAGGTGGACGCCTCGGGGGCGTTGGGTCGGGGATCCCCCGCCAAGTGGATCAGGGCGTCGAGGCCTTGGAATTGCTCGGCCCAGGCGCCGGGTTCCCCAAAATCCGCCTGGCAAACGGCGCCGCTGATTTCCGCCCGGATCGGCGCTCGGTCAAATAACCGCAGTTCGTACTCCGGCGCTAGCCCCCGTTGCAGGGTTCGCCCCACATTTCCCCCGGCGCCGGTGATTCCGAGAATTCTAAACGCGTTGGTCATGGTGACAGACTCCCGGCGCTGGCCGCTACGGGGTACAGCGCGGGCTTCTCTTCCGCGCCGAAGCCGCCAGCTTTTTCGGCTTTGACAGAGAGAATGTTAACGAGCTGACCCCAGCCAGCGTCGGCAATGCTTTGATTGAGTCCAGACTTAGCGGTTTGTCTATTGGGAAGAAAGGTTTCACTTTCATCCCGCTTGGGCTTGATTCGTCTACACTCTCTCTTGATGTCTCGCTCAAAAGCGTTGTCAACCTGTTTAACCATGTCTTGAAGAACTTGAGAATAAACGTTTTTATACCTAGGGCGTTTCTTTTTCAGAAAAATAAGGGAGCTTGGTTGACTATAATAGTTGGGCCGCTCTTTGAGTAATGGGAGATGACAGCTTAATGGGAGCGAATTAACAGCAGACCGATTTTCTTGCCACCATTGAAATCGCTCCGCTAGCATCCGGTCATATCGCAAGCGGAACATATCCAACCGGCGCGTCATTTCGCAGAGCTGGTCAGTCATGGGCAATAGTCGGCGCTGGTAGGAGATCTTCATGGATTCCCCGAAATCTGCTATGTCGTCAGTATTGTTGGCGCTTTTAAAGACTCCAACTCCGGGCCAAAACCGCCGGCACCGGCAGGAGAATACAGGCTAAGAGGATCATGGCGCCGACGCCCAATAAATCCCGGCGGTTGTCCAACTCCGTCACGTCGTTCAGCGCCGGTTGATCCCCCGCGGGCATCAACAATAAAAGGATAGCCCAGAGGAAGAAATCCCGGTGGATCAGGGCGAAAACAACCATAATAATCCGAGTCAGTTGCCCCACCATCACCGCCGCCCGTTGCCCCAACATGGCGTGGATAATATGGCCGCCGTCCAACTGCCCAAAGGGCATCAGGTTCAGCGCCGTCACAATTAGCCCCAAATAACCGGCGATGGCCGCGGGGTGCAGATCAAGAGCCAGACCGGGTTTCAACGCTTCTCCTAGGGCAATTTTACTGGTGGCCGCTAGCAGGAGGGAAAAGCGGGGGTCGAGGTGGTCGAAGCTTAACAAACTGCTCGTTTCCGCTATCGGGGCAAGTTGGGATTGCGTCAAACCCCACCAGAGCAAAGGTAGAGCGACAACAAAGCCCCCTAGGGGCCCGGCGATGGCCACATCGAAGAGCGCTCGCCGGTGGGGCACAGGGGATTTCATTTGGATAAACGCGCCGAAGGTGCCCAGAAAGAAGGGGACGGGGGTGCCCAGAAAGAAGGGGACGGGAATGAAGTAGGGTAGGGTGGTTTTAATGCGATAGAACAGCGCCGTTAGGTAGTGGCTCCCTTCGTGGCAGGCCAAAATTAAAACGATTCCCAGACTATAGGGAAGTCCTTTAAGGAGAACCTGACTGTTCGCTTCTAAATCTTCGGGCCGGACTCCGGCCATTTCCGCCCCCACCACCGTGGTGGTAAAAAGGGTAATTAACAGGAGAGCCAGCGCCAACCAGGGACGGTTGAGGGTCTGAGTCGGCGCTTCCGCCTTCGGCTCCGCGCTGGGATTGGGCACCAGAGCGAAAAAGGGTTGCCCCTGAAAACTTTCCTGAAAAAGCACGAGGAAACGGTCGCCAAATACCCCTTCCACATTGGTTTTAATCCGCTCGTAGGCCATCTCCGGCGCCGTTTGCAATTTGCCTCGACAGAGAATAGCCTGGGGACGGTAATCCAACTGCTGGAGGTAATAGATCCCCCAGGGAAAACAGTCTCGCAGGGATTTTTCTTCCTGAGCGTTAATGGGGCGTAGTTTTGTTTCAGTCTGTTCCGGGGTCGGCGCCGCGGCGCTTTCTTCCACCGGAGTCCGAGTGAGAGGGGCGGTATTACGCTTGATAATGTAGTAAGTGGTGAAACCCAAAAGCAGAAGAAAAAGCCACATTGTAAATCGGCGCGGGAATAGGGATGATGGGACAAGCGCAGGGAAACCGCTCTAGAAACTCCCGATAGTCATCCAGTTTAACGAACCTCGTCCCCTTGTTGCCGTCCTTGTCCCCGCCCATGCTCCCCGCCAAGCCGCCCCGTTTAATTTTGCCGGGTCTCTACCGTTTTCCCCCCAACCGGGACACCCTGGGGGGAACCGCCTATTTTTGTCTCCACCCCCAGGGGAATCTTTTAATCGACGCGCCGCCCCAAACCCCGGAAACCGAGAGCCTACTGCTAGACCAGGGGGGCGTTCGCTACTTAGTCTTAACCCAACGGGACGGCGCCGGCCCCGCCCTCGGCGCTTGGCAGAAGCGTTTTAACTTCGAGATCGTCGTTCAAGAACAGGAGGCTTATTTATTGCCCCAGTTGCGGCGCGTAACTTTTGCAGACCAATTAACCCTAGCGCCGGAATTAACCCTCCTCTGGACGCCCGGCTATTCCCCCGGCGCCCTTTGTTTATACGACCGCCGTCAGGGGGGGGTTTTATTCACCGGCCGCCATCTGACGCCCGACGCCCAGGGACAGCCCCAACCCCTCCGCTCCGCGAAAACTTTCCATTGGCGCCGGCAACTCAAAAGCGTCGCTAAATTACAGGCTTATTTTGCCCAGGAAAGCCTCGCCTACCTTTGTCCCGGCGCCTACACCGGCTTTTTGCGGGGTCGGGATTATATTAGTCCGGCTCTTCCGGCCCTGCGGGCAATAGCGACGGCGGGGAACTTTTAACGCTCACTTGCTCTAGCGAGAGCAGGGGAATCGGTTTACTGTGGTCGTCCCAGGCGAGGGCGACTTTCAGATTTTGAATCAGGGTTATCCAGCGGGGATGTTGAAGATCCTGATTTAAAAAGATTTCGATGGCCTCCAGCAATTGTTGAAGGGTGGCCGAGCTTGACTGGGTCGGCAGTTGGGCTAATCTAATCTGAACCCGAAATAAAACGACGGATTGCCAGCGCCGATGGGCCACTTCCAGGGCGTGCAAAACCTCAAAGCATTGATTAACCTGCAACTCGTCTTTCCCCGGCAAGGTGGAGCGGAGCGCTTCGTTAATGGCGTCGGCGAGCTTTTGTTTAATCTGATTCATCACCGTGTAATGAAAGACTTCCTCGTCTAGACGCATCCGTAGGTAGTCGAGGCTCAAATGGCGAGCGCCGAGCAAATCCGGGTCGGTTTCCCGTTGCCGTAGAGTCGGAAGGGCGGTTTGTAGCTCTTCTTCAAGGGTTTGGGCCCGACGCTGGCTCCGCCGTAGAGAGCGCCGGGTTTGGAGAAGACGCCACTGGCTCCAGAGGACAAACGCTAGCAAAAGGCCGCTCAGCCCGAAGCTCATCTCTAACCAAGGGGGGGAAGGGGCTTCCTTCGGGGACGGCGCTAGGGTGGACTCTGAGGAAAAACTGGCCAGAACGGGGCTAGAGTGAAAGACGCGGGAGAACAGAAGGGTACTCATCAGCAAGCGCTACGCTAGATGAAAAATATTAATTTTCGGGTTATTCCCGCCGCTAGGGTTTCTTCGCTCCCTAGACCGGGTTTCTCCCCAGAGGCTTGGGCCGGGGAAGTGGAGAGGAGGGCCGCCGCCCCCTTGGTTATCGGGCGTCGCCCCACATTATACGGCCATCAATCCTCTATCTTGAGGGGTTGGGCAATTCCGGCGCCGACGGCGGGATCGGTTCTGAGATAATACAAGAAAAACTCTTCCCGGATTGACCGCCATGACTCTCCTTTCCCGCAATCCCTACACCGGCGCCGTCATCGGCGCCTTTGACGCCCATACCCCGGCGCAAGTGGACGCGAAGCTAGCCGAGGCGGAAACGTGTTTTCAGGAGTGGCGACGGCTGAGTTTTCAGGAACGGGGCGACCTGTTTAACCGAGCGGCGGCTATTTTGGAAAACCAGGCGCCCCGTTGGGCGGAATTGATGACCCTAGAGATGGGTAAGCCTTACAGTCAGGCGTTGGCGGAGGCGAAAAAATGCGCCTGGGTCTGTCGTTTTTACGCCGAACAGGCGGCGGTCTTTCTGGCTGATGAACCAGCGGAGACGGACGCCCAAAAAAGCTGGATTCGCTACCAACCCCTGGGCGCCGTTTTAGCGGTGATGCCTTGGAATTTTCCCTTTTGGCAGGTGTTTCGCTTCGCCGCTCCGGCGCTGATGGCGGGGAATGTGGGCCTGCTCAAACACGCGTCCAATGTGCCCCAATGCGCCCTGGCGCTGGAAACGATTTTCCGGGAAGCGGGCTTTCCCCAGGGAGCCTTTCAAACCCTGCTGATTTCCGGCGCCGAAGCCAGCGCCTTAATGGCGGATCCCCGGATTCAGGCCGCGGCCTTAACCGGAAGCGAAGCCGCGGGCGCCAGTTTAGCCCGGGCGGCCGGCGCCGAAATTAAAAAAGTGGTGCTAGAGCTAGGCGGCTCCGACCCTTTCATTGTTCTCGCCAGCGCCGATTTAGAGCGGGCTTTGGAAACGGCTCTGCCGGCCCGAACGCAAAATAACGGGCAATCCTGCATCGCCGCCAAGCGCTTTATCGCGGTTGAGTCCCTAGCGGATCAATTTTTCGAGCGCCTGTCCCAGGCCTTCGCCAACCTGAAAATGGGGGATCCCCGCCTAGAGGACACGGAGATTGGCCCCCTAGCGACGGAAGCGATCCGAGACGAACTCCACCAGCAAGTGCAAATCACCCTCGACTCCGGGGCTAAATTATTAACCGGCGGCGCTCCCCTTCCCGGCGCCGGTTATTTCTATCCCCCCACTCTAATCACTGACATTCCCCCGACGGCGCCGACCTACCGGCAGGAGTTTTTCGGCCCCGTGGCCCTCGGTTTTCGGGTTCCCGACTTAAATTCGGCCATCGCTTTAGCCAACGACGTGCCCTTCGGCCTCGGCGCCTGCGCCTGGACTCAAGATCCCCATGAGCAAGAAGTTTGTATTAACGAACTCCAAGCCGGGGCGGTCTTTATCAACAGTATGGTCAAATCCGACCCCCGTTTACCCTTCGGCGGCGTCAAGCGCTCCGGCATTGGGCGGGAGTTGGGACGGTTGGGCATTTTGGAGTTTGTCAACGCCAAAACCGTCTGGGTCGCTTAACCCCAGCCGGGGGGATTGGGCCAACCCAGGATGATCTATAGTTAGATCTGCTAGATTCGCAAACTCGATCGGGGGAAAATTGGGCATGATGACATTGCGTCGGGGATTATTGGCCATGACCTTGGGGCTGTTGTTGCTCCTAGGAGGATGCGCCAGCCTGGGACTGGCCAGCCTCCAGCGCTATGCGGACACCCAGGACGGCTACGAATTCCTTTACCCCAACGGCTGGATCGCCGTGGATGTGAAAGAGGCTTCGCCGGGGGTGGACGCGGTTTTTCGAGATTTGATCGAGCGCGACGAAAACCTGAGCGTCATTGTCAGCGATATTCCCGCCGATAAATCCTTGGAAGATTTAGGCGATCCCAGCGCCGTGGGTTACCGGTTCCTCAAAAAAATTAACGACGACCCCGACAACGGGCGTCAAGCGGAATTACTCAGCGCCGAGGAGCGAGACAGCAACGGCAAGGTTTACTACCTGTTAGAATACCGGGTCACCTTGCCCGATAGCCAACAGCGGCACGACTTGGCCAGCGTCACCACCAATCGGGGCAAACTGGTGACCTTTAACCTCTCCGCCAGCGAGCGCCGTTGGTCCGCCGTGGAGCCGTTATTTAACACCGTCGCCCGCTCCTTTAGCGTCTATTAATTAAGTCATGCCGCCCTTTGTTTTGGCTTCGGCGTCCCCCGCCCGTTTGCGGTTGCTGAAAAGTGTTGGCTTAAATCCCTTCGTTCAAGCTAGCAACTTTGACGAGTCTTCCCTCCCCTTCGAGTCCGCTCCGGAGCTGGCGGCGGGTTTGGCGCTGGCTAAGGCCCAGACCGTGGCGACTTACTTTAACCAATCTTTGATCCTCGGTTGCGATTCCCTCCTGCTCCTAGACGGGGAAATCCAGGGCAAACCCCAATCCCCCCAGGCGGCGCTGGAGCGTTGGCGCAAGATGCGGGGGCGCCGGGGAGAGCTTTATACGGGCCACGCCTTGATTGACCAGACCCAGGGTAAGGTGTTGCAAGCCACGGGACTGACGGGAGTGCGCTTCGCCGACGCGGACGACCGGACTTTGCAAGCCTATATCGCCACCGGGGAGCCGATGCAATGCGCCGGCGCCTTTGCCCTGGAGGGAAAGGGGGGACTATTAATCGAGGGCATTGAGGGCTGTCATAGCAATGTGATTGGTCTGAGCTTGCCTATTCTCCGGCGCTTGTTGGCCCAGTTGGGCTACGGCTTGGGAGACCTTTGGGGGACGGTTTAAGGGGCGTCTAAGGCCGCGAGCAAGGCCTGTTTTACGTTCTGAGCCATAGCGGCCCAAGAAAAACGGCGACTGTTGGCTAATCCCTTGACTGTTAAACTTTGACGGTTACCCAGCTCCAAAACCCCCAACAGCGCCGCCGTCATCCCGGTCGCGTCGTCTCCCCGGACGTAAAGCGCCGCCTCCCCGGCCACTTCCGGCAAAGCTCCTCCGGGCGTCGTAATCACCGGACAACCGCAGGCCATGGCCTCCACCACCGGCAGACCAAAGCCTTCGTAGAGGGAAGGATAAACCAGCGCCAGGGCGCCGCCGTAGGCCAGGCGTAGCTCGGCGTCGCTGAGGCGGAGTTGATAAACCGGGGCGCCCTGGGTGTAAACGCGCCAGGCCTCGGGAAAGGGGGTCGGCTCCCCCGTCACTAGCACCGCTAAACTGTCTTTCAGGGCTAGGCGCTGGAAACCCCGCAAAAATAACTCGGGATTTTTATAGTTGACTAAGGAACTCAGTAAAAAATAGGGCCGGTCTAGACCGTATTTGTGGCGAAACTGAGCGATTTCCCCTAGGGTCGCGGGTTGAAAATCGGCGCTGACGCCGCAGTGGGCCACTGTAATCGCCTCTGCTGGAATCTGGGGAAAAAAGCGCCGTAAATCCTGGGCGGTGTGGCGGGAGATGGCGATATAAGCGCGGGCGTGGCGGATGGCTTGGTGTTTTTCCCGCCAGCGGGGTTCCGGCAGATCCGTCGTTCCCGCCAGCGCCTCCGGGATCATGTCGTAGGCCATAAAAACCGAAGGAGTGTGGCGGGGGATGGTGTAGTAGCTGGAAATAAATAAGGGAGCTTTTTCCTCTTGGCACACTTGCTCCAATAAATCCTTATCCGCTTCCGCCCGGTCATAGCGGTAGAGCGGCAGAGTTCGAGAGCGAACCCCCTTTATTGGCGGCGCCGTGCCCTGACGGTCTAGAAGCAAGAGGCGCTCGGCGAAGTCCCCCTTAGCCCACTCCGTCAACAGGGCCCGCCAGACCCGGGCGATGCCGGTTTGGTAGAGTTGGAAGAAAACGCCGTCCACGAGAATGGGGCCGGAGGGCATGGTCTCCGCCATTGTTTATCTCCTAAAAGGGCCAGATTTGGCGCCACCAGGGCGCGGCGCCGGCTTCAATAAATTGAATCCGGGGACGGATTTTTTCTAGGGGCCAACCGGTGACCTGGGCGAGGGTTTGGGCTTCTTTCTCCTGGCGCCGACGGGTCGTCTGCCGGTAATCCTGGGCCGCGGCGCAAGCCATTTCTCCCCGGTAGGGGCGCCGGAGGATATAGCGTCCCTGGTAGAGGGTTTGATTAGGGGTGGATTGAAATTGCAGGTCTTCCGGGAATTTATCCGGGGTGTAGCGCAGGTGGAGCCGGGTGATAAAGACGTCCGAGCGCCGACCGGAATCCAACCAAAAGACCCCCGCTTTTTCCAGTTCGCTCCGATTTAACGGCTCCGCGGAACAGGGGTCGCAGTTGCTCATATTCCAGGCGTATTCCACAAAGGCGACGTTGCGGCCGGATTTTTGGTAGCTATTGGCGAACAGCGCCTGGTAAAAGGTTCCAAATTCGCCCTGGACAAATTCCGGCAATTCTAAATCCGTGGGCAATTTCGTCTGTCGGTAATTGGTCAGTTCCCCGGCGCCCTGGGGAGAAAGGAGATAGACAATTAAATCCTGGGGCCCCTTGGCGTTAACCATCCCTAAACGGATGGGGAGCATAAATTTGGGGGACTCGTAGGCGATCATCAGGGGGCGGAGCGCCTGAAAACCGGAGCGGGCCTGTTCCTTCAGGTTGACTTTAGCGACGAAAAATTTCAGCCCCTGTTTGATATAGGGCGCTAGAGCCTGATGGGCGCCCTTGGGGATTTTATACTTATTACGCCGGAGCCAGGTTTCTAGCCCCTTGGATTCCTGGGCGCTGAGGATGAGAATGTCGTATTCCCCCACGGCGAACTGGGCTTCAATCTTGACGCCGAGGGCGTTGTCGCTCTTAGCCCGTCCCGCGGCGCTGGGCGCGGCGTTTTGTCGCCGACTAAACCCTTCTTCTACGCTTTGGGGGTAAACCTCGCAGGGGTTGTTGTCAAAATATTCCACCAGCCGGGGGGCGCTGAAGGCGTCGAGGCGCTCGATAATCCGGCGCTCGCCCACGTTGACCTGCTCCTGTTTAAGGACGGTGGGCACCGGCACTACTAGGGCGAAGTCTTTAGCGGGCCCTTGGTAATCGTTGGCCATAGTTAGAATTGTCCGTTGCCCGTCCCGAGCCAGAATCACCTGGGAGGCCTGATTAAAGAGTTTGGCGTCGGCTTGGGAGACGTAAAAGCCGCAAAAGGCCCAAGCTCCTCCGGCGCCGAAGAGGAGACTCCAGCCGAAGCAAACCAAGACGGCGACCCTCCAAATCCATTTGACCCTAGTCATAATTTGCCTCCATAGAGTTGATAGACTCAGAACCCTAACGATGACGGCGCCCCGGCGTCGGCTTCTCTACTGAAGCGGGTCGAGCGTTTTCAACTCAAGCTTAGCGCCGCGTTCTGGATCGAAGCCCCTAATCCGCGTTTGAAACGGTGGCGTTCCTTGCCTGTATTAGACTAAGATCAAAAACTCAACCCTCAAAATACTGGGGTATCGTTTCTTCCGCGGCGCCGGCGCCGCCCTTCGAGAACCCAACGCGTTTTTTTCCCGCCCATGGCCCGCAAACCTTCGTCCCGGTATTCTGACCCCCGCTCCTACGACGCTTATAACCGAGAGCGGGAAGGGGGAGCCAAGCGCCCTAATCTGAACTACGGCAGTCTGGCCCTATTTGGCGGCGTCTTTATTCTAGGCGTAGGGGTGGGGATCGGTTTTAGCTCCACCGCCAGTTTTAGTCCCGAAAACGTGGCCTCCCGGGAGGTGATCGACCGGAGCGCCCCCAATACGGAACTTTGCGTCCAATTCGGCGCTAGCGCCATCGTTACGGATATGCGGGTTTTTATCACCCTCAATCCCTTCAACGTCTATGTGACCCAGCCGATTATGCAACCCGGTTGCGTCCTGCGGCGGAGCAACTGGACGATTTTGGAGCAAAAAAAATTGATTGACGGGCAACAGGTCAACGACTGCCGCAATCGGATGAACACCTTTGGTTTTACCGGGCCGTTGGAAGGACAACCAAAAATTGATTGTATTTATCAAAACGAAGCGGCGGGCAATTTATTTGTCAATCAACCCGGCGCTGTGGGGCCCCGTCCAGACACCGACAAATTTTAAACAGCCTTCAATAAAAAAGTTTTAAATTCCCTATCCTCCGATGAAACAGTTCCTCGGCTCCGAGAGCCAAGTCCCCTACAGCCAAGCCCGAGCGGTGATTCTGCCCATTCCCTACGAAGCCACCACCACCTACCGCAAAGGGTGCGAGGAGGGCCCCGACGCCATTTTAGACGCCTCGGATCAACTGGAGGCCTACGACGAGGAACTGGGCTGGGAACCCTGCCATACCGTCGGTATTTACACCTGGGACGCGATCGCCGACACCCGCCGAGATCCCGACCTCGGCGCCGAAGAGATGTTGGCGGCAACGACGGAGACCGTCCGGCGGTTGATTGAGGACAAAAAATTTGTGGTGGCGCTGGGGGGAGAGCACGCCATTACTACTGGCGTGGCGCAAGCCTATCGAGACGCCTTAAACGAACCCTTTACGGTGGCGCAAATCGACGCCCACGGCGACCTCCGTTCAACCTTTGAAGGCTCGGAACACAACCACGCCTGCGTCATGCGGCGGGTGCGGGAGTTGGGGTTGCCGACTCTGCCGGTGGGCATTCGGGCCATTTGTCGGGAAGAAGCGGAGTTGATCAAAGCGGAACGGATTCCCGTCCTCTGGGCCCGGGAGATTGACCGCGATCCCCAGTGGATTGACAAGGCTCTATCTTTGATCGCCACCCCCAAGGTGTTTCTGACCATTGATCTAGACGGCCTCGACCCCGGTTTTATGCCCGGCGTGGGCACCCCGGAGCCGGGGGGCTTGGGTTGGCATGAAACCCTTCGTTTTCTGCGGCGCCTCTGTGAAGAGTTCGAGGTGATCGGCGCCGATGTGATGGAATTGGCGCCCCTCGGGGAATCCGTCGTGTCGGAATTTACGGCGGCGAAGTTGATTTATAAATTGATTGGCTATCGCTTCTACCCCGGCGCCGGTCTTTAACCGTGATGCCTCATTTTCCTTGGCGCGCTTCCGGGCCCAAATTGATTAACGCTCGGGGTTTGATCGACCGCTCCCAAAAGTCCGGTCTTCGACGCCCGGTGCGCCCCGATCTTTATCACGGGTTATTAACGCTCTCTTGGCGGGCTTTTTTTGCCGTTGTCGCCATCTTTTACCTCGGCTTTAATTTGATTTTCGCCTCGCTCTATTGGGTTACCGGGGGCGGTATCGCCAACGCCGATCCCGGCTCCTTCTTAGATGTCTTCTTTTTTAGCGTTCACACCTTTTCCACCGTGGGCTACGGCTCCATGTACCCGGAAACTTTAACGGCTCACTGGATCGCGGCGCTGGAAATTTTTACGGGGATCTTGTCCGTCGCCATTTTAACGGGGTTAATGTTCGCCCGCTTCGCCAAACCCACCGCTCGGGTTCTCTTCAGCGCCGTAGCGGTGATTTGCCCCTTTGAAGGGGTGGAAACCCTGATGTTTCGAGCCGCAAACCGTCGGGCTAATCGCATTCTGGAGGCCCAAGTGCGGGTTAGTTTGGTGCGAGACCATGTCACTCAGGAAGGTCATTCCATTCGGCGCTTTTACGACCTGAAATTACTCCGCTCCCAAACCCCGGTCTTTGGGTTGAGTTGGTTAATCATGCACCCCATCGACCCGGAAAGTCCCCTCTATGGAAAAAGCGCCGAAGAGTGGAGCGCCGATAACTACGAGCTTTGGATTAGTTTAACGGGACTAGACGAAACCTTTTCCCAGACCATTCACAGCCGTTACGCCTACGCGGGAGAGGATCTCCATTGGCGGCGCCGCTTCGCCGATATTTTCGCCCAGACCGCCGAGGGGCGCTGGTCTATCGACTTGGATAAATTTCATCAAACCTTACCCCTAGAAACCTAGGGGATACTGGGAGACTTTCCCATAACCTCCCCATGCTGGGAAGAAGCGGTTCAAAGTCTCCCAAAGTTGGGGGATTATAGGGGGCTGTTCCAACGCTAAACGCCAAAGGACTTGCCGCAACCGCAGGTTTGGTTGGCGTTGGGATTGGTGAACTGGAAACCTCCGCCGATCATGGCGTCGCTATAGTCCAGCATTAAGCCGTAGAGATAGAGGAGGCTTTTGGGGTCGCAGACGATTTTAAAACCGTCGTAATCAAAGACTTCGTCCTGCTCCTGAATTTGGCTGGGATCTTCAAAGTCCATCATGTAGGACATCCCGGAACAGCCGCCCTGGCGGACGCCGACCCGGAGACAGAGGTCTTTACCCTGGGACTCTCTGAGTTTGAGGACGTGTTGGAGGGCGTTCTCCGAAAGTTGGATCCCCCGACTGGGGGCGGTCATGGTGGCGCTCATGGGTTTTCTCCTAGAAGGGACTAGCGCCCATTCTAACGAGTTTGGCGGGACGGCGTCAGCGGGTTGACCTCGGACAGAGCGCCGAACCGTCCCCAACCTTTACAATAGGGACTAAATTTGTTGAAAGCTCCCCCTTGTTATGGACACCAAAGCCTTTAAACGCTCCCTACAAAAATCCGACACCTACCACCGTAAGGGTTTCGGTCACGGCGCCGAGGTGATGGGGGCCATGAATAGCGAGTACCAGAGCCAACTGATTCAGGAAATCCGCCAGAACGACTACCGTCTGGAGCGGGGGGCGGTGACCCTAAAGTTAGCCGAAGCCTTTGGCTTTTGCTGGGGCGTGGAGCGGGCGGTGGCCATGGCCTACGAAACCCGGCAACATTTTCCCGAGGAGCGCCTCTGGATTACCAACGAGATTATCCACAACCCTTCGGTGAATCAACGCCTGCGGGAGATGGACGTGAATTTCATCGACGCGCGGGAGGGGATTAAGGATTTCAGCCCGGTGGAGCGGGGGGACGTGGTCATTTTGCCCGCCTTCGGCGCTAGCGTCGAGGAGATGCGACTGTTGAACGATAAAGGGTGCACCATTGTGGACACCACCTGCCCTTGGGTCTCCAAGGTCTGGAACTCCGTCGAAAAACACAAAAAGAAAGACTACACCTCCATCATCCACGGCAAGTACAATCACGAAGAAACCATCGCCACCAGTTCCTTTGCCGGGACTTATTTGATTGTTTTAAACCTGTCCCAAGCTCAGGACGTCTGCGACTATATTTTGAACGGCGGCGACAAAGAAGCTTTTCTCTCTCAGTTCAAAAACGCCCATTCCGAAGGTTTTGACCCCGACCGGGATTTGATCCGTTTGGGCGTCGCCAACCAGACCACCATGCTCAAGAGCGAAACGGAAGCCATCGGCAAGCTCTTTGAGAAGACTCTTCTGCGGAAATACGGCCCGACGGCGCTGAACGAGCGCTTTATGAGCTTTAACACCATCTGCGACGCCACCCAGGAGCGCCAGGACGCCATGTTTAAACTGGTGGAGGAACCCCTGGATCTAATGGTGGTCATCGGCGGCTACAACTCCTCCAACACCACCCATTTGCAAGAAATCGCCGTTGAGCGGGCCATTCCCTCCTACCACATCGACAGCGCCGAGCGCATTGGCCCTGGCAACCGGGTGGAGCACAAACCCCTGGGTAAAGCCTTAGAAGTAACGGAGCCTTGGCTCCCGGAGGGTCAGATTACCGTCGGCGTCACCTCCGGCGCTTCGACCCCCGATAAGGTGGTGGAGGAAGTGATGGCTAGGATTATCGCCCTCAAGGGGGCTTAGATCCAGTCCGCCGAATTATCGTCAAAACCCCATCCAGATCCTGAAGTCGGGTCTTTGCTAACGCGCCGTTTGATTCATTCTCTGCCCCTCGATCTAGCCCGCCGCATCGCCGCCGGCGAAGTGATCGACTCTTGGCGGGCCGCGGCTCGGGAATTGACGGAAAACGCCCTAGACGCCGGCGCCGACCGGATCATCATTCGGTTTTGGCCGGATTTGTGGCAAATTCAGGTTCTCGACAACGGCGCTGGCATGGCTCTAGAAGATTTAGAGCGTTGCGCCTTGCCCTGCGCCACCAGTAAAATCCAGGTCTGGGAAGATTTAGCCCAGGCCCAAACCCTCGGTTTTCGGGGGGAGGCGCTCCATAGCTTGGCTCAGTTGGGAAACTTAACGATCCAGAGCCGCCCTGAAGACCAGCCGGAGGGCTGGCGCCTAGACTACGACGGACAGGGACGGCCCCAACGGCGAGAAATGCTAGCCAGCGCCCCCGGAACCTTAGTGACCGTCCGGGAGTTATTCGCCGCTCTCCCCCAGCGCCGAGAGGCGCTCCAGTCCTCTGGCTCCGCGACCAAAGCGATTCAGAGTTATGTGGAAATGATGGCGTTGGCCCATCCCCAGGTCGCCTGGCAGTTTTGGTTAGAGCGTCCGACCGGTTCTAAACTCATCGGTCAAATCAGCCCCGCGGCCGGCGCCGACCGGATTCTGCTCCAAATTCTTAAACGTCTCCAGCCTGGCGATCTCCTGCTCCGGGAGAGCCAACCCGCGCCGGCTAGTCGCTTAACCCTTTTGTTAGGACTGCCAGACCGTTGCCATCGCCACCGCCCGGACTGGGTCAGGGTCATTCTCAACGGCCGCCCGGTTCACTGCCCAGAACTTGAGCAAGTTCTTCTCGGCGCTTTTCAGCGGGCCTTACCCCAGGGGCGCTTTCCCCTCTGCGTCGCCTCTTTATCCCTACCGCCGGATCAGGTGGACTTTAACCGCCATCCCGCTAAAACCGAGGTTTACCTAGCGGCGCTCCCCCAATGGCGAGAGCTTCTACAACGGGAGCTGGGGATGGCTTTAGGGGATTGTCCCCCTCGGATCGGCGCTCCGGCCCGGTTGCAAACCTTACTGAAAACGGCGGAATCGTCCCAGGTTTACGAACCCAATCCCCTAACCGCGTCTTTAAGTTCCCTCCTCCAACCCCGGGGGTTAAGGGTGGTGGGTCAGATTAATCAAACTTATATTCTTGTGGAAGAGGAAAACGGCTTACTGTTGGTGGAGCAACACGTGGCCCAGGAGCGGGTTCTCTTTGAGGCGCTGGAGGACGATTGGCCCGTGGTTTCCTTGCCCCAACCCCTCTTGGTTTCCGGTTTAACCCCCGCCCAGGTAGAGCGCCTGATGGAATTTCCCCTAGAGATTGAACCCTTCGGCGAAAACCTTTGGGCTTTACGGACGGCGCCGGCGCCGTTATTGGCGATGGAAAATCCCGAGGCGGTTTTGGCGGAACTGAGCCTCTGCGGCTCCCTTTCCCAGGCCCAGGCGACATTAGCCTGTCGGGCCGCGATTAAAAACGGGACTCTGTTAACGCAGAAAGAGATGGAGGAACTGATCGGCGCTTGGCAAAAGACCCGTCAGCCCCACACCTGCCCCCACGGGCGCCCTATTTATCTGGAGCTAAAGGAATCTTCCCTCGCTCGCTTTTTCCGGCGCTCGTGGATTGTCGGTAAGGATTAACCTTAACCGGCAGTATCTTCCGCGGGCACCCAGACCCGGCGCAGATTAGCGCCGAGACCCCGGAGCTTGCCTTCGATGTCCTCATAACCCCGGTCGAGGTGCTTGAGACCCTGAACCACAGTTTTGCCCTCCGCGGCCAGACCGGCGATCACCAGCGCCGCCGAAGCCCGCAGATCCGTGGACATCACCGGAGCGCCGGAGAGGAAGGGAACGCCCTGAATAATGGCGCTGTTGCCCTTAACTTTGATGTTGGCGCCCATCCGTTGCAGTTCCGCCACGTGCTGGAGCCGATTTTCAAAGACCGTTTCCGTGACCACGCTGTTGCCTTCGCTCATGGCCAGAACCGCCATAAACTGGGCCTGCATATCCGTGGGAAAACCGGGGTAGGGGAGGGTTTCAATGTCGGCGCCCCGCAGAGATTTGGGGATTAAGCGCACCCGGTCGGGGCCTTCCACCACCACTTCGGGGCCCATTTCCCGCAACTTAGCGATGGCGGAGGAAAGGTGATCCGGCACCACCGGGAAGAGGCTAATTTCCGAATGGGTAATCGCGCCGGCGCAGAGGAAGGTGGCGGCTTCAATCCGGTCGGGAATGATGGGGAAGTCCGTGGCGTGGAGGCGCTCCACCCCTTCGATCATAATGGTGGCGGTGCCGTCCCCCTTAATGCGGGCGCCCATGGAGCGGCAGAAGTTGGCCAAATCGACAATTTCCGGCTCCTGGGCGGCGTTGCCGATGACGGTTTCCCCCTCCGCTAGAGTGGCGGCCATCATGATCGTTTCCGTGGCGCCGACGCTGGGATAGTCGAGGTAAATATTGGCGCCCGTCAACCGGCGCCGGTTGCCCCGCACATTGGCGTGGACGACCCCGTGTTCAATGCGCACGTCGGCGCCCATGGCGTGGAGACCCCGGACATGGAGATCCACGGGCCGGGCCCCGATGGCGCAACCGCCGGGCAGGGGCACTTGGGTGGTTCCCAATCGCGCCAGGAGGGGGCCGATGACAAAAAAGCTGGCCCGCAGTTGGGAAACGAGTTCGTAGGGCGCCTGGGATTGACCGATATCGCGGGCGTCAATGTCTAGACAATCCCCGGAGCGCCGCAGTTTCACCCCAATGGCGCTCAAGATTTGACACATCCGGTCGATATCCGCCAGCGCCGGCAGGTTCCTGAGCCGACAGTCGTCGGAGCAGAGCAGGGTGCCCGCCATAATCGCCAGGGCGGAATTTTTAGCCCCGCTGACGCGGACTTCCCCCCGGAGGGACGCTCCGCCGTAGACCTCGATAACCGGTTGCAATCCTTCGGTGGATTGGGGGGTTGCGCTGGTCGCTTCATGAATCGTCTTAATAGCCTTTTCCTCCCGGAACGATAGAGAATTATCCATAAATGTAAAATTCGCTTAACAGTTTAGCGGAATTCTGTCAATTTATTGATTTTGAGTCCTAAATTTGTTAGATAGTTCCAATTCCGCGCCCTCGGAGAGGAAATTGGCGCTGGGCCCTTGACTTTAGCGCCGCCCTGGGAGATGATGATAAATCGTGACCTATGCGGAACTGGCGGAATTGGTAGACGCGCTAGATTCAGGTTCTAGTGTTCGCAAGGACTTCCGGGTTCAAGTCCCGGGTTCCGCATCGCCCCCAAGGAAACCGTGAAAGAGTTTCCCAACGCGGTCTTAACCAGCCGCCAAAACCCCCTGATTAAGCGCCTACGGAAGTTACAACAATCCAAGGGGCGCCGAGAGCAGGGCTGTTTGCTCCTAGAAGGAACCCATCTTTTAGAAGCGGCGCTCGCCCATCTAGACCGGCTGGAATGGGTCGGCGCTACGGACGCTTGGCAACAAAAATATCCCCAACTCTGGCGTCGGGCCTTAAACCAGAGTCAAGACAGCGCCGAGGTTAGTCCTGAAGTTCTCGCGGCGCTAACGACCACCCCCAGTCCCGACGGCGTGGCGGCGGTGATTGCCGACTCGACGCCAAATTTAACCCCGCCCCCGACGCCTTCCTTAGCTCTGCTTTTAGACCGTCTGCAAGATCCCGGCAACCTGGGAACGATTCTCCGGGTCGGCGCCGCGGCGGGACTTCCGGGACTCTGGTTAACCCCGGACTGCGTCGATTTGGGCAACCCCAAGGTTCTGCGGGCCTCCGCCGGCGCTTGGTTTCAGACGCCCCGACAGATTCTTAACGATCCTATTTCCTGGGTTCAATCCCTAAGCGCCCAGGGCTATCAAATCATCGCCGCGGCGCCTAGAGCGCCGAAACTCTACTGGGATTTGGATTTTAGCCGTCCCACCCTGCTCCTGTTGGGGAGCGAAGGCCAGGGCCTGCGGCCGGAATTGGCGGCGCTGGCCAACGAAGCCGCGGCGATTCCCCAGGCGCCGGGAGTAGAGTCCTTGAACGCGGCCGTCAGCGCCGCCTTGATCCTTTACGAAGCCCGGCGCCAGGGCGGAGGTTCTATTTTTTCGCTCAAAGGCCAATCCTAGGGCGGTTCTAGAGCTTAGTTCGACAGTCGGCTAAAGCGAGTACGATATTTTTAGGGGTCTTAACTCGCCCTATTCTGACCGTCGCCCAGTCAGATTTGATCTTAAATATTTGGAGTCCCGTCACCGTGGTTGCCCAACTCACTACCCCCAACGCCTACGAAGCCCAAATCCAAACCATCGCCCGGGAACTGTTAGCCCAGACCCGCGAGCGCCGTTCCCTTTGGGACAAGATCAGCGACAACTTTCGCTGGGACGACAAGCTTCTGGACTGGGCCATGGGCAATCCGGGGCTACGGATGCAGTTGTTTCGCTTTATCGACTGCCTGCCGGCCTTAAAAAGCAACGCCGAAATCGCCCACCATCTCCAGCAGTATTTGGGGCAAGAAACAGTAGAACTACCCAGCGCCCTCAAGGGGATTTTAAACTTTACCGACTCCCATTCGGCGCCGGCCCAACTGGCCGCGGCTACCATTAGCAAGGCCACGGAAACCTTGGCTTTTAAATATATCGCCGGGGAAACCATCGAGCAGGTGATCAAAGCGGTGGAGCGCCTACGACGGGAAAAAATGGGCTTTACCATCGACCTCTTGGGGGAGGCGGTGATCACGGAGGCGGAAGCCCAGGGGTATTGGCAGAGTTATTTGGATTTAATGGCTCAGTTGGCCCAACAGGCCAAAAGTTGGAGCAAGGTGGCCCAGATTGACGAGGCGGACGGAGAGCTTTTACCCCAGGTGCAGGTGTCGGTAAAACTAACGGCCTTCTATTCCCAGTTCGACCCCCTCGACCCGGAAGGCAGTAAAGCCAAGGTCTGCGAGCGGATTCGGGAACTGCTCCGGCGGGCGAAGGATCTCGGCGTGGCGGTGCATTTTGACATGGAGCAGTACGCCTACAAGGATTTAATCCTCTCCATTTTGCAGGAGTTACTGCTAGAGGAGGAATTTCGTCCCCGTTCCGACATCGGCATTACCCTCCAGGCCTACCTTCAGGATTCCGAGGCGGATTTGCGGAAAATCATCGACTGGGGCAAACACCGGGGCTATCCCCTGACGGTGCGCTTAGTTAAAGGCGCCTACTGGGATCAGGAAATTATTAAGGCCCAGCAGAGCCATTGGCCCATTCCCGTCTATCACGAAAAGGCCGCCACCGACGCCAACTACGAGCGCCTCACCCGCCTGTTGTTGGAAAATCACGAGTATCTCTACGGCGCCATCGGCAGTCACAACGTCCGCTCCCAGGCGACGGCCTGCGCTATTGCGGAAAGCTTAAATATTCCTAAACGGCGCTTTGAGTTGCAAGTCCTCTACGGCATGGGGGACAGTTTAGCCAAGGCGCTGGTGAAGCGGGGGCACCGGGTGCGGGTTTACGCCCCCTACGGCAAACTTCTACCGGGTATGGCCTATCTGATTCGGCGCTTGTTGGAGAATACGGCCAATAGCTCCTTTTTAAAACAGAGTTTAGAAGACCGACCCGCGGAGGAGTTAATCTCGGCGCCCCAGGTGAAAAATCTTCCCCCTCTGCCCCTAGTGGGCTACGCCAACGCGCCGGATACGGACTACGCGCGGGGGGAGAATCGGGAGGCGGCTTGGGCGGCGTTAGCGCAGGTTAAAGGCGCTTTGGGCAAAACTTATTTACCCTTGATTAACGGCCAGTGGGTCACCACCCAGGAGACCATCGACTCGGTGAATCCCTGCCGTCCCCAGGAAATTGTCGGGCGGGTGGGCTTAATTGACCTGGAACAGGCGGAAGAAGCCATGGACTGGGCAAAACAGGCCTTCCCAGCCTGGAAACAAACCCCCGTTAGCGAACGGTGCGCCCTGCTCCGGCGGGCGGCGGAGTTAATGGAACAACGCCGTCATCTCTTGAACGCTTGGATTTGTTTAGAAGTGGGGAAAATTTTGCCCCAGGCCGACGCCGAGGTTTCGGAGGCCATTGATTTCTGCCGCTACTACGCCGAGGAAATGGAGCGCCTAGAGCGGGGGCATAACTACGACATCGCCGGGGAAACCAACCGTTACCATTACCAACCCCGAGGAATCGCTTTAGTGATCTCCCCCTGGAACTTTCCCCTAGCCATCGCTGTGGGTATGACCGTCGCGGCGCTGGTCACCGGCAACTGTACCCTGCTGAAACCGGCGGAAACCTCCACGGTGATCGCGGCCCAATTCGCCCAAATTTTAGTGGACGCGGGTTTTCCCCCAGGGGTCTTCCAATTAATTCCCGGGCAAGGCTCCGTCATCGGCGCCCATCTGGTCAACCATCCCGACGTCCATCTCATCGCCTTCACCGGCTCCCGGGAAGTGGGGTGCCGGATTTACGCCGACGCGGCGGTGCTCCAACCCGGACAAAAACACCTCAAGCGGGTGATCGCTGAGATGGGGGGTAAAAACGCCATGATTGTGGACGAAAGCGCCGATTTAGACCAAGCGGTAGCCAGCGCCGTCTATTCCGCCTTTGGCTACACCGGGCAAAAATGCTCCGCCTGCTCCCGGATTATTGTTCTCGACACGGTTCATGACGCTTTCCTGGAGCGGTTTGTGGAAGCGACTCGTTCCCTCAATATCGGCGATACAGATTTACCCAGCACCCAGGTGGGGCCGGTGATTGACGCCCGCTCCCAGGAACGGATTCTGGCCGCCATCGCTCAAGCAAAAACGGAAGCGGAGCCGGCGCTGGAGCGGGAAGTGGATCTACCAGGCTACTTTGTCGGCCCCACCATTTTCAAAAACGTGGCGCCCGACGCCGCCATCGCCCAGCAGGAAATCTTCGGCCCCGTGGTGGCGGTGATTAAAGTGAGTTCCTTCGACGAGGCGCTGGCCGTGGCTAACGGCACGGATTACGCCCTCACCGGCGGTCTCTTCTCCCGCACCCCCGAGCACATCGACCGAGCGGCCCGGGAATTTGAGGTGGGCAACCTTTATATCAACCGCACCATCACCGGCGCTATTGTCTCCCGTCAACCCTTCGGCGGCTTCAAACTCTCCGGCGTCGGCTCCAAAGCCGGCGGCCCCGATTACCTCCTGCAATTCCTCGAACCCCGCCACGTCACGGAAAATATCCAGCGCCAAGGTTTCGCCCCCATTGTCGGCGCTGAGCAGTAATTTCATAACTCGGTAGGACGCGTTAGCGCAACGCGTCCCCTTGACAAGCCGCCTAGATTGCGATTTCTGAGGAGATCCCGGTTAAGGTCTTCAGCGCCGTTCCAATGATTCCCCTAAAATAGGGGCAATGTCTCCCCAAGGTTCAGCGCCATGAATCACGTCAAGGAAGCCCCCGAGGTTTTGGACCACGATCATCCCACCCGCAATCCCCCCTGGGGCACCGTCACGGTTCTGGAAGAGGGCCCCCGCTACCGGATTAACCGTCTGGTGATCAAGCCGGGACGCCACATGAGCGCCCAGATGCACTACCACCGGAGCGAGCATTGGGTGGTGGTCTCCGGCACAGCCAAGGTCGTCTGCAACGGCGAAGAAAAACTTCTTCGTCAAAAGGAGTCCACCTACGTTCCCATGAACACGCCCCATCGGGTGGAGAATCCCGGCGTCATTGACTTGGTGATGATCGAAGTGCAAAACGGCGAGTATCTGGGAGACGACGATATTGTCCGCTTTGACGAACCCGCCTCTAATCCCGACTAAGCGCCATGGTTGCCACGCCTTCCCCTAAAACTTGGTGGGGTCAATTTCAAGCCCAGTTAGCGGCGCTCCCCCCGCCGAAAACGGAAGAGTCCTGGGTCTTTCGGGTTCTTGTGCAGGCGCTGGTAATCATCGGCATCATCGCCACCGATGTGGCGGCCCAGACCCAGTGGAGTTTTTGGGCCGTTCCCCTCAGCCTGATCGGCGCTTTTTGGAGTTGGCGGCGCCGGAAGGCCCGAAATGTGGCGCTCAAGTTTGTCCTGGCCATCGGCATGTTGGGGGTGCTGTTTGTCTTCCTCAGTAATTTGGTGGTGAACCTTCAGGATAGCCGCGTCGCCCTGGCGGGTCTCTTGGTGCAACTGCAAGTCCTCCACAGTTTCGATCTCCCCCGCCGTAAAGATTTGGGTTACTCCATGGTCATCGGCGTGATCCTGTTGGGGGTGGCGGGCACGGTGTCTCAAACCCTAGGTTTCGCGCCCTGGCTGGCGCTCTTTTTAGCGGTGGGGATTCCCACTTTAGTTCTGGATTACCGCTCCCGTTTGGGCTTAGATCCCCTAGACCGGCGCTTGGTTCAGACCTGGGGACGGAAGAAACCGACCGGTAGCGAGAAAACGACTCCAACAGCGCCGCTTTTCCCCGCTCGTTTAGGCTTAATTTTGGCGCTCACCTTGGCGATGGGGTTAACCCTCTTCGCGCTCTTTCCCCGCTTCCCCAGTTACCAACTCCAGACCTTCCCGGTGAGCGGCCCGGAGGAGATGAGAAATCAGGAGTTTGACGAGCAAAACCGAGATATTGTGAACCCCGGCTATGTCAACGAAGGCAAAGAAGGTCAAGGTCGGGGCGGCGGCGGCGGCTCCAGTCCCAGCCGGGGCAAGGGGCGCCTGGACGACACCTTTTACTATGGTTTTAGCAGTCGGATTAACCAAAATTTACGGGGACAGTTAACGCCGAAACTGGTGCTCCGGGTGCGCTCCCAAGCGGCGGGATTCTGGCGGGCCCTGAGTTTTGACCACTACACCGGTCAGGGTTGGGAAATTACGGATAACGACGACATTACCCAACTGCGGCGCTCGCCCTGGTCCTACCGTTTTCACCTCGATCCGGTGGCGACCCAGATGAAGACCCAACAGATTATCCAAACCTATACCGCGGTTTTGGATCTGCCCAACGTCATCCCCAGCCTTAACGCGCCCCGTTACCTCTATTTCCCCACCAAGGAAATCGGCGTCGACCAAAACGGCAGTCTCCGCTCCCCCGCCGGTCTAGCGGAGGGCTTGACCTACACGGTCATTTCCGAAGTGCCTTACCGAGACCAAACCGTTTTACGCCAAGCTCCGTTGGAATACCCCCGGCGTATTTTGCGGCGCTATCTCCAGATCCCCCCGGCAATTGAGGAAAAAGTTCGCAATAAAGCCATTGAACTCCTGCGGAAATCGCCCCAACCGATTAACACCGTTTACGACGCCTCCCTTTACCTCGCCCAGGCGCTGAAGCAAAATTATCGGATTCGCGCGGATATTCCCTACCTAGAGCCGGGGGAGGATTTGGTGGAAGCGTTTCTCTTTCGGGACGGCGGCGGCTACCCGGATCACTTTTCCACGGTCTTAACGGTGATGCTCCGCTCTTTGGGCATTCCCGCTCGCTTTACCGCCGGGTTCGGCCCGGGACAGTTTAACCCCTTTACCGGTTACTACTTGGTTCATAACACCGACGCCTTTGGGCTGACGGAGGTTTATTTCCCCTACTTTGGCTGGTTTACCTTCGACCCGATTCCCGGCCACGACCTCTACCCCCCTTCCATCGAAGACAACGAAACCTTCAGCGTCCTCAAACAACTTTGGAATTGGGTGGCGGGCTGGTTGCCTTCCCCGGTAACGGGCTTTTTAAGTTTAATTTGGACGAATCTCCTCGGCGCCGTCGGCGGCTTTTTGGCCTGGCTCTGGCGCCTCGTCTCCGGCAGTCTTATCGGCGCTGTTTTGGGGCTGATGCTCCTCAGCGCCGCGGGCTTTTTGGGCTGGCTGGGTTGGGGGCGATTGGGCGCTTGGTTGACTCAACGGCGCTTGGCGAAACTCCATCCTCTCAATCGTCTGTACGAAAAGTTACTCCTAGCCCTTAATGGTAAAGGCTTTGCCAAAAGTCGGGCCCAAACGCCCTGCGAGTATATCGGTTCTTTACAGGAACATTTTCCCCTGGAACAATGGGAAATTATGGCGGAGATTGTCGGCGCTTACGAGGCTTGGCGCTACGGCGCTCAGGAGCAAAACCTGCCCTACCTTGACCAGCAATACCGGGTCTTGGAGCGGAGTTGGCGGCGCCGACCGGGGAAAAAAGTCGTATCCGGGTAGAATTCATTTACTGATTTTGTTCCTTGATCCGCCAGAGCGCCGTTAGGTCGGCGCCGATAATTTGGTCTAAGTGAGCGGTAATCAACGCGATATCCCAGTCCCACCAAGCAATGTCTAATAAGGCGGCGATAGTGTCTTCAGAAAAGCGCCGACGAATGACGCGGGCGGGATTTCCCCCGACCAAGGTATAGGGATCTACGGAGCGGGTCACGACGGATTGAGCCGCCACAATGGCTCCGTGCCCAAGGGTAACGCCCGGTAAGACCGCGGAGTTGTACCCTAACCAGACGTCGTTGCCGACGATCGTGTCTCCTTTATTCGGCGCCGGCGCTTCTCCCCTTTCCCAACCCTGACCAAAAATAAAAAAGGGATAGGTGGAAAACCCATTTAGGGCGTGATTTGCGCCGTTCATGATAAAGGTGACCCCCCTAGCGATGGCGCAGAATTTGCCAATAATCAGCTTGTCGCCAATAAACGGATAGTGATAAAGCACCCGGCGCTCGAAGTTTTCCGAATCTTCCGGGTCGTCATAATAGGTATAGTCCCCAATAATTATATTAGGATTAAAGACTGTGTTCTTAATGAAACAGACTTGGGGAAAGTCTTTCAAGGGATGGGGATCGGAGGGATCGGGGCCGTACATCATTCAAGCCAGGGCAAGGGAGCCTTGAATTAGCTTCGGTAGACACTGGCCCCCACCGACGAGCGTATAAGGAAATTGGTTTCCCAGTCCCCCAAGCCCTACAATAAAAACGCCCTTTGCCCCAGCGCCGCCATGACCCGCGCCCGTCTCCTCCAACCTGATTTAGTCCTAGGACAAACAATCCTGGGTCTCCATTTGGACATTCTGCGCCGCTATGGTCTTAAGGGGTTAGTTTTAGACGTGGATGAAACTCTTGTTCCGTTCAATGACGCAGACGTCTCCCCGGAGTTACAGACCTGGGTGGCGGAAATTCGGCCCCAGACCCCGATTTGGCTGGTGAGCAACAACCTCAGCGAAGCCCGTATCAGTCGCATCGCCCAATCTTTAGATCTGCCCTTTCTCTTCGGCGCCGCTAAACCCTCTCGCAGGAAGCTCCGTCAAGCTATCGAACAGATGAATTTGCAAGTGGCGGAGGTGGCCATGGTGGGGGATCGTCTTTTTACCGATGTCCTGGCGGGGAACCGTCTGGGGATGTTCACCATCCTGGTGGAGCCGATGGTTCTGGGGGGAGGAGCGCCCAAAAAGCGCTCCCTGCGGAACCTAGAGGTCTGGTTTTCCCGCCAGTTGGGGGTCAGTCTTCACCATTCTCAACATTAGTTTACAAACTGTTACGTTTTGCTGATGGGACAAATCTAAAAAAATTATTAAGAATTTCCGGTTTCTCCGAAATTGCCCCGATAATATTTACAGATTCAAATGGGGTCAGCCGATATAAAGACCCTAATCATAATAAACTTGAGAGCCAGGGGGGTACAAACTTCCTGGCTTTCCTATGGGTTTACCTATGTCAGGGGATCTTGATAAAATCCGGCGCTGGAAGGCGTTTCCTGGGTTAACGCCGGTTTACGCTCCGACACAGTTCGTTACGTTACTCTCCGGTAATGGCTAGCCCGTCCACCCAAACCCGGGGACAGACGCCGCCGGGGGTGGTCTCCGCCTCCGGCTCTAGGTAAATAATCGACTTCAACAGATCTCGAAAATCCCCCGCCACGGTGGCGGCGTCAATACTGATCCGCTCCCCGCCTTTCATCAGCCAACCGTCAAAGGGCAGGGAAAAAGACCCTTGCAGGGCGTTGACTCCGGCGTGGAGCGCCTGAAGTTTGTCAATCCAGACCACATTCTCCGCCTCTGCTAGGGAATAGCTCTGTTCCCAGGCGCCGTCGCTGAAGACTTCGTAGAAATGGGCGCCGACGGTGATTTTAGCGCCGATGTTGGCGTTGCCTGTGGGTTGGGTCTGGAAACGCTTGGCGGTGCCGCTACTGTGGAGCAAGCCCGTTAGAACCCCGTTTTGAATCAGATCTACCGCCCGAGTGGGGGTGCCTTCCCCGTCAAAACCCTCGGCGCTGATATTCTCCGGGTGGAGGGCGTTGTCCCGCAGGCAAAATTGAGGGACGGCGAGGGTCTGCCCCAGACTGTCCGGGGTGGAGAGGCTTTGTTTGTCGAGGATATTTTGGGCGTTGTAGAGGTTGGAAAAGGCGCTTAACAAACTTAAAAAGGCCCGGGGGGAAAAGACGACTCGGTACTGCCCCGAGGCGATGGGTCGGTAGTCCAGATGGCTAACGGTTTTCTCCGTCACCTCCGCCAAACAGCCGGCGATGTCTAAATCTTGAAGACTGCGGCTAATTTTCATGGCCCCGGCGCTCCGGGGTTTTTTCCCCTCCTGCTCAGCCCGGCTGTAGAGATAGAGCGCCGCGTAGGAGCGCCGTTCCTGCCGGAGGGCGCCGGCGCTGTTGAGGTAAAAGCGCTCGATGGTTTCCTCGGAAAGGCCGTTGTAGGGAACGGAGGTAATGGCGGGATGGGAGCCGAGCAAATCCGCTTCGGCTTTAATCAGGGTTTCAATTAACTCTGTAATGGGAGAAGGGGCGACGGTGTAGTCCGGCCCCGGCGGAATCGGGGTCAGCGCCTCCGGGCTGAAGTCGGGAATATGCTCCCTGACGCCAAAGTGACTGGCTTCCGCCGCGGTCTCCAGCGCCAGCGCCAGACCCGCCGGTTCTAAATCCGTGGTGCTGGTCACCCCCACCAAACCGTCTGAGTTCCAGACCCGGACGATGACGCTGGCCCGGTTGGAGGCTTGCACCTGTTTCGGCGCGCCGCCGTCCACTTCCACCCCCATTTCTTCCACGGAGGAGCCGTAAATATCGTACTGCTTAACTCCCAGGCGCTGGGCGGTCTCTTGGGCGGATTGGGCTAAATTTTCGATTGGGAGCATGGAGAGAAAGAAAGGTCGGTTTTGGCTTTATCATTGTACCCTGGCGAAATGACCGGCGCCGTTTGATCTAACTAGAGAGTACGGTTTCAGTCCGAGGGAGTGGCGGCGCTTTGAGGAAACACAATCTTTTTAATAGAGACTTTGCCCCCCTAGGGATTTTGGCCGCCATCTGGCTCCTGAGCAACGGGCTAGACCGCTTCTGGTTGGGGTTGGATCATTCCGTTCCGGCCTGGGATCAGAGCAATCACCTGAGTTATTCCCTCGCCTATCTTCAGTCCTTGCAAACCCCGGACTGGTTCAACGGGGACTGGTGGCGGCGCTTTTGGCAGTTGTCCCCCAAATATCCGCCCTTGACTTATTTAATGGCGGTTCCCTTTCAGGCGCTTTTCGAGCCGGGAAATGATCCGGCTTTATTAACGAATTGGCTCTACAGCTCCGTTTTATTGGGTTGCGTTTACGCCCTGGGCAAAAAACTGTTTACCCCGGCCATCGGCCTCTGGGGCGCCGCCATTTTGGCGCTGACGCCCCGCTTTTACCACACTCGCTTGCAGTTTTTACTGGACACGCCCCTGCTGGCCTTTACCCTCCTGAGCTTTACGGCTTTGACCTTTTGGCTTTGGAGTCCGGGACGCCGGGGGCAATGGCTCTGGGCGGGGGGCTTTGGTTTCGCTTTAGGGTTAGGGTTACTGACCAAACAGAGCGTTTTGTTCTCTCTCTTTTTTCCCCTCTTGGGCGCCGCCGGTTACTGTCTCTGGCGCCGTCAATGGGAGCGAATTGTCCAGTTAATCCTGAGTTTTCTCCTCTCGGCGCTTCTTTGGTTCCCCTGGTACCGGACTAATTGGATTTACCTCTTTAGCACCGCCCAAAATTCCAACGCCATTCCCGCCTCCCTAGAGGGCGATCCCCCGGTGAATACCTGGGCCGCCTGGGTCTATTACTGGAAAGACTTGCCCCTAGCCGTCACCTGGGTTTGGTTAATCCCTCCCCTGGTGGGGATCATTCTCTGGGCGCTGGGACGCTTGCCCCGAAAACCCGAGGATATCACCTGGCCCCAAGCCCGCCCCGGTTTGCTCTGGCTCGGCTTCTACATCGGCGGAGTCTATCTGGTCTTCTCGGCGCTCTATAACAAAGACAGCCGTTACATTTTGCCCTACTTACCCGCCTTAGCGCTGGTCTTAGCCTACGGCTTAACCCGCTGGCGGGGGCGTTGGCGCTGGCTCCCCGGCGCCGTTTTAGCCTTGGCGATTACTGTTACCTTAACCAATCTCTTCCCCGTTCCCGGTAGCGACGGTTTAACTCAAGCCTTTAACCCCGCCGTCCTCTTTCGTCCCCAACTAGAAACCACAACCCCCAACGAGAAGATTTTTCCGACGGCGCTCCGGGCGGCGCCCTATCAACGGGTTAACCTTGGAGTCATTCCTAACACCAGTCAAATTAACCCAAATACTTTAAACTATTTCGGTATGTTGGCCCAATTCCAGGGCTTTGGGCGGGAACTGGGCAGTAACCCGGAAACCGTGGCGGAGGATAGCCGCAATTTTAATTGGCTGTTGACCCAAACCGGCGACAACGGCTTCGCCCAACCGGCCCAATTAGACCTAGCTCAGTCTTTACCCCAAAATCCCGACTTTCAGGTCTTGAAAACTTGGGCGCTCCCCGATAAAAACCAAGTCGCCCTCTTCCAGCGCCGTCCTTTTCCCCTAGAGGTAGAACCCCTCGCCGCTCCTCCGAGTCAGATTACCCTCACCGATTTAGAACTACCCCCCGCCGCGCCGCCCGGAAAACCCCTCCAGGTTACTTACCGCTGGCAAGGCTCAGGGGAGGCTTTAAGCAAGGCCATTTTACTCATCACCTGGCAAAACCTAGATAATCCTGAAATTCAATGGTACGGGGACCACGCCCCCGGCTTCGGCGACCTACTTCCCACAGTCCAAACGGAACCCGGTTTAACCCTGACCGAACGAACGGCGCTGCTTCCGCCCCCAGATCTGCCCTCTGGCCGGTATCAACTCCAGATTCAGGCCCTAACCCCTAACTCCCAATCCCTAACCCCTAACCCCCAATCCCTAACCCCCGTCCTCTTTCCCCCCACTGAAATTCAGATCGATCCCCAAGCTCCCTCCCTGCCAGCGCCGCCTCCGGATCGGGTCAGTCAACTGCGCCAACTGGCGCCGATGCTAGGTCAGGGACTCCAGGGGCTTGACCCCATCTTTGCCCAGGTCGGGCGTTTGAATATTTACGACCCCACCCAGGACTACCTACGGCAGGCGGATCTGAGTCTCAGTTACCGCTTGAGCCAAAATCCGCCCAATCCCGTACCTTTAACCTATGGTTTAGTCTTGGCCCGGGTTCTTCAACAAAATCCCCAAGCCGCTATCGCGGCGCTCCGCTCTTTGGTGGAGCTAGAGCCGGAAAACCCCTACGCCCACGCCTATTTGGCCTTTGTCCATCTCTACGACTGGCAAGGGCGGGCCGGGGAAGCGGCGCTGGCGCCGGCCTTAAAATTGGCGCCGGCAGTCCCAGAATTTCAGTATCTCAAAGCCGTCGCCCAACTGATGCAGGGCAACCTCTGGGGCGTTTGGCAAACTCTCGCGCCGTTACTCAAATAACGGTAGAAACTCTAACGTAGTGATAGAGTTATGAATTTGCGAGTTGTGCATTGTAATAGTGGATAAAATTTCACACAGCGCTTCGCAAATTAAAGAGACTTTTTGAGAAGGAAAGAGTTCGACGAACAAGCCTAGATAATCTTTTTCTAAATGTATTATTTGGGTGTTCAATATGATTTTTTTCTCCACTTTCTTTCCCAACTGGTCGATGTTGAGACTCTGGAATTACTTGTTTATAAGCTTGCCAGAAGTCTGTGTAGCAAGTCGCATTTTGTCGGTATCGCTCTGGTAAACTATCCCAATAGTTTTTGAGCAGATTTTCTTGTCCGATCTCCAATATAGCAAGCCAGTATTCGTCGAGTTTTACGATCTATAACAAGCCAAATCCAAACCTTGTTAATCTTATAGTTTACAAAAGACCATAGCTCGTCAAGCTCCAGAA
>WGLZ01000003.1 GCA_016471375.1 Cyanobacteria bacterium RI_101
AAAAATGGAGGGAATTAATAACAAAATTAAGGTGATTAAACGTCAAGCTTATGGCTTCACTAACTTTGAGCATCTACAGATGAGAATCTTCCTTGCCTTCTCTCATTAGTTTTGCTTATCAGCCTCATTCCCGGAGAGCCAACTCCGGCGCCGAAGCTGACGGGTTTTGTATTAACTTCTGCCAACCGGCGCTAGGGTTATAAAAACGGCGCTGGTCTTTCTGAAGTCGGCGCTTGAAAGCAACGCTCCAAGCAACCTCCGGCGCCGAGACGGCGAACTTTGTATTCACGTTTCAAGTCGGCGCTGGTTTTAGGAAGTTACCAACAATTCAAGGGTCGTTGATGGGGGCGAGGGATAACGTTTAGAAGCATCTAAGATTTCGATACCTACGACATTACCTTGGGGATCATAGTCGAAGATAATGCCAGTTTCCACCTCATCGCTTTCTTGAATCGGCGCTTCTGAGAGTAAGATTCTGAGAATATCGACTTCTGGGTCGTAGTTAATTTTCATGAATTTCTCCAGTATTTTTGGATTTTTGAGGTTAAGTATAGAGTAATGATAGTTTTAGGCTCTGTCTGGGCGACAATAATCCTAAGTAGATACTCTTTATTTTCCTTTAAAATAATAGATTGATAACACTTTCTTCCTTCTTTTTCATCGGTGATTTGTTGAGGAGAGTTTAAAGTTGTTTCAATTGCCTCCAAGGAAATACATCGGCGTTGCATTTCTTCTTGAGCATGGCCAGTCATTATATACTTCACTTTTTGGATTTTTAAGGTTGAGTGTTAAAGTCCATTTCAATTCAGAATTTTACCCTATTATTATACTAGAGAAAGCGCCAGCTCCGTTAAAAATGTGATAACCCCGTCTCGACTCCTATTCAGACACCCCTCAGCGCCGCCTGAAACCAAAGCTCAAGACAACCTCCGGCGCCGAAGCTGAAAGGCTCTGTATTTATTTCCGCTAACCGGCGCTGACAGGCTGTTATTATCTGAGCGTTTGGCTCTTGTTATCTAGGTATGACCAAGGTATAACTAAAGTAGAGAAACTTAAGCTAAGGTCATTATGAAAACTGCCATCTCACTCCCAGATCCAGTGTTTGAAGAAGCGGAAGCGATCGCTCAGCAGTTAGGTTTGTCCCGTAGCGAGTTTTATACAAGGGCGCTACAGGCATATTTGAAACGGTATAACCGAGATCAAATCTTGCTCAAATTGAACGAAGTTTACGCTAGAGAGTCAACTGAACTTGATCCCGTGATGACAAAGATACAATTTATGTCTTTGCCCCGCGAGGATTGGTGATGTATCGAGGAGAAATTTGGTGGGCGAATCTACCCGATCCAGTGGGTTCGGAACCCGGATATCGCCGCCCAGTCTTGGTCATTCAAGATGACACTTTTACTCAGAGCCGCATTAGCACAGTGATCGTCGCCATTATCACTTCCAATCTTCAGTTAGCGGAAGCGCCGGGTAATGTTCTCCTACCTCGCGAGGGATCGGGTTTGTCAAAGGAGTCTGTTATCAACGTCTCTCAGATCTTGACGATTGATAAGACATTTTTAGTTGAACGTATCGGTTCTATCCCTGACTACTTGCAGGAGGAGATCGATGAGGGATTGCGAATGGTTTTGTATCTCCAGCAACTCTAGTTAATTCAAAAGAACTATGCAGAGCCGCCTGAAACCAACGCTCAAGGCAACCTCCGGCGCCGGCGCCGAGGCTGACGGGTTTTGTATCTATTTCCGCTAACTGGCGCTAGGGTTACAAAAACGGCGCTGGCTACATCTCTGTGTGCGATTTGCTATCTTAATATAATATCCTTGTTTAACCTTGGCGCCAATTATGGAAACCATTAAAACACAAGCAGTCATTAGCGACGAGCGCCGTCTTTCTGTCCAACTCTCCCAGGAATTACCCACTGGGGATTATGACGTTTGGATCACCCTGACCCCCAAGAGTGTCAACGAAGCCAAAACTTATCCTCTGCGGGGATTACCGGTTATGATCAGTGAAGATTTTGATGATCCGATGCCAGATCTTTGGGACGCCTTATCGTCATGATTTTACTGGATACTCATGTTTAGCTTTGGCTCCTGCATAACCCATTGAACTTGTCTCCCTCCGCTCAAGTTCTGATCACTGAAATGGCGATCGCCAGTTTTTTAGACACAGAGGCATTAAGTTTTGCCGACTGTAAGCCGGGGCGGGGTCAATAGCGCCGATAATAGTGAATTTTAATATGAATCAATGTTGCTGGACTGGACGGCGCCGGGAGGGTCAGGTCTACGCTATTTTGTAGTAAACTTTAATCTTTATCCATAAACTAGCGCCGTATTCTAGGAAGCGCCGAGATCATGACCATTGCTTTCCCCGAATTTGCCGACAACCAAGAGAACCGCTGTCCCGTTGCCCTGGTTCTCGATACCTCCGGCTCCATGCAAGGCGCGCCGATCCAAGCCTTAAACCAAGGCATCGAAACCTTTAAGCAGGATGTCCTCCGGGACGTGCAGGCGACCCTCAGCCTAGAAACGGCCATTGTGGCCTTTGGCAAAGACGGCGCTCGGAAAATTCAGGATTTTGTCGGCATTGACGGTTTTCAGCCCCCGGCGCTGGCGGCGGATGGTTTGACGCCGATGGGGGAAGCGGTTAATTTGGCGCTGGATCTGCTGGAGGCCCGCAAGGCGGCCTATAAGAGTAACGGAGTGTACTACTATCGCCCGTGGTTAATCTTGATCACCGACGGAGCGCCGACGGATGATTGGCGCGGCGCCGCCCAACGTCTTCAGCAGGCGGAAAAGGATAATCGAGTCATCGCCCTAGCGGTGGCGGTGCAGGGCGCTAACGCGGAGGTTCTGCGGCAGTTTTCCCAGCGTCCTCCCGTGGCTCTTAACGGTCTAGATTTCCGGGATCTTTTCCTGTGGTTGAGTAATTCGATGAAGCGGGTCTCGGCGGGCAAGGTGGGGGAAGCGGTGGCGCTACCGCCGATGAATTGGGGTCAGATTGTCAGTTGAGAGAACTTGACCACCCCGCCCCTTCGGGCCTTCGGGGCCCTCCTCCACGGGAGGGGAATCGGAAACCGCAGATTTTATTCAATGGGAGTGAGCCAAGCACCCGGCGCTCTCCCTCTCTCAATCTCTAAGTTGAGTGATAAGGTATGATCAAGGAAATCTAGCTAAAGATTCAATCGGCGATGTCAAGCAACGACCAAGAACAAAAATTAAATCAAAATGAATTGGTCGTTTCAGTACTAAAAGCCCATTGCAAGACCGAAGATCCTGATTTGAGACTGTTTCGCGGTCACAAGGGAATTATCAGCGTCGATCTCAACAAAGCCCGACGAGCCATCCGGCAAACCTTAGAAAAAAATTCGGCTTTCTTTGGCGGTGACTGACAAATCTGAGACTCCCGTCTATAGTTTTGCTTAATCTCCTAGGACTTTAAATGCGATGGATAGTCTTTTACTCAAAGAAGAAGCTCTCAAGCTCTCGCCCTTCGAGAAAGCTCAGCTTATCGATGCCCTTTGGCAGAGTCTGGAGTCTCCTGAGCGGGAAAGTGTCGATCAAGCTTGGCTTCAGGAATCTCAGGATCGTCTTAGCGCCTATCGAAGGGGTCAAATTCAGGCGGTCGATGGCGCCGGCGCTCTCTCAGAGTTGAAGGAAAGATTTTTATAGTTCTCATCATTTTCATTTCGTAACTCCCCCTCTTGGGAGGTGGGTTATGATCGCGTGAGTTAACCCGTCGTTCGATTGAGAAGTTCAGCTCTTCGGCAAGTTCCGAACCCACCCCTAACCCCTCCGAGGAGGGGAACCGGAAGCTATGGTATAAAAAAGTTAGTGTTCCGACTCCTGAGAGGTTGGACGCTTTGAAGGGAGTATGGTTGCCTACCGCAGTCGTCGTGATGGACAATGGATTACCCTCACCCAGGAGCTTGCCCATAGCGGGGAGGCGAAGGTCTGGCGGGTGGATCGGCCCGGCTTTTTGGCGAAAATTTACCATGATCCCCACAATGAGCGGGTTCAAAAGCTGGAGGCGATGGTCTTAAACGCGCCGTCTGACCCCAACGCTCATCAGGGGCACATTTCCTTTGCCTGGCCCGACGCGATTTTAGAGGAGAGCGGGGGAGACGTCGTCGGGTTTTTGATGCCGGAGGTGACGGGCGGAGAGGAGTTGATCAAGCTCTGCACCTTTAAGGCGCGGCAACTGCACAAGATACCGACAAACTGGTATTTCCTCCACGTGACGGCCCGCAATATCGCCGGGATTATCCAAGCGATCCACGATAAGGGCTATGTGTTGGGGGATATTAAACTGCAAAATATCCTCGTCAATAATCGGGCCCTGCCCACCATCATCGACACGGATTCCTTTCAGGTGCGGGATCTGCAAGCGGGGCGGGTTTTTCGCTGTTTGGTGGGGTCGGAGGGTTTTACGCCGCCGGAGTTGCTCGGCGCCGATTTTGCCCAGGTCACCCAGACGGAAATCCACGACCGTTTTCGCCTCGGCGTGGTGGTTTATTATCTCCTCTTCGGCGGCCCGCCTTTTCGGGGCATTTGGCGCGGCGCCGGCGATCCGCCGGAGGTCGCGGAGCTAATCCGCCGGGGTTATTGGCCCTTTGGCGTCAACAGTCCTCTGCAACCGAGCCAGACCACGATTCCCCTCGATGTTCTTCACCCCGACCTGTCGGCGCTGTTCTTGCGTTGCTTTAATGAGGGTCATGGCAATCCCCTCCGCCGACCCACGGCCCGGGAATGGGCATCGGTGTTAGATCGAGCCTTTAGGATCTTGGCTCCCTGTCAAACAGTCGATAGTCATTTTTATTTTCCCAGTTCAGGTTATTGCTATTGGTGTGAAAGAATTAAAAAAATTTCAATAGATATTTTTCCAGGAAATCCTGTTAAAATTCAGACTACAGAGCCGGTAAAAACTCCAAGTAAAAAAAGTAAAATTCTTCGTCTCTTTTGGAATGGCACAAAATGGGAAAAAGTTGAAGATAAAGCTAAAGTCATCGAAACATTTCCTAAAAATTTAAGCTCGGTTTCTGCTAAAAAAACGCCGATTCAAAAAGCTTTTAACAAAGTAAATAAAGTCCCGCCTCAAGCTTCTCCAACAATTCATAAAACTACTCAAAATTCTTCTAAAGTCACCAGTAACTATCTTGAGCAATTGCCAAATGGCACTGAATTAGAAATGGTTCCTATTCCTGCTGGATGGTTTTTGATAATGCCTCAAAAAAAGGTGACACTTAAAAAATTTTATATGGGAAAATATCTTGTGACTCATGGACAGTGGCAAGCCATTATGGGAAATAATCAATTCTATTTTGATATCAATGCTCAAAATCCAGTTGAGCGAGTCAGTTGGAACGACTGTCAAATATTTTGTAAAAAACTCAGTGCTTTAACTGGAAAAATATATCGCCTTCCTAGCGAAACAGAATGGGAATATGCTTGCAGATCAGGCACAACAACTCGCTATTTCTTTGGAAATAACATGGAACAACTAGTAAACTATGCTTGGTACGGCAGAAACTCGGGACGAAAAACTCATTCTGTAGGACAGAAAAAACCGAATCTCTGGGGACTCTATGATATGCACGGTAACCTCTGGGAATGGTGTGAGGATAGCTGGCATGGTACATACAATGGTTCTCCAACGGATGGGAGTGCTTGGGTTGACAATCAGTGTCAAAGTGACTTAAGAGTTCTCCGGGGCGGAGCTTGGAGTAGCCACCCTACCAACTGTCACTCATCTAGTCGTCACTACGACAGTCTTTACCACACTAGTCGTATGTATGGCTTTCGACTAGTTTTGGAGTTTTAAAAAACTAGGGGTTCGTAAATCTTTCTCCCCCTTTTCGTAAATATTTATTACTGTTTAGGTTCAGATTAGAGAATCGGCGCTAGGGTTACAAAAACGGCACTGGTCTTTCTGAGGCCGGCGCCTGAAACCAACGCTCCAAACAAACTCTGATGCCGAAGCCGAATGGCTTGGTATTTATTTCTGCCAACCGGCGCTAGGGTTATAAAAACGGCGCTGGTCTTTCTGAGGCCGGCGCTGTATCCTAGTCAGAGAAGATCGTTGACAGTCCCCCAGCTGTCTCCGGCGCTTTGCCCTCCCCGAGAAACCCTATTTTGAGTTGCTGGCTCAGTGCAAAAATGCAGAATCCGCTAGCAATGCCAATGAATTATAAAATATTACAATCTTTTTGTTTTCAAGCTTTAATCTTGTAAATTAATTAAAGAAACCATAAAAAACATATGCTAAACTCCTTTGAAATAACTAATTTTAGACTGTTCCAACATTTAGAGGTTAAAAAACTGAGTCGGGTCAACCTAATGGCTGGCAAAAATAATGCGGGTAAAAGTACATTTCTAGAAGCATTGGAACTTTATGCGAGTAATGCCTCCACTAATCTCCTTCTGGAGCTTGTAGAAGCTAGGCAGGAATCTTGGTTTAGTGAAGCTCAACTTCACTCTCAAAACTTTTTAGGTAATCCTGTAAGGCATCTTTTCTTTGGGCATTGTTTACCTAAAGTAGGAGAGACTGGTATTGTTTTGGGAGAAATTTCTTCCGATGACAAGCTTCATATTACTACTGCTACTTATCAAGATAAGAGAGATGATGAAGGTAACATACGAAGAATTCGCTTATCAAATTCTCAAATTGATGAAGCAATTTCTGGTGTTGAATTTTTTTTAGTGGCGGAAGAAAGTGAAAAAACTAGAATACTTTTTAGATTGAATGAGGGCTTGAGAGACATCCAGCAAAATCCCAGAATTCTTTACGGGTTACCAGAATTAAGAAGTAAATATACTTGTCGGACTGTCTCAACAAGCATTATTTCTGATCGCAAGTTGGCGGCGCTTTGGGATTTAACCAGTTTAACTAATTTGGAATCTGAAATTATTTCTGCTCTTGGTTTGATCGATAATCGCATTTCCGGTGTTGCTTTTGTAGAGGATATGAATAGAAGTCGCAACCGGATTCCTCTAGTCAAAATTGAAGGAATTAGAGAACCATTGCCACTTAAAAGTATGGGAGATGGAATTACTCGCTTGTTCCATATAATTGTTGCGCTTGTAAATGCTAAAAATGGTCTTCTCTTGATTGATGAATTTGAAAATGGACTTCATTGGACTGTTCAACCTAAACTTTGGGATATCGTTTTTCAATTGTCGAAAAGACTGAATGTTCAAGTATTTGCGACTACTCATAGCCGTGATTGTATAAAAGGATTTGATGATGCTTGGAATAATTACCCTGAGCTTGGAGCTTTCTTTCGGTTTGATCCAAAAGATGACTTTATAAGAGCAAGGGAATATACATCCGAAACTCTTACCGATGCTATTGACATGGATGTAGAAGTCCGGTAAGGCGTTATGAATAATACCTGTAAACAAGATATAGATAAAGTATTACTGGTTGAAGGAAGTAACGACTGTCATGTTGTTATGTCCCTGTGTGCCGCTCATCGCGTTCCTGAAAATTTTGGTATTTATCAATGCGACTCAGACACGGGAGTGCTCAAACGGTTAAACGCCTTAATCTCACGCTCCAATCCTCCGCAAATTATTGGTGTGATGCTTGATGCTGATACTTCCATCACAGGCAGGTGGAACAGTATAAAAAATAAGTTAAACGATTACAGTTATTTATTTCCTCAAAATCCGGATCCTGATGGCACAGTCATTCAAGGAGCCTCAGATGAGCCTAAGTTAGGTTTTTGGCTCATGCCAAATAATCAAGATTCTGGGATGCTAGAAGACTTTTGCGCAGAGCTTGCGGAACCGTTATCGCTAGCGTTTGCAAGAGAATGTGTTGATCAAGCACAGTCAAGAGACGCAACTACCTTTAAAGCAGTTCATCGTAGTAAGGCAATTATTCATACGTATCTTGCTTGGCAAGATGAACCAGGTTATCCATTAGGCAGATCAATCACAACCCAAGCTCTTCGTCCTCAGACAGACATTGCAGTGAAATTTATAAATTGGTTAACCAATTTGTTCACATAACCCTTAAATATTTGTGATTAATCACATTATTTTTCGTTAATTTTTATTTGCAGTAATTACCCACAATAATCATTCTTTCGTATTTATATTTATTGGCGTAGCCTGAAACCAATACTCAAGACAGACTCCGGCTCTGACGGGTTTTATATCAACTTCCGCTAACCGTCGCTAGGGTTATAAAAACGGCGCTGATCTTTCTGAAGTCGGTGCCGAATGGATATATTTTTCACCCTCTCCGCAGGAGCATGATCAGAATACAAGCCAAGAGCGGATTGAGCATTCGGTTACCGGAAGAAAGATGGCAACATATAATGGATGGACATCCTGAGCTTGCCAACTTGAAATCGGAGATAGTTCAAGCCATGGAAGCTCCAGACAAAATTCTTGCCGGGGGCGACGGAGAACTTCTGGCGATAAAGCCTTTAGACAATGGCAAGATCCTAGTCGTCGTCTATCGAGAATGCGAGGAGGATGGCTTTGTTATTACCGCTTATCTAACCCGAAAAATTAATTCCCTTAACCAACGTCAAGTTCTATGGCCACCACAACCCTAAACCCTCTCGATATTTTACGTTATCGTACTGTTGCGAACGCCATAGGCAATCTGCCGCGGGAAAATCTCTGGATGGCCTACGACGCCGAAGCTGACGCGCTTTACATTAACTTTCACCAACCGGCGCTCAGCGCCGATGATAGCGAACTGACGCAAGATAATATTATTATTCGATATTGCCAAGAACAAGTCATTGGCTTAACTGTTCTTAATGTCAGTCAACGCCGCTGAACTGGACGGCGGCGCTTGAAACCAACACTCAAAACAACCTCCGGCGCCGAAGCTAACAGGCTTTGTATCAACTTCCGCTAAGCGGCGCTAGGGTTATAAAAACGGCGCTGGTCATTCTGAGGAAAACTCATGACGCAGGTAACGGCGCTGGCAAACACAAAAATTTCCCTTGAGCATAAAATGAAAAACATGACACCCTTCAGGTTGGTTTATGGATCAGCAAACTCGCATCGCCCTCGACCCAGATATCTTGGTAGGTAAACCCATCATTAGAGGGACTCGCCTTGCCGTTGAATTTATTATTGACCTGCTTGCCCAAGGCTGGACTACCGATGAAATCCTTCGCAATTATCCCGGTATCAGTCTTGAAGATATCCAAGCTTGCCTCAGCTATGCTAGCGCAACGCTCAAGTCTGAAAAAGTTTATGCTATCCCGGTCTAGACCATGCGCTTCCTTGCCAACGAGAACTTTCCTCTGGATTCTGTAGAAGCATTACGCCAGCAAGAACATGACGTGGTTTGGATTCGTACAGAATCCCCCGGCATTTCCGATCCTGAAGTATTAAGTCGCGCCCAAGCAGACGATCGTATTCTCCTGACCTTTGATAAAGATTTTGGCGAGCTTGCTTTTCGGATGAATCTTCCTGCTACCAGCGGGATTATTCTATTTCGGATGACAGCGCCGTCCAGCGCGGTAGTCGCTCACAAAATAGTCAAAGCGATTGCCTCGCGGGATGATTGGGCTGGACATTTCAGCGTTGTCGAAGATGACAAGATTCGGATGAGACTTTTGTAAAATCAATCTCTCTTTACCACCCTCAAGAAAGTAGATTCACCGGCGCTAGGGTTACAAAAACGGCGCTGGTCTTTCTGAAGTCGGCGCCTGAAACCAAAGCTCAAGACAACCTCCGGCGCCGAGACGGAGAACTGTGTATTCACGTTTCAAGTCGGCGCTGACCTAAGCCTATCGCTATAATCATTAAGTTTAGTTACTCTTGAAGACAGAAATTTTATCAAATCTTATAACTTTAGCAACTACTCTTGAAACTGCGCCGATAGAGACCGAGCCTCAAGGTGTTGTTCGAGTTGGACAGACTCTGGGTACCTTAGAAGGCGCGCAACTTGGGTCGAAGCGGTTCTCTGGCCAGAACCCTCCGCCGCTAGCGTTGAAGCCTTATTCCCCGCGCCGGTGGATTGACCTCTGTGGCAAGATAACATAGGCTTCAAAAACTAACGATTGAGACCTCATGGCTTTTTTGCTCCAACGCCCCGAAATTCCCGCCAGCGCCTGGCGCCGTCCCCTGGGTCAGGGCTGGGAAAACCCCTATCGGGTGCGCTACGCCAGCAATTTAGACGACGGCCCTTGGCACGGAGCGCCGTTGGGAGGATTCGGCGCCGGTTGCGTCGGCCGTTCTCCTCGGGGGGATTTTAATTTATGGCATCTGGACGGGGGCAACCACATTTTTAAATCCCTGCCGGCTTGCCAATTCGCCCTCTACGAATACGCGGAAGGGGAAACGCCCCAAGCCTACGCCCTCTGTACAGAAAAACCAGAGGATGGAACTCTGGGAAATTGGGAATGGTATCCCCAGGGTCAAGGAACCTACGCGGCGCTCTATCCCCGCAGTTGGTTCGACTATCGGGGCGTCTTTCAAAGCGAAGCCACCTGCGAGCAATTTTCGCCCATTTGGGGACACAATTATCAAGAAACTAGCTATCCCATCGCCCTCTTTGACTGGACTTTTTTTAACCCCACCGATAAGCCCTTAACCCTAAGTCTCTTAGTTACCTGGCAAAACACCCTCGGCTGGTTTACCAACGCCATTAAATCCCCCGCGGTGAAGGTGCGGGACGACGGCAGTCCCGTCTATGAGTATCAACCCCGCTGGGGGGATAGCACGGGCAATTTTAATCAGTGGATTGAGGATCACTATCGGGTCGGCTGTCTCTTTAACCGCATCCAACTGGGGGAAACTGTCCGGGAAGGGGAAGGTCAAATGTGTATTGCCAGTATTACCAACCCCAGCTTAGAAGTCTTTTACCATAGCCGTTGGAATCCCCAGGGCGACGGCGCCGAAATTTGGGACTTTTTCAGCGGCAACGGCTCTCTGCCAGATTATCAGGATGAAACTCCCGCGGAGCCAGGGGAGCAGATCGCTGGCGCCATGGCCATTCGCTTTACGATTAAACCGGGACGGGTGCGGAAAATTCCCGTGGTTTTGGCGTGGGATCTGCCGGTGACGGAGTTTGCGGAAGGGGTTAACTATTATCGGCGCTACACGGATTTCTACGGCCGCAACGGCCAGAATGTTTGGGCCATGGCCCGGACGGCGCTGAAACACGGGGATGTCTGGCGGGAGCAGATTCAGGATTGGCAAAAGCCGATTTTAAACGACCCGGATTTGGCGGATTGGCTCAAGATGGCGCTCTTTAACGAGCTTTATCTTTTGACCCAGGGCGGCGCCCTCTGGACCGCGGCCACGGAAACCGCGCCGGTGGGGCAGTTTGGCGTTTGCGAGTGTATGGATTATCGCTGGTATGAAAGTTTAGACGTCCGGCTCTACGGCTCCTTTGGCTTGATGACGCACTGGCCCCGTTTGGATAAAGCGGTGTTATTGGATTTCGCCAAAGCTATTTCCCAGGAGGATTTAACCCCCCGAATCATCGGTTACAACCAAGCTAGCGCCGTTCGGAAAGCCAAGGGCGCGACGCCCCACGACCTCGGCGCGCCCAACGAGCATCCCTGGGAACAGACTAATTACACCAGTTACCAAGACTGTAATTTGTGGAAAGACTTGGGGAGCGATTTTGTTCTCCAGGTTTATCGGGATTACCGTTTCGCCGGGACGCCGGACGGGGAGTTTTTGGCGGACTGTTGGCCCGCCATCGGCGATACCTTGGCCTATCTCAAAGCTTTTGACCTCGATAATGACGGCATTCCCGAAAATAGCGGAGCGCCGGACCAGACCTTTGACGACTGGCAACTGAAGGGCGTCAGCGCCTACTGCGGGGGACTGTGGATCGCGGCGCTGGAGGCGGCGCTGGCCATCGGCCGGATTTTACTGCGGGAAAAACGCTTAGATCCGGGGGAAATTGAGGAAAAAATGACCCTGTATCAAGCCTGGCTGGCCCAGTCCCGGGCCGTTTATCACGATACCCTCTGGAATGGAGAATACTACCGTCTGGATAGCGCCAGCGGCTCCCAGGTGGTGATGGCGGATCAACTCTGCGGTCAATTTTACGCCCGGCTCCTCGGTTTACCCGATGTCGTAGCGCCGGAGTTTACCCAAAAAGCGTTAAAGAAAATCTACGACACCTGTTTTCTCAAATTCGCCGACGGTCAATTCGGCGCCGCCAATGGACTTCTCCCCGACGGCGCTCCCGAAAATCCCCAGGCCACCCATCCCCTAGAAGTCTGGACGGGGATTAATTTTGGCTTAGCGGCCTTTCTGGCTCAAATGGGTTTTAAAACCGAGGCTCTGGGACTGGCGGAAACCGTCGTCCGTCAAATCTACGAGAACGGCCTCCAATTCCGCACCCCGGAGGCCATTACCGCGGTGGGAACTTTCCGGGCTAGCCATTACCTGCGGGCCATGGCCATTTGGGCGCTCTATTTCCAACTGCGGCGCTAAGGGCGAGATCTTTAGCCCTTCCCCTTAAGAGCGCCGCTCCAGTTCGCTGATTAACCATGAACCGTTTTCAATCCCTAGTGGGGCAACCCCAAGCGGTGGAACTTCTGCAAGCGGCGCTAGCCCGGGGGCGAATCGCTCCGGCCTACCTCTTCGCCGGGCCGGAAGGAGTCGGTAAATCTCTGGCGGCCCGGGCCTTTGCGGAATCCTTGCTGATGGGAAACCTGACGGCGGCGGAACAAACCCAACTGCGGCAACGCTTTTTCGCCGGTAATCACCCCGATTTACTGCTGGTGGAACCTAGTTATCTCCATCAGGGTAAACTCTTCTCCCCCCAGGAGGCGGAAAAAGAAGGTCTCAAGCGCCGAGCGCCGCCCTTGATTCGCATTGAGCAGATTCGGGAGATCAACCAATTTCTCAGCCGTCCGCCCCTGGAATCGGAACGGGGAGTCATTATTATTCAGGAAAGCCAGACGATGAACGAAGGCGCCGCTAACGCCCTCCTGAAAACCTTAGAAGAGCCGGGTCGGGCGACCTTAATTCTGCTGGCGCCCAGCGTCGAAGCCCTTCTGCCCACTTTAGTTTCCCGGTGCCAACGGATTCCCTTCTACCGCCTCGGCGACGCCGATTTAACCCAGGTGCTCCAGCGCCTCGGCCGTCAGGATATTCTGCGGCAAGAAGAACTTTTAACTATCGCCCAGGGCAGTCCGGGGATCGCCCTGACGGCCGCGGAACACCTCCAAGCCCTACCGGACTCGCTCCGCCAGAGCCTCCTGCAACCGATCCCCAATCCCCTGGCGGCGCTCAACCTCGCCAAACAGATCGACGGCAACTTAGACGCCGAGCAACAACTCTGGCTGGTGGATTACCTGCAAGCCGCCTACTGGCAAAGCCGGCGCTCGGCGCCGCTCCTCCGGCGCCTCGAAAAGACCCGTCAGGCGCTCTTGGCCTATGTCCAACCCCGGTTGGTGTGGGAAAACACCCTACTGGCCCTCACCGATCCGGCTTGACGTCAAACTTAACATACGGCGAAGCCTAGACTGAGACTAGGAAAATTGGGTTCGTCAGGGGACGGAGTAGTGATTGTAATGATCTTTACAGCCAACGGGGATCAGGCGGTGTTAGCTTAAACAACATCAGAAACCCCGATAAGACCCCCCTATTCCCATGGCTCAGATTTTAGATCCCCTGCCCGGCGGCGCTCGTAACGCCCTCCTCTGCTGTTACGTCAACGCGACCAGTCATATTCAAATCGCGCGGATTACCAATATCGCCAATTGGTATTTTGAGCGGGTGGTCTTTCCCGGCCAGCGCCTCGTTTTTGAAGCCTACAGCGAAGCCTTGCTAGAAATTCACTCCGGTATGATGGCCAGCGCCATTCTTTCCGACACGATCCCCTGCGACCGTCTCCGTATTAACGACGACGAGGACGAAGAGGAAGAAGACGTCGGCAAGGGTCTGAGCCATCCCTTGGCGGAACGAGCCGAAGCGCCGAAACCCGCCGCGGCGTTGAGTTCCCCGACTCCCATCGGCGCTCTTTTTCCCCAGAAGGAATCGGTTTTACTCCCCGTGGGGGTTTAGGGTTCGTTAACCCGCCAGCCAATCCTGGGGCTTGAGATAAATCTCCGTTAGCTCGGCTTCAGGACTTCCCGGCGCCGGCTGGTAACCGTACTGCCAACGGACGAGGGGGGGCAGGGACATGAGAATAGACTCGGTGCGGCCGTTGGTTTGCAGACCGAAAATGGTGCCCCGGTCATAGACGAGGTTAAATTCCACATAGCGCCCCCGACGGTAGAGCTGAAATTGACGCTCTTCTTCCCCGTAGGGGATTGCCCGTCGTTTCTCCGCAATGGGGCCGTAGGCGGGCAGGAAGGCCCGACCGCAGTTCTGGGCGAATTGAAACAGGTCTTCCCAACCGAGAGAAATCGGGTTCTCTAACCCTTGGCTATACTGAGCCGCGGGGGAATCTTTTTCCGGCCCCCGGTAGAGGGGAGCCTGACCGTCCTGATAGTCAAAGAAGATCCCGCCGATCCCCCGGGTTTCCTGGCGGTGTTTCAGGTAAAAATACTCGTCGCACCAACGCTTAAAGACCGGGTAAAACTCTGGATGGGACGGGTCGCAAGCGCCTTTGAGGGTGCGATGAAAATGCTGGGCGTCTTCCCGGAAGGGATAGTAGGGGGTTAAATCGGCGCCGCCCCCAAACCACCAGACGGGCCCCGCTTCAAAATAACGATAATTCAGATGCACGGTAGGAACGTAGGGATTGCGGGGATGGAGCACCATAGAGGTTCCCGTGGCGTAAAAGCCGTGACCGGCCGCTTCCGGGCGCTGTTTCAGAATCGAGGGCGGCAACTCCTGACCCCAAACCTCGGAGAAATTAACGCCCCCCTGCTCCAGCAACTTTCCCTCCCGTAAAACCCGAGAACGACCGCCGCCCCCCTCCGGGCGCTCCCAGCTATCTTCCTGAAACTCGCCGGCGCCGTCGAGTCGGGCCAAACCCTGACAAATTTCGTCTTGCAGATCCCGCATGAGTTGGCTGACTCGGGCTTGGGCGTCGCTGGGGGGAGGGGAAACAGTCATAGATTTTAAGTTATGGCGTTAGGTTAAGAATGGAGAAAACTCAACAAAGGTATCTTAATGTTAAAGCCTGGGGTCAATTCGAGTCCATCTAGATTAGGATGCTGAAGAGGGGTATAAAAAAGAAACGAAAATACCATGAAGGACTCCATCGGGCGCTTAGTTTCCCAGGGGAAAGCCCGCGGCGCCTTTTCCTGTTCCCGCACCTACCGATTGGTCACCACCGCGCCCATTGACCGGCTTTGGGGGCAATTGGCTAATTTAGCGGATTTATCCTGGCACCCGTTACTGGCCAAAACCAATCTGCCTCTAGGTCTGATGCCTAAACCGGGGCTAATTTTCCAAGCCGTCACCCGCCTGACCCCGATCCCCATTCGCCTCTTTGTGGAAAACGCCCGGCCCGGGCAGTTGCTAAGTTTGCGGCTCGTGAGCTTTCCGGGGTTGGAGCAAAAAATCACCTACCAAATGGAATCCACTCTGCTGGGCACCTATCTCTGTTACTCCGTCACCCTGCGGGGCTGGCTCTCTCCCCTGATTTGGTGGTTGATTAAGCCCTACTCCGACCGAGTGGTGGGCGCCCTGGCCCAAGCGGTGGAGCGCCGGGTCTGACGCTCCCCAAACTGTCAAGTCTAAGGGTCGCGAAAACCGGAAAACCTTTTAGGCTAAAGAAAAAGAAAACGGCTTTTTCTGAAAATAATTAATATGATCTTATCCACTGCGGCGCCGCAGGCTCTAGAGGGGATTGATTCTCGGGTGTCTCCCTGGCTGATGGCGCTCTGTTATCCCCTGGGGCGTCGGGTTATCCTGCCGGCCTATTTCAGTTCCATTGAGATCATCGGTCAGGAGCATTTACCCACCTCCGGCCCCGCCATTTTAGCGCCGACCCATCGCTCCCGTTGGGACGCTCTCCTTTTAGCCTTAGCGGCGGGCCGGGGCGCGACGGGGCGAGATTTGCGTTTTATGGTCACTTCCACGGAAATTCAGGGGTTTCAAGGCTGGTGGGTGCGCCGTTTGGGAGGCTTTCCCGTGGATTTAACCCGACTGGAGTCCCATAGTCTGCGCTACAGCGTGACTCTCCTCTTGGCGGAGGAAATGCTGGTGATTTTCCCGGAGGGGGGCATCCACCATGACCGCCGGGTCTATCCCCTCAAGCGGGGGGTGGCCCGCATCGCGCTAGAAACCGAAGCCAAAAAACCCGGCGCCGGAACTCAAGTGCTCCCCGTCGCCCTCCAATACAGCGATCCCCAAGCCCGGTGGCGCAGTCGAGTCACCGTTAAAATCGGCGCGCCCCTGCGGGCGGCGGACTATGATCCGACCCGCCCGAAGAGCGCCTCTAAAGCCTTGACCGAAGATCTCCAGCGCCGTTTGCAAGCGTTGATGGGCGACGCCAACCCCTTGTCCCTAGCGGAAAGTTAAGCCAAAGTTAATCCAGGGAAGCGGGGGTTCAGGTTTCGGCTAAAATACCCAAGTCCTTACCTTTACCCCTAGCAAGAGGAGACGGCTTCCGTGGAACGCACTTTTATTATGGTCAAGCCCGACGGCGTCCAAAGAAATCTCGTCGGCGAAATTATCCGGCGCTTTGAAAACAAAGGTTTTAAACTGGCGGGTCTGAAACTGATGAGCGTCAGCCAGGAACTGGCGGAAAAACACTACGACTCCCTCAAGGACAAGGCTTTTTTCCCGGGCTTGGTCAAGTTTATTTGCTCCTCCCCCGTGGTGGCCATGGTTTGGGAAGGGGATAACGTCGTCGTCACCTCCCGTCAGATGATCGGCGCCACCAATCCCCACGCCGCGGCGCCGGGCACCATCCGGGGAGATTTTGGCGTGGCCGTGGGCCGGAACCTGATCCACGGCTCCGACGCCATTGAAACCGCCCAACGGGAAATCGCGCTTTGGTTTAGCGAGGCGGAACTGGTGACTTGGGAAACGACGCTGAATCCTTGGTTGTACGAGCTGTAACCGCTCCCATTTTTCTAGGCTCTACTCTCTCTTCCCCCCAAGCGGCGCTGGATACGTCGAGGGGGGAGGGCGGTGTCCCTGCGCACAATCCTTGTCAGTCAATCAGAACGGAGCCTTCGCCTCTACGATGACCATCTCTCGCACCATTTGCCTCGGCTTTTTATTGGTAATCGCCCTTGGCACAGGACTCCTGATGATGCCCTTCGCCACGACCGAGGGAACCTGGGGCAGTTTTTTGGTGGCGCTGTTCACCTCCACTTCGGCCGTCTGCGTCACGGGCTTAAGCGTAGTTGATCCCAATACTTATTTTTCTTTTTGGGGAGAGTTAATCCTTCTGCTGTTAGTCCAGGTGGGCGGCTTAGGCTACATGACCGTCACCACTTTCTTAATGCTTCTCATCGGCCGCAAATTTGACCTCCAACAGCGCTTCGCCATTCAGGAATCCTTTGACCGTCCCTTTTTACAGGGAAGCCGCCTGTTGGTGAAATCTATCTTCGCCACGACTCTAATCTTTGAGTTAACCGGCTCTTTTTTATTAACCTATAAGTTTGCGCAAAAATACGATCTGGACGAAGCGTTATGGTTAGGAATTTTTCACAGTGTCAGCGCCTTTAACAACGCCGGTTTTAGTTTATTTAAAGATAACTTAATGGGCTATTACGATTCTTTAATCGTTAACCTGACGATCACCGGGCTAATTATTTTTGGCGGCATTGGTTATCAAGTCATTATCGAGTTTTATTTTTGGCTCTCCGGCAAACTCAGAAATCGCCGTCGTCCGTTTCAATTTTCCCTCAATTTTAAAGTTGTTCTTAAAGTGACCGCCGGTTTACTAATTTTAGGAACGATCACCTTTCTCTTTATCGAAGTGCAAAATCCCCAAACCATGAACGGGTTCAGCGCCAAGGATAAGATCCTAGCGGCTTGGTTCCAGTCCGTCACCACCCGCACCGCGGGCTTTAATACCATTGACAACGGTAAATTAGAGATTAATTCCCTCTTGATCACCATGATTTTGATGTTTATCGGCGCGAGTCCCAGCGGCACCGGCGGGGGAATTAAAACCACGACTCTGAGTATTTTAATTAACTCGACTCGGGCGGTGCTTCGGGGAAAAGAAACGGTGATTATCTACAAAAGAACCATCCCGCCCACCCTCATTTTAAAGGCTATCGCCGTGGTCTTTGGCTCCGCTATCACTGTGTTGATCGGCGCGAGTTTAATTTCCTTTATCGAGTTTCGCTTAGAGTCAAACATTGGCCCGATTCCGATTTTATTTGAAACGGTGTCCGCTTTTGGAACCGTGGGTTTGTCCATGGGCATTACCGCTAGTTTGGCGCCCCTTTCCCAGGTGGTGATTATCGCCATGATGTACGCGGGACGGGTCGGCGTGATTCTGTTGATGGCGGCCATTGTCGGCGATCCCAAGCCGACTATGATTCAATACCCCGAGGAAAATTTACTGATTGGTTAAGGGAAGATAAGAAACGCCGGTTTTTCAAGCCTCGAACGCTAGTTCTTTTTCGCTTCCTCTAGACGACGGCGAATCTCTTCCAGTTGGCTCCAAAACGCGCTCAATTTTAGGCTCTCTTGACTTTGGGTCGCCAACCATTTCAAGCGCGCCGTTTCCGCGGCGGCTTCCTCTTCCCCCACAATTAAACAAACCGCGGCGCCGCGGGCGTCCGCCCGTTTCAGTTGCTTGCTAAAGGCGCTGCCGCTCAGATCCAACTCGACCCGGAAATTTTCTCGCCGTAGTTTCTGAGCCAAGCTAAACGCTAATCGTTCCGCCGCCGCTCCCCGAGAAGCAAGGTAAAAATCCGGGCCCTGAACCGGCGCCGGCAGAGATTGTTGGAGGAGTAGAATCAGGCGCTCTATTCCCATGGCCCAACCCACCGCCGGGGTAGACGGCCCTCCCAGAGCGCCGATGAGACCGTCGTAGCGGCCGCCGCCGCAAACCGTCGCCTGGGCGCCCAGATCCGCGGATTGAATTTCAAAGGCGGTGTGGGTGTAGTAGTCCAGACCCCGCACTAAACCGGGGGTAATTTGGTAATCAATGCCGAGGTCGGTCAACAGCGTTTGCACCCCCTCAAAATGGCGCCGGGACTCGGGGGATAAGTAATCTAAGATACTCGGCGCTTCTCGGACAACTTCTTGGGTCTTGGGGTCTTTGCTGTCCAAAATTCGCAGGGGATTGCGGGCTAATCGGGCCTGGGAGTCGGGGTCTAGGCTGTCCCGGCGGGGGGTTAAGTAATCCACCAGCGCCCGACGGTAAGCCTGACGGTCTTCGCCGTCGCCCACGGAATTTAAGGCCAAGGTCAAACGGGTTAACCCCAAGGCTTGGAGAATGGCGGTCGCCAGGGCGATGGCCTCCCCGTCCGCCCTCGGATCCGGGGAACCCAGCAGTTCTAAACCGATTTGGTGAAACTGCCGTTGTCGTCCCGCCTGGGGGCGCTCGTAGCGAAACATCGGGCCCTGATACCAAAGCCTCTGCGGGCCGCCCTGGGACTGGAGTCCTCGCTCAATGTAGGCTCGGGCCACTCCCGCCGTGCCCTCCGGTCGTAGGGTCACCGGGCGCTCGCCCCGGTCCGTGAAACTATACATTTCCTTGCCCACCACGTCGGTGCCTTCCCCGATCCCCCGCTCAAACAGCGCCGTTTGCTCAAAAATAGGGGTGCGGATTTCTTGATAACCGGCTTGACTGAGGATATTCTGAGCGATTTTTTCTAAATATTGCCAATAACCCGACTCTCCGGGCAAAATATCGCGGGTTCCCCGAATGGCTTGGATGGCGCCCATAGCAACGCAAGTCCTACTTTAAAAATACGAAACAATCACGGGGTCTATTTTAGCCTGGGCGGGGTAAAAGCCTTACTTTACAGCCAATCAAGGGATAGCGTCCGTTGAAGGAGAGCCTAATCAGTGACGAGTCCGCGATAAATTCCCCTCCTGTGGAGGGGTGGCAGGCCTAGCCTGACGGGGTGGTCTAGCCCCTCGGTTCGGGATTGTGTCAAAATAGTCCAAGCCTAATATTGAACTATCATTATCCCTATTTAGGAGCAACGCTGTGATTGAACCCTTGTTACTGGGCATTGTCCTGGGCCTGATTCCCGTCACCCTTTCCGGTCTCTTTGTGGCGGCTTATTTACAATACAAACGAGGCAACCAGTTCAACCTCGACTAGGTTAAGCGACCCCATGACGAGCGCCGCTCCCCAAACATTCCGCCTCTCGCCCCTAATTCGCCTGACCTTATTTAACCTCTACTTGGCGCTTACGGTTCCGCTTCCCTTTTTAGCCTGGAAAACCGGAGCCGCCGTCTCCCCTCTCTGGCTTGGGTTGGGCCTCCTCGGGGGACTGTTCCTCCTCGGCGCCGCCCTGGGGGAAAGGGTGGAGGTGGATGAAGAGGGGATTGGCGTCAGGTATCCCGCCTGGGCGCCGTTTTTGGCCCGTCGGAGCTGGCGATTAACTTGGGGCCAAATCGCGGCGCTGAAATGTCGGAGCACCGGTCAGGGCGGGTTGGTGTATTATCTGCTCGCGACGGAGGCGGATCGGGCCTACTTGCTCCCCATGCGGATTGCCGGTTTTAACCGTTTGACCCAGATTATTCAAGCCCAAACCGCCTTAGATTTAACGGACGTCCGCCCCTTGGCCCAACCGTGGATGTACGCGGCGCTATTGGCCTTAACCCTTCTGCTTTGGGTTATTGAAGCGGTCGGCCTCGCGCCCTTGCTGTAACCCCGCTTCCTACTCCGAAAGGCCGGTGTTATCGTCCCAAACGGGGAGCGTCACGGTAAAGGTCGTTCCCTGATTAACCCGGCTGTGCACCGTCACCCGACCGCCGTGAATCTCGGCGCACCGCTGAGCGATGGCTAAACCCAAACCGGTGCCGCCGACAGCGCCGACGTTATCCGCCCGGAAGAAGGGGTTAAATAGCTCCGGTAGGGCCTCCGGGGGAATGCCCCGTCCCTGATCCGTAATTTGAAAAATTACCCGTTCCGGCTCCCCGATCAGCTCTAACAAGACGGGACTGGGGGGATCGGAATATTTGAGAGCGTTGCTGAGTAAATTGGCTAAAATATGGCGCAGTAAATTTGTGTCCCATAGTCCCACGTCCACATTCCCCTGGGTGACCAGTCGGATTTGGCGCTCTTCGTTTTGGGCGCTTTGTAAAGAATTAATCAACTCCCAACAAAATTCGACTAAATTTAAGGGGCCCAAACTGGCTTGCAACTTGCCGCTCTCGGAGCGCCCCAAAACCAAGACCTCGCTCAACAGTTGATCCATATCTTTAATGGCCTTGCGGATCATCTGAAAATAATTCACCTGCTGTTCCGGGGTGAGACGGTCGCCGCTTTCTTCCAGCAAACCGGCGGAAAGCAAAATGGTGTTTAAGGGATTGCGAAAATCGTGGGAGAGCATGGAGACGAATTCCGTCTTCATCTGGTTCAGGGCTTTGACTTTATCCAATTCTGCCGCCTGGGCCTGGATATCTTCCGTGAGATGGCTCACATTTTCCTTTAAATCCGCGTTGAGGCGCAGTAAACTCAGTGCCGCCTGTTTCCGTTCAATGGCGTAATTAATGGCCCGCAGTAAAATATCGAGGGTAATATCCCGCTTAACCAAGTAATCCTGGGCGCCGCGACGCACCGCTTCCAACGCCAACCGCTCATCGTGGTGGTGGGTTAAGACCACAATGGGAATTTGGGGCACGGTTTTCAGCAGAGGTTCCAGGGAGGCTAAACCGGCGCTGTCCGGTAGGGTCAGGTCCAGTAAAATCAGGTCGAAAGGCTCTTGCTCTAAGGCGCCCAGCGCCGCCGTTAAACGGGTCTGGTGGGCGAATTTAAAGTGATAGGAAGTGGCCCCCTTCAAAATTTCTTGCAGGAGACGGGCCTCCGCCAGGCTATCTTCAACTAGGAGAATTTTTAACAAACGGGGAGTAACCATAAATGAGGTCATTAGCTCTCCTTGCTGGGAAGGCAAAAACGCCCTACTCCATTATGCTCATAGACGAGGCAGGGTGACGGTTTCTAGCCAAAAGGATTCTATTCCCTGCACCAGTTTAAATAGATCCTTGAGATTGCGGGACTTGGTGATGTAGCAGTTGACGTGGAGTTCGTAACTGGTGGTGATGTCCTCCTCGTGGTGGGAGGTGGTGAGGACCACCACCGGAATCCGCTTGAGGTTGGGGTCGTTTTTAATTTCCGCCAAAACCTCCCGCCCGTCCTTTTTCGGCAAGTTCAAATCCAGAACAATCAGATGGGGACGGGGGGCTTCCACATACTCCGCCTGCTGGCGCAGGTAATCCATGGCCGCCAGCCCGTCCCGCACAATTTGCAACTCGTGGGGAACGTTACTGGTTTTGAGGACTTCCTGCACCAGCCGGGCGTCGGCTTTGCTGTCTTCGATCAATAAAATGACCTTAGTCAGTTCCGCTTCAGACTCGACGACGCTCACGCTCGGGGCCTCCTACAGGCAGGGTAAAGAAGAAGGTGGAACCTTGGCCGGGTTCGGATTCCAGCCAAATTTGTCCCCGGTGCCCTTCGACGATTTTTTTACAAATGGCCAGCCCCATGCCCGTCCCGGTGTATTCATCCCGGGTATGGAGGCGCTGGAAGATGACGAAAATCCGGTCAAAGAATTGGGGATCGATGCCGACGCCGTTGTCCCGCACCGAGAAGAGCCAGGCGTCCTCTAGGCGCTCAGCGCCGATATGGATTTCCGGCGGCGCTTCCCGGCGGAATTTAAGGGCGTTGCCGATCAGGTTTTGGAAAACCTGCATTAGTTGGGTTTCGTCCGCCAGCACCGTGGGTAGGGGATCGACGGTGATTTGGGCTTGGTTGGCCTCGACCCGGCGCCGGAGGTTGGCCAAGGCCCGATCCAACGCTTTTTGGGACTCGGTCAGCGCCAACTCGGCGTTTTGGACGTCCACTTTAGAATAGGCCAGCACGTCGTCGATGAGGGTCTGCATTAGGGACACCCCCTCCACCGCGAAGTTAATAAACTCGCTGGCGTCTTCGTCGAGGCGGTCGCCGTAGCGCATTTCCAAGAGTTGCACATAGTTGGCCACCTGATTGAGGGGTTCTTGTAAATCATGGGAGGCGACGTAGGCGAATTTTTTCAGATCGGCGTTGGAGCGCTGGAGGTCTTCCGCCAATTGGGCTAATTCGTCCGCCTGCCGCAAAATCAGGTTCACAATCGCCTTTTTCAGTTCCAGCGCCGCCCGGACTTCCACCGGTTGCCAAGGGAGAGAATTGAGGCGCACCGTTTCTTTCCAGAGTTCAAAAGATTTCCGGGGCGAGAGGCGAATTTCCGACCCCACCTGTTCCGCCGAGTAGGCTTGATTGGGATCGCCGCCCCAGTTCACCGTTTGCAGGACTTCCGGCCGGAACCAGAGGACGTAATTGCGTTGGGCGATGGCGATGGCCATGACGCCGCTGGCGACGTCTTTAAAGTTCAGGGAGTCGCTGTAGAGTTGGGGCAATGATTGGCTAAAGAAGACGTCCCGGGGCGGTTGGGTTTTCAGCCACTGCACCAGGTATTTAATCTGTTCCTCCTGGGGGGTTTGCCCGCAGAGAATGACCCGTTCCCCCAGCACCACCGCGGCGCCCTGGGAACCGGTTAAGGCTAACAGATCCTCGGGATTGGCGGCCAAACCGCTGGCGAAATCCGGCGCAAGGGTCATGGCGTCCACCAGTCGGAACTGGACTTCATTGAGCGCCATGCGGTAATCGTAGTCCTCGCTATCTTCCCGCGCCGAAATATCGGCGAAGACCACCCGTCCCAAAAATTCGCAGGCCTTGCGCAGTTCGTAGGGAATGTGTTTCGGCGTCAGGTGGTGACAGGCGATCAGCCCCCAGAGGGCGCCGTCTTTGATCAAAGAAATGGTTAAGGAGGCGCCCACCCCCATATTGACCAGATACTCCAAATGACAGGGAGAAGGGCTACGGAGAATGGAGAGGGTTAAATCCAGGGATTGCTCCGTTAAGGGATTTTGGCTGGGGTATAACTGGGAGGGAACCGCCGTCACATCCGGGATAATCCGAATCGGGTTTTGAATAAACAAGCGCCGGGCCGGTTGGGGAATATCGGATTCCGGGTAACGGAGACCCAAAAAGGGTTCCAAATCCGGGCGCTTGCACTCGGCGATGACGTCGCCGTGGTTATTCTCGTCAAAACGGTACAACATCACCCGGTCAAACCCCGTCAATTTTTGCACCTCCTCCACGATGGTCTGGCAGAAGTCCACCAGACTGCCCCGGGCCCGCAGTTTGTGGATGGAGACCTTAGCCAGGTGGTAGAAACTCAAAAAGGAAATATTTTCGACGCTATCGGTGGGTTCCAGTTCTAGGATTAACACGCCGTCCGCCGTGTAGTGGAAAACCCCGTCAAAGACTCGGTAGTCGTCTCCGGCTAACCTGACCCATAACTTAGTGGGATTAACGTAATCTAAATCTCCGCGGCTGATTTTCTCCCGTAGGGGATCGATTTGGAAGGTATCAAAAATGTCTTCTAGGCGTTGCCCCAGAAGTTCCTGGGCCGATTGCCCCAGCAGATGCAGACAGTTGGTACTAACCTGAGCGAGGGTTAAATTCGGCTCCGTCAAAGCCAAGACCACCCCGTAGGACTGAATGGCGCTGGTGGCGTGGATGGGCAAATTGTCTAAAACTTGAGCGTGGAGATCCGTCAATGTGGCGCTGACCATAATTCCCCCCGGGGATATATCGCAGGATAAGCGGCGCTAATCCCCAAAGGAGGCGTCTTTTGAGCAGTCTGGTCTGGGGATTTTCACTTAACCCTATCCTAGCGAACCGAGCCGAGCGCCGTCGGTTACTTTTCTTAAATAAACGTAAATAAAAATTAAACTTTAGGGGATAATCTTCACAAAAATCAACATTAATATACAAAAAAACAGAAAAATTGACTTTGAGGGGGGATTTGGCGAGTCGCCTCTATACCTCGGCCCTATCTCCTCACCGCCGTTAGCGTCCCCTAGGACAAGACGCTAAATTGGGGCTGACCGGGATCGCCGCGGGTCAATCAGGATAAATGGGGGTGAAGTTGTCCTGGTCGTCAGACGGTTTTGGGATTACTCAAACTAGACAGAGCTTGACTGACGACCGATTGGTCCCGCGGCGCGTAGCCCATTTCTTCTTCTGTTAAAAGTTTCGGAAAGGCTAGATAAAACTGTCGGATAAATTTTAGGTTTGAGTAGGAATAACCAGCGCCGAAGTCTTGTTTCGGTTGTTTAACTAAATTTTTAAGCAGGGTTTCGCCCTAGGCCACTCGGAGTTGTCCTTCCGAGCCACGTCCCGCTGGGAACGGCGCCGTAAAATCGCGCCAGGGGGAAGGCTCAGTGCTATTATCTAGGTTCATAATCAGGCTCTCAATCGTAATGGGGGAAAAAACAATGGCACACGCGCCGGTCTCTCCTGTGGTGTTGGTTATCCTAGACGGTTGGGGCTACCGACCCGACGACCGAGCCAACGCCATCGCCTTAGCCAAAACCCCGGTGATGGACAGTCTGCTGGCGACCTATCCCCAGACTTTGATTAACACTTCCGGCAAGGAGGTAGGTCTGCCGAGAGGACAGATGGGCAACTCGGAAGTCGGGCATTTGAACCTCGGCGCCGGCCGGGTGGTGCCCCAGGAGTTGGTGCGCATTAGCGACGCCGTGGAAGACGGCTCGCTGTTTGAAAATCCGGAATTAGTCGCCCTTTGTCAGGGCGTTCGGGAGCGCCGGGGGAAACTGCATTTAATCGGTCTTTGTTCCGAGGGCGGCGTCCATTCCCACTTAGACCATCTCTTGGGTCTTTTAGATTTAGCGAAACTCCAAGGACTCGGGGATGTCTGCGTCCACGCTATTACCGACGGTCGGGACACCCACACGACGGAAGGGGTTAACGCCCTGGCCAAAATCCAAGCCCACCTAGACCGGTTAAGCATTGGCCGGATCGCCACCCTCAGCGGGCGCTATTACGCCATGGATCGGGACCGGCGCTGGGACCGGGTGGAAAAGGCCTATCGGGTTTTAACGGAGGACGGGGAAGGCATCGGCAAATCGGTTTTAGACGTTATTCAAGATTATTACGCCCAAGATATTACCGACGAGTTTATTCCCCCCACCCGCGTCGCCCCCGGCGCCGTGGACGCCGGAGACGGAGTCATTTTCTTCAATTTCCGCCCTGACCGGGCCCGGGAACTCTGCTCCGCTTTCCTGACGCCAACCTTTGACGGTTTCGAGCGCCGCCTAATCCAACCCCTGGATTTTGTCACCTTCACCCAATACGACCCCCGCTTGCCGGTGAAGGTGGCTTTTCCGCCCCAAAATTTAGACCATATCCTCGGGGAAGTGATCGCCGACGCCGGTTTGGCTCAATTCCGCGCCGCCGAAACGGAAAAATACCCCCACGTCACCTATTTCTTTAACGGCGGTCTAGAAGCGCCCTTCCCCGGCGAAGACCGGGAGTTGATCCAAAGCCCCATGGTGGCCACCTACGATTTAGCGCCGAAGATGTCGGCGGAGCAGGTGACGGAATCGGTCTGTCGGGCGCTGGCGAGTCGTAAATACGCTTTTATTGTGGTGAACTACGCCAACCCCGACATGGTGGGCCATACCGGCAAGCTGGAACCGGCTATCCAGGCCATTGAGGCGGTGGATCAGGCCGTTGGGCAAGTGGCGACCAGCGCCGCCCGGGTAGGGGGAACGGTCTTAATTACCGCCGACCACGGCAACGCCGAATACATGAGCGACGAAGACGGCAACCCTTGGACGGCCCACACCACCAATCCGGTGCCCTTTCTGCTCATTGAAGGGGAAGGGCGTAAAATCCCCGGCCACGGCGGCGCGGTCAAACTGCGGGAAGGGGGCTGTCTGGCGGACGTGGCGCCCACCATTTTAGAAATCCTGCAACTGCCCCAACCCCCGGAAATGACCGGACGCTCCTTGATCGCTCCCGTGGAGGCGGAGGTTCTCCCCCAACGGACTCCCGTTAACCTTTCCCGCTAAAAGGGGCCGATGGCAATGGTAAGCTAGGCAGAAGCGCCTTTTTCTCGCCCTAGCCATGACTGTTTCCTCCCCTGACCGCCCCGTTCGCATTGGTTCCCGCAAAAGTCAACTGGCTCTCGTCCAGACCCATTGGGTGCAGGGAGAATTGCAGAGACAGTTCCCCGAGCGCCGCTTTGAGGTGGAGACCATGAACACTCAGGGGGACAAAATCCTGGATGTGGCGCTGGCTAAAATTGGCGATAAGGGTCTGTTTACCCAGGAATTGGAAGACGCCATGCTGGAGGGGCGGGTGGATTTCGCCGTCCATTCCCTCAAGGACTTGCCCACCCGCCTGCCGGAGGGCTTAATTCTGGGTTGCGTGACGGAGCGGGTCGATCCCGCGGACGCTTTGGTGTTAAACGCTAAACATTTGGGCCAAGATTTGGCTTCCCTGCCCGCGGGAAGCGTCATTGGCACCTCTTCTCTTCGGCGCTTGGCCCAACTGCGGCACCATTTTTCCCAGTTGACCTTTAAAGACGTGCGGGGGAATGTTAACACTCGTTTGGCGAAGTTGGACGCCGGGGACTACGACGGCATTATCCTCGCGGTGGCCGGCCTCCGGCGCCTCGGTTTTGGGGAGCGGATTCACCAAATTATTCCCCCGGAAATTTCCCTCCACGCCGTGGGTCAAGGCGCCCTCGGTATTGAATGTCGGGCCGGGGACGAGACGATTTTGGAACTTCTAAAAACCCTGGAGCACGCCCCTAGCCGAGACCGTTGTTTGGCGGAGCGGGCCTTTTTGCGACAACTGGAAGGCGGTTGTCAGGTGCCCATCGGGGTCAATACGGTCATTGAAGGAGACCAATTAACCTTGACCGGCTTGGTAGCGAGTCTCGACGGTCAACAGGTTCTGAAAGACAGTCTCAGCGGCGCTTGCGCCGACGCCGATAGCATCGGTCAAGAACTGGCCCAACAACTCCGTCGTCAAGGCGCCGATGAAATTCTGGCGGCGATCCGGTTGGCAGATATTAGTTAGCAAGCATTGGCTTAAATGTGAGCTTTTTTTTACGGATGATTCCCGCGCCCCCCAACCCCTACTTCGACCCTTCGGGATACTCGGTAACTAAGCTCAGCGTATCACTCCGCCCAGCGCTCGAATCAAAAGTTTGAGCTATCGGATTGTCCCTCAGTCGAGAGAATACTGCTATATTCTTACCTTGGTTTTTCGAGGCTCTCTGGAGTTTCTCTCTTTTCCGCCTTGACATTGGAGAGCGCCTTTGTTATTATCTGCCGCGGAGGGTCTCGTTCTCATAAGGGTTTCTTCAAAATTCGTTCTTGCTCCTTGCGTATTCAGTTGATTGGTTCTACCACAGACAACTATGTACTATTGTATTCTGGCGAAACGCAGGCTTAAACCGACCTTTTCCGTTGTCTTAACAGATTGGGATTACCAATGATTTTCCATACCTATTTGTCTTTAAGTAAATGGAAAATTTATTCCAGACTAGTAAGAGACTTCGCTATTTCCAATGTAGAGATTGTGTTGGATTTAGAAGATAGCGTCGGTGACCCCTTCAGTGAAGCCAAAACAATAAAATTAAAAGCGATGGCTAGAACGGGGCTAAGATCTTTATCAGAATCTGAAGTCTTCAAATCGCTTTACCACAAAAATCTGATTAGAATCAATGCGGTAAACAGTCCATATTTTTTTGATGATATTAGCATTTTACAAGAGCTGGTAAATAATAAAACCCTTAAGCCCAAAATTATCTTGCCTAAAATTGAGTCTGTAGAGCATGTAGATATAGTTTCTAGTTGTTTTTTGGGGTGTGAAGATTTTGAGGTTATTCCTATGATCGAGACTAAATCCGCATTTGAGAATTTGGAAGAAATTTTAAGATCATTAGGGGATTATATCCAGAAAGGCATCGTGAAAAGTCTATACTGGGGCTATTTCGATTATGCTCTTGATTGCTGGCAATTTCCTTTTTTTGAGTACGATGATGAAGATTATTGGAATCTGCTCCATTCATTTCAGGCGTCTTTAGTCCCATATCATCTCGCGTTCTGCGCTCCAATTTTTCCTTACTTTTCTGAGGAAATTTTATGCGGCGTAAAAAAAAGATTTTCAGTTTTCAATAACGTCATTATGAGTTCTCTGGGGACAAGGCAAACAAACATCCTGCTCAAAGAGAATATTAATACAGACTACTTCTCATTAAAAAAGTATCAACTTTCACTGGAAGAAAAAGTTAACCGCGCCAAGGAAATTATTGATGGTTTTGAAGCTTCCCGTAGATTAGGTAGCGATCGAAGCTTTGCCTTAACGCAAGCAGGACGCTTTATTTCGCCTCATGAATATAAAAGCGCAGTAAACTTTTTAAAGGAGATTTGAAATGTTTAAGGATGATAAAGTTAAAATTGGGTTTTTAGGAGGATGTCTTAGTTCTGGTTGGAATACTATTCCAAAAAGCTTAATTTATCATCAAATTCTTCGCAAAAAAATTAAGGATAACTTAAATCTAAAGCCCCACTATATATTAGAAGCCTATGGTCGTTTTTCCGCTCTATATGGTTTCTATGATATCAATGTTACAAGATTAGAGATTGTTGATAAGGTAGAAGTAATGGCAAACAAAGGGGTAGATTGTATTTTCTTTCAATTACGCCCTTATCTCTATCTCAATTTGTGCGTTCCTTTTGACGTTTGCAAGAATCAGTTTCGTATTAATCCACTATTAACCTCAAAAAAAATCCCATTTTCACCTCCTCTAATCAAAGAGCTAGGGAGAGTCGGAAAACTAAGATTTCCAGGATTGTACCGACTGGGGCATTTTTTTAATTTACCGACTTTAGCTGAACAGACTATGGCTATAATTATTAATGATATTTATAAAATCTGTGAACAAAATAATATAAAACTTTTCGTGATTATGCCCGTGTTTCCTTCTTCTTATCCTCCAAGGAATACCTTGATTTTAGCTAAGTTTTTAAGTCACTTTAAGTTCCCAGAGGAAATCTCATTTATTGAAACTCAAAGTCAACTCGGCCAACGCGCTTATTTTGAAAGAGATAATACTCACATTAACAAAGCCGGTCATGGAAAGTTAGGAGAAATTGTCTATTCCTACTTTTTGGAGTGGAGTAAAGCCCCGCATCGCTAGTTGGCTAATAATTCTTAGATCCTCGCCTTTTTCCCCACATTCATTCTTGCCTTGCAATGGCTCGCCTATAGCGGCTTGCCGATTGGCGAGGGCCGTATGGCGGCTTGGCCCTTTGTTTTGGTATGGCAATTGCCCCTCGGCGCGGCGCTGTACAGCCTGCGGGGCTGGCTCAATTCTCCCAGTCGAGATCCTCGGATTGCGCCCTAACGGCGCCGTTGGTTGCTCCGGGAACCGCTCAATTCGGGGTTTATTTTCCTAGGGCCAGCGCCCAGAGCCGCCTCCTATAACTCCAACAACCCAGAGGGCGGGTCGATTTCAATCCGTCCCGCCCTTAAATCCACCACCGGCACCACCGCCTTGACAAAGGGAATCAGATGACGCTTTTCCCCGGCGCTGACCACCAGTAAATCGTGACCCGCTTCGTAGATGTCCTCCACTCGCCCCAACAAAGCGCCGGTCTCTTGGAGATAGACCGGCAGATCGATTAAATCCGCCGCGTGGTACTCGTCCGGCCCCAGGGGGGCCCGCCCATAACGGCGGTCTTCTCGTTCCGCTTGGGGGATCACCAGAACGTAGTTGACTAGCGCCTCCGCCTGGGAGCGGTTCGTCACTTCCGTCAGTTGGAGAATGTAGAGATTTTTCCCCGGCACAGGTCGCCCTTTTTGCAGGGTCACCGGTTGAGGCTCTCCCCCCCGGGGAGACTGGAGCCAGCGGGGGCCCGGGTGGAGAAAACGCTCGGGGAAATCCGACTGAGACAAGACTTTCACTTCGCCGCGAATACCGAGGGGAGCCACGATCGCGCCAAGGGTCAGCCAGGGGGAGTTCATAACGGTCATGTCAACAAATAAAAATAGTTAGGGTTCGTCTCGGCGCTTTTCAACTGGGCAACCTCCCCTACTATGGGAGGGATTTAAAGCGGAGAGGAGATTGTAAACCCATGGGAACCCAAAAGCGTATTGGCATTCTCACCAGCGGCGGGGACTGCGCCGGTTTAAACGCCGTCATTCGAGCCGCGGTTCGCCACGCTGTCGGCACCTACGGTTGGGAGGTTGTGGGCATTCGGGAAGCCACCCAGGGGCTGATGAGCGCCCCCCCCAAGACAATTACCTTTGATCTAGGTAATGTGGATTCTCTCCTGGTGATGGGGGGAACGGTTCTAGGCACCACCAATAAGGGCAACCCCTTCGCCTTTCCCATGCCCGACGGCTCCGTCAAAGACCGCACCGAAGAAATCATCGCCGGCTATCGCTCCTTAAACCTGGACGCTCTCATCGGCATCGGCGGGGACGGCAGTCTGGCCATTTTACGCAAAATCTGCCAACAGGGGGGCATTAACCTGGTGGGCATTCCCAAAACCATCGACAACGACGTGGGAGCCACGGAACTCTCCATCGGCTTCGACACGGCGATGAACATCGCCACGGAGGCTCTAGACCGGCTCCACTTCACCGCCGCCAGTCATAACCGGGTGATGGTGCTGGAGGTGATGGGACGGGACGCCGGCCACATCGCCCTAGCGGCGGGCATCGCCGGCGGCGCCGATATTATCCTGATTCCAGAAATTCCCTATCATATTGACGTCATCTGCGACACCATCCGTCGGCGCCAAGCTCGGGGCAAACATTTCTGTCTGGTCATGGTGTCCGAAGCCGTCCGCACTCAACAAGGCGAATCCGTCACCCTCAGCCAACAGGGAGAAGACCGCTACGGCGGTATCGGTAAGTATATCGCCGAGGAAATCGCCCAACACACCGGAGCGGAAACTCGGGTTACCGTTTTAGGGCATATCCAACGAGGGGGCATTCCCTCCCCCTTTGACCGTCTGTTAGGCACTATGTTCGGGGTGGCGGCGGTGGATCTGATCGCCCAGGAAAAATACGACCAGATGGTGGCCTGGCGGAATCGGCAAGTGATCCATGTGCCCATCGCCGAAGCCATTCAAACTTATCAAACGGTGGATCTGGAGGGCAGTTTTGTCAAAACCGCCAAGGCGCTGGGGATTTGTCTGGGAGATCAGTAGAGGATCTGGATTGGGCCGGGACTCTTCGGCGCCGGGGATTCTCGGTTCCCGAAGGGTCGGAGCGCCGGTTTTCCCCTGTAATCTGGTAACTGCAATCCCTGACATTCCCAGCGTCTGCCTATGCTTTTCCCCGCTTGGCTAGGTATTGGTCTTTCTACCTTCGCCCTAGCCTTCGCCCTCAATCGTCTTTCCCCTAGGGACATTGGCTGGTTTAATCGCCTGCGTCGTCCTCCCTGGCTGACGTTTGAAGGCGCGATTCCCTGGATCTGGATTTCTATTTTTATCTGCGGCGCTATTTCCGCCACTTTAGCCTGGGAGGCGACCCAACCCAATCCCTGGGGCTGGATGGCGGCCTATGCTCTCTTGGAAATGGTCGTAATGGCCTACACTCCGCTGATGTGCAAACTGAGAAGTCTGCGGGTGGGCGTCATCATTGGTTTAACGGGCTTTTTTATCGGTTTGGCGCTGGCTCTGGCGCTCTGGCCGACGGCGCCGACGGCGGTCGGTTTTCTGGTTCCTTATCTTCTTTGGAGTCCCATCGGGACGTATGTGACTTGGGCCATGATTCCTTTGAATCCGGGGGAGTTATGAGCAATGTCTCAATCCTACGGAATGTCGGCAATACCTAAGGGGGAACCAGAAGCGCCGGACCGGCAAAACCAGATTGCGCTCTGGCGGTTTCCTCTTGACCTCGATCCTAAGCAGATCGAGGATTGCGAGCGCCTGTTGACGCCTGAGGAAGAAGCTCAAGTTAAGACCCTGCGACGGCCAGAGGATCGGAAGCGGGCCGTCGCCACCCGAGCCAGTTTGCGCTTAATCCTAGCGGCGGCGCTTCGTTGCGACCCCGGGGACATTCGCTACCAACGGACGGAGCGAGGCAAACCCTACCTCGATCCCCGGCGCCATGGAGAAAACCTGCAATTTAACCTGTCCCACAGCGGAGCTTGGGGCTTAGCGGCGCTCGCCCAAGGAATTCCCCTCGGGGTAGATTTGGAAGTCCGTCGCCCGTTGACCGATGTTCTAGCCCTCGCTCGGCGCTTTTTTTCCCCGAGAGAATATCAGACCCTAGCTCAAGCGGCGCCGGCGGAAAGAGAGCGCCGGTTTTTAGAGTACTGGACCGCCAAGGAAGCTTACCTTAAAGCCACGGGAGAAGGACTGAGCGCCGGTTTAGCTTCGGTAGAGGTGGATCTACAGCGGGGGAGCTTTGTCGGCTTACCCCCGGAACCGCCCTGGCAATTAGTTCGGGGATATTTGGAGTTAGACGCGCCCTGGGCTTTGGCCTATCCCGGCGCCGAGCGCCCTTGGCGTCTTTCGCCCTTTGTCATGGGATAGGAGCGACGACTCCGCTATTCCGCCGGAGCCGGGTTTTTACTGGGAGCCGGCGAGCTGAGGGGGACGGGTTGGGGAGCCGAGCGCCGTTGTTGACGTAACAGTTGGTCTTGTTTGGACTCGGCGCCGAAGGGGACTCGGGGCGTCGGGGCGGGGGAGGGTTCCTCCGCCGGGGTCGTCTGGGGTCGGGGCGTCTCCGGTTGGGGCTGGGCCTCGGGGGCGGGTTGAGCTTGAGGGGGTTCGGGGGCGGAGGGTTGGGGCGTCGCTGGAGCCTGATTCTCCGGCGGGGTCGCCTGGGGTTGGGGCAGACGGGTCGGCGGAGTCTCCGATTCCTGAACAGGGGCCCGTTCGGGAGCCGGCGCCGTTTCTGGCCGGCTCGGCGCTTCCGGTTGGGCGGGTTGTCGCGGAGAGGTCATGGGAGTTTCTCCTTGGGGGGGCGCCGTCGGAGTTTCCCGATTTTCCGGGGTTGCCGGCGCCGTTGGAGGCGCAACCGCGGGCGCGCCGGTGGCGCCGCAAATTTGGGGGTCGTAGTTAAAGTTAACGCTCACCTGGGTCGGCTCAGAAAAACTGCGACCGGCGACCACTTGACGGGCTAACTGGTTAAAAATCGGGTAACGGGAGGCGCTGATCAGATCGGTGTTGCCCTGACCGTCGGCGTTAAAGACCACGGTGGCGGAGGTGCGGTTGCGGCAGGCGATGGGCGGATAGGGCCCCGTTAAAGAGATCCGCTCTTTAATCGCGACGCCCCGCTTGGCTTGCCAGGTTAAATCATTATCCCGAGCGGTGGCCAGGGGCGTGTCGATGCCGTAGTCCTCCATCTGGGGTTCCGGTAGGGCGGGAACCGCGCCGTTGTCTAAGGGGAGTCGGGGCGCTCGGGTGATGAAGTCCGTGCCCCTAGGGGGCGGCAGGGTTCCAAACTGGGGACGGAGTCCCGGCGGGGTCGGCGTCTCTTGGTAGGGCGCCGGCGCGGCGCCGGGGGGGCCGGGTAATCTCGGCGGCAGGGAGCGACTAGAGCGGAGCGCCGGGAGGGACGGGAGAGGGGGATTAACGATGGGAAAATTGCGGAGGGTGCCGTAACTGCTGAGGGGCGGCAAATTAGGAGGATAGGACGGCAAGCTGGGCAGAGACGGCAGGGTCGAGGCGGAAGGCGGCAGAGGCGGCGTATTGGGCAATGGGGCGTTGGGCGGCGCCGGCAAGGCCGGGTTCGGGGTTCCCGTCGGGCTGGGAGCGCCGGAGAAAAAAGCGGAGGGATCCGGGAGCGGCGCCGGTTCCGGCAGACGACTGCGCTCCGCTTCCGTCAGTTCAATCACCCCCACGGCGTCGATGGGGGGCGTATCCAGTTCCGAGACCGTCCTTTCCCAAAACGGTAAATTGGGCAGAGCCAACCCCAAGATAAACGCGTGGAGACCCACCGACGAGAGAATCGAGACATTGACGGGGGTGAACACTTGCTTCCAACTGGGAGCGTTGTCGAGTTTGAGAGGATAATCCATAGCTAAAATCGGGCTAAACTCAGGGGTTGGGAAAGGACTATTCAAGCTCCCAGGGTCTTGACAAAGATAACATAGCCGGGAAGGCTTTCTAGGGAAAAATCGCTTCGGAATGGGCGTCGTCATTTACCACTATCAAGACCCCCTGCTAGACCCGGCGCCGTCGGTCGCGACGGCGGACGCGGAGGCGGTTTACCTCGATTTTGGCGGCCGGGCGGAATGGGCCCGACTGTTGGCGGATTTGCAAGCGCGACCGGACGCGTTTCTTTGGCTGTCGAGTTTAGGGGACCTGGGGGACTCTCCGGAGGAAATCGGCGCTCGTTTGAGCCAGTTACAGGCCTTGGGCGTTCGGGGAAAATGCTTAGCCGAGGACAAAAGTCTGGCGGATCTAGCGCCGGGTTTAACCTGGTCTGAGTTAGAACAGCTTCAGGACAACCAACAGAGTCGGCGTCTCCGGCGGGGCCACGCCCGCAAGCGCCGTCAGGGACTACCGCCGCCGGGGAAAGCGCCCTACGGTTATCGGAAAACCCCGGAACGCTACGTGTTAGACCGGAGCGCGGCGCCCTTGGTGAAAACCTTCTGCGAGCAGTTTCTCCGCCTTGGCTCGCTACGAGGCGCCGTCCGCTACTTGGCCCAAAACTACGGTAAAAAAATCTCCCTGACTACCGCTCGGCGCTGGCTCACCCACCCCGTCTATCGGGGGGATCTGCTTTATCAAAACAAGATTATTATCCCCAATACTCATAACCCCATTTTGTCTCGGGAAGACGGCGCTCAAATTGACCGGCTTTTGGGGCAAAACCGCTCTCGACCCCCCCGCAGCGCCAGCGCCCCAAGGGCGTTAGCCGGTCTGGTTCATTGCCCTCTCTGTCAAAGCCTCTGGGTCGTCAACGCCCTGAAGAAACCCCGCCCTTATCTTTATCTCCGTCCCCAGACCTGTCCCCAGGCGCCCAAATGCGCGGCCCTCAACTACGACGCCGTTTTGGAGGCAGTCATCGCTCAAATTTGCGCTCAACTGCCCCAGGCCGCGGCCCAATCCCCCGCCGCTAACCTGACGGCGCTGAAAAGCCAACTGGAAGGGGAGATGGACCGGCGCCAAACCCTGTTAACTCAACTGCCCCAACTGTTAGAAAGCGGTATTTTAGACGCCGACACTCTAGCCCTCCGGCGCTATACCCTCCAACAGGAATTGGCCCAACTGCGCCAACGCCTTGACCGATTGCCCCCAGGGGAATTAACCCGTCTAGCGCCGGCGCTGAGTCTGCCCCAATTTTGGCTTGACCTTTCGGAATTAGAGCGTCGTTTTTATTTGCGGGAGTTTGTGAGGGAGATCCAACTCCGGCGCCGGGGTAAAAGCTGGGATGCGAAAGTTGAATTTAGTTTTATGCCCCCTCGCTCCTAAAAGATGTTCGGCGTTGCTCACTTCGACAGGCTCAGTGGAGTCCAGTAGAACAATCCCCTTTTGTAAGGGGGACTTTTTTTTGGAGTCAGAGAACCCATCCTCCTTCAATAACACCCTACTCCCATAACCAAGAAAATAATGCCTGGACAGAGAGTTCAAAACTGGCTGCAAAATCTGGCACAGGGAGGTACTCCTGGGATGATTCCGAAAAGATGGCGGGTGGACGATCACCGAAAAAGACGAGAACTGAGCGGTCTTTGGGGTCAATTAGCCACCCCAAGGGGCAACCATGACCCAGACAACGCAAAATGTTGGCGGTTACCTTAGTTTGACTCTGATCCGGGGACAAAATTTCAATCACCCAATCTGGAGCCAGGTTAAAGGCATTGGCAACGCTTCCATCAGCATTACGGGGAATATTTTCCCACCGAAACACGGCCACATCCGGCACAATTGATGATCCGCCAAAAGTACAGCGCAGTTCGGGATAAGCCCGAGCAATTTTTGCCCTTTTGGTAACTGCGTTAATGCCCATAATTAATTCCCCTTGAATGGTGCTGTGTTCGCCTTGGGGCATAGGTTTTTGCTGTAGTTGTCCGTCTAAATATTCCGTTGCCGGTTTCGTCTCTGGTAAAACGAGAAATTCCCTAAGACTCAAGGATTTTACCGGGGATTGTACCATTGTAAAGATTCCCACTATGAGTTTGTTCAGCGTGAATGATAATTGAGTTATCCATAAGGACTATTGCTTTCAAAAGACTATCTTAGTCTAAGTTCAACCTGTGTGTACACGGTAGCCTTGCCAAGTGGGGTAAAACCGAACTTAAGAATGGGGTTCCCCAAAGAGCACCAAGGAGGAGTCCAGATTATGAATCACCTGATCCGTGATTTCGCTTACCGCCACGCCCCCCGCGGTTCGGCGCCGGAAGGAGCGCAACACCACCAAATCAAAGGCGCTGGAGACTCGGACAATCACCTTAGCGGCGTTTTCGTGGTTAACCACTTTCACCTGATAGGGCGTGTGGAGGGGGCTTTGAGCCAATAGTTCCCCCAGGTCGGCCTTAAAGGCCGCCAGTTGCTCTGGCGGCGTTTGGCGGTCGCAGACGTGGAGAATAGTAATTTGAGCCTGATTCGCGCCGCCAATGAGTTGGGTAAAGTGGAAGGTTTGCAGGCTTTGGGGAGAAAGGTTTTTCAGGGGCAGTAAAATCCGGCGGAAATTTTGGGGCCGATCCAACAGTCGCATCACCGCCACGGGGCAATGGGCCGACCAAAAGACGCTGTCAATCAAACTGCCAAACAGCCGCGCCCTTAGACCGGCGCTTTTCTCGCTCCAACCGAGAATAATGAGGTTAGCGTTATTTTCCTTCGCCGCTCGGCTAATGCCCAGCGCCACATCGTCGTCAATGCGCAAAAGAGGATTGGTGGCGACTCGATATTTTTGGGCTAGGATCACGGACTGTTCCAACAGGCGTTGTTTTTGCTCTAAATTTTCCGTCAACTGCGGATCGTCCATGTGAACGTGGGCCGGAGCGATGGCGAGGGGCACTAAACCGCCCCCTTTGTCCCGAGCCAACAGCGCCGCCATCTCCAGCAAGTTTTCCAGCGTATGGGGATTAGCGAGGGGCAAGAGAATGGTAAAGAGATTGGGAAGCGGTTCCAGACCCAGCTCCGGAGCGCTTTCCTCCGGCTCCAAAAAGGTTTTCGGCAGGGGCAATTTCGGCGCGAATTTAGCCGTCAGTAGGGGGCCTAAAATAGAGGTCACCAGCATTAAAACAATGACGCTATTTAACACATTGACGTTAATCAGGCGCTCTCCGGCGCCGTTAATGGCTTCGTAGGCCGCCACCGCCGCCGCGAGGGTCGCCGCCACTTGGGGGAGGGAGAGGGAACCCATCACCATTCCTTCGACCCAGCTATAGCGGAAAATCTTTTGCACAATAAACGCCGCCAAAAATTTAGCGCCGATTAACCCCAAGACAATGGCCGCCATGAGGGGGAAATTAAAGCGGATCGTTTCGATGAAGGCGGGCACATCCAAGAGCAAGCCCATGCCCACAAAAAAGAAGGGAATAAAGAGCGTACTCCCTAGAAACTCAATCTTTTCTTTTACCGGGCCGTTACCCACCGCGTCGTTGACCGCCAAGCCCGCTAGAAAAGCCCCGACAATTTGTTCAACGTTAATAATTTGGGCGCCCACCGCCGCTAAAAAGACCGCTAGCAGAACAAACAAAAATTGATTGCTCTGCTCGTCTCCGGTGCGACGAAAATAGGCTTTTCCGGCCCAGTCAAACCCGACTAAAACCACAAAACTATAAACCGCCAGCGCCGTCAGTTGCAAAATTAAGGTTCCGGCGGAAAAATTACCGGCGTGGATGGCTAAACAAACCGCGAGCACTAAAAGAGCGGCGATATCGGTAAAAATCGTCGCCCCCACGGTAATCATCACCGCTTCCCGTTTCACCACCCCTAGACGCTGGACGATGGGATAAGCCAACAGGGTATGGGAGGCCATGAGGGAGCCGATTAAAATCGAGGGATTCCAGCCAAAATTAAATAATCGGCCCACTCCCGTTCCCACCATCATGGGCACTAAAAAGGTGGAGAGTCCAAAACTGAGGGAACGGTTGCGGGTGCGCTTAAACTCCACTAGGTCGATTTCCAACCCCGCCACAAACATCAGATAAATTTTGCCGATATCTGACAGTAAACCAATACTTTCCGAGTCGGGATCTAACCACTGAAAGCCGTTTCTCCCTAAAACCACCCCGGCAAACAGCAAGCCCACCAGCCCCGGCAAGCGTAGGCGCTCGAACAGGGGCGGCAGGGTCAGGATCACCAGCAAGAGCAGGGTGAAGGTGAAAAGAGGATTACTGGGTAGCGCCGAAAGGAGAGCGGGCATAAAGTCCGGGGTCCTTGGGGTGAGAGATTGCCCCTATCATACGCTCTAGGGGCGGCAAGTAAGAGACGCGCTCGGTCAGGGAGGAAACTTTATCCAGTAAGGGATTTGGCCAATCGGCTCCCCGGCTCCCCGAGCGCCAGCCCCATTATTTTATTTTTCTAACCGGACGGCGTACCATTGCAAATAATGACCCTCCTCCAGATCCAGTTCGCAGTAATTATCCCGCAGATGAAGCGCCTGCTCCGCCCTTGTGCCCAGCGCCGTTACGGTTTTAGGTAAGTCAGGGTTATAGTCTTGTAAGACCTGATTTAATTTAGCGCTCAACTCTTCGGCGCTGAGGATTTGTTCCGCCTGATCCGCTTCGAGGACGACGAAATAATCATTTTGGTAGTGGAGCGAGTCAGACATGGTAAGAATATGGGTTAAGACCCTGTAAACAAACTGTCGATTAAGGCTTGATAACGAGCCGTCACCACTGGGCGCTTAATTTTCAATGTTTGGGTCATCAAACCATTCTCTAGGGAAAAGGGTTCTAGAATAAAGCGGAAACCCTTGATTTGGTCGTCCGCCCGATAACCGGGACGATTTTTCACCTCCCGATTTAATTCTGTCCGCAACAGCGCCGTCACTTCGGGATGATACAGCGCCGTCTTTTCTAAACCCCCTAAAGGCGTCTCCGGCGCCGGGAAAGCGAGGGTTAACCCTTGGGCCTCGGCCCATTTGGTCAGCGCCTCTAGGTTGGGCACAATCAGAGCGCCGAGAGCTTTTTGATCCTGCCCCACCAGCATAATTTGTTCAATATAGGGACTCCGTAAACAGGCGTCCTCGATGGGCTGGGGTTCGATGTTTTCGCCGTTGCTTAAGACAATAGTGTCCTTAGCCCGGCCCGTGAGGATCAAATCTCCCGCCGGGGTCAACCAACCTAGATCGCCGCTATCAAACCAGCCCTCCGGGTCAATGGCCTTGGCGGTAGCCTCCGGTTTCCGGTAATAGCCTCGCATAACTTGGGCGCCGCGGATGAGGACTAAGCCTTGGCTTTCCGGGGGGAGGGGTTGACGGGTTTCCGGGTCAACGATGCGAATTTCCGTTTGGGGTAGGGCTTTGCCGGAGGAGTAGCGGAGATTGTGGCTTAAGGTTCTGGCGTTGGTGACCGGCGCCGTTTCCGTGAGACCGTAGCCGACTAAAACAGGAATATTAACAATTTCGTAAAAGTCGTCTAAATGCCGAGCGAGGGAACCGCCGCCGCTGATGAAGTTTCGCACCTGACCCCCGGTGGCGGCCCGGACTTTTTGATAGACCAGTTTATCTCCGAGAAGATGTAGGGGCGTTAACAGCAGGGCTTTCAGGCGAGCGCCGAGGCGAGTCAGGGGAGAGGCGTGGAGGTGGTTGAGGCTTAAATTTTCGGCGATACGGCGGTTGAGAATATAGGTTTCTGAAAGGTTAAAGAAAAAGCGGATCAGTTTTTGCTGGGTCGGGGAGGAGTCCCGGAACTGTTTCTGCACCCCTTCGTAGAGAGATTCCCAGAGCCGGGGCACCCCCACCATGTGGCGGGGTTGGAATTTTTTCAGGTCGTTTTTAAAGGTGCGGATACTGGTGTAAATCTGGACGCAGGCCTGGGAAAGGAGGAAATATTCGGCGCTGCGCTCGTAGGAGTGCCAGGAGGGCAAAATACTGAGGACTTTATCCCCCGGCTGGGGTTGAATGATGCTTTTTAACTCCCGCACCTGATGGAGAAGATTGCCGTGGCTGAGCATCACGCCCTTGGGTTGCCCGGTGGTGCCGGAGGTATAGATTAAAGTCGCTAGGGAGTCTTCGGTATGGGGAGAAGCTCCGACGGGTTGGCTTTGTCCCCGCTCTAGGATTTCTCCATAGGAATATTGAGGGTAAGGCAACTCAGGGTTCGGCGCCTCGTCGCTCAGGAAAATAATGAATTTTAGGGGAAACTCCTGAGGATTGAGAGCCAGCTTGCTTAAGGTTTTCTGATCCTGAACCATCAAGGCGGCGCTCTCGCTATCTTGGAGGATATACCTTAGTTCCTCCCGCTCCGCCTGGGCCGAGCGCACCACATTGACGGCGCCGGCTAGCATGGAGCCTTGATCCGCCACGAGCCAGCGGGGGCTGTTGTCCGCGAAAAGGGCGATTTTTTCGTCGGTTTCTAAGCCTAAACTTCTCAGTCCCCCGGCAAAATGTTGAAAGTTTTGCCAGAGTTGACCGTAACTCCACTCCACCGGCGGCTGACTGTGGGGATCCTGAAGCGCCGTTAAGTCCGGGTAACGAGCGCCGACGAGGGCCCAGACGGCCGGTAAATTGGGAACCTTGGCGTAGTCGATCAGGGCGGTCATGGCAAGGCGGGGGAGAATAAACTTAAACCGTAGTATAGGGCGGGAATTGAAGCAATGCTCAAGCAGGGCGTGACAGTTTATACTCAGACCCCCGGCGGCGAGGCTTGGTTAGAGCGTTACCATCGGCGCCGGCCCCATTTTTGTTGTCTCCTCGGCTTTACGACCACGGGTTTAATCGAAGGCGTCTCCGCCGCGGGCAAAACCCCTCAAGACCGGCGCTATACGGCGCTGGCGGACGCGGAGTTTTTAATCAACGGCCCCCAACCGAACCCCCGCTATCCCCTACCGCCTTTAATTTCTGGGGTCTCCCCTGCGGTCATCGCCCGGGCTTTAGTCCAAGCCTTAGAGATTCCCGTCACGTTATTTAATACCGGGCTACCGGAAGCGCCGAACGTTCCCGCCATCGATCTGGGGGGAAAACCGGCGGACTGTCTGTCCACGGGTCAAGCTCTACCTTTGGACATTGTTAAACAGTTATGGAATCAGGGTTTGATCTGGGGAGAGCGCCTAGCCCAGCCCGACAGTTACCTGATCCTGAGCGAATGCGTCGTCGGCGGCACCGCGACGGCTTTGGCTTTACTGACCGCCCTAGGGATCGACGCCCAGCAGAAAGTCAATAGTAGTCATCCCCAATGCAACCACGACCAAAAATGGCGCTTAGTTCAGGAGGGTTTAAGCCAAGCACCGGACTTGAGTTCTCCGCTCCACTGTGTGGCGGCGCTGGGAGATCCGATGCAAATCGCGGCGGCGGGCATGGCGCTCGGCGCCGCGGGTCGGGGGGGCGTTCTGTTGGCGGGGGGCACCCAAATGTTGGCGGTGTACGCGCTGATGAGGGCGTTGGCTCAAGATTTAGACTTAACCCCGGATTGGGGACAAATCGCGGTGGGCACCACGCCCTGGGTCGCAAAAGATCCCACCGGGGACACGGTGGGATTAGCCCGCCTAGTCGGCCCGGTTCCCCTCCTAGCGGCGCCGTTAAATTTCGCCCAGTCCCCCTACCCCCAACTGCGGGTCTATGAAGAGGGCTTTGTCAAAGAAGGCGTCGGCGCCGGGGGGTTGGCCGTGGCGGCGGCGCTGTGCCGGGATTGGGGGCCGGAACGGATTCAGTCCGCGGTGGAGGCGCTGTTGGACAGATATCAGATGTCAGATATCAGATATCAGTGAGCAGTTATCAGTTATCAGGCGCCTGACGGCGCTGAATTCCCCTCCCATGGAGGGGTGCCCCGAAGGGGCGGGGTGGTCAAGCGCCGGTTATTCAGGGTTTTGCCCGGAGGGGATCTCGACAGTCAAGCGCCGGTTATCGCCGATTTTGATGGGATTACTGACTTCATCTTGTGACCTAGGCTTGGAACCTGCTACCGGAGACCTAATTCCTAGGATTAAGTATTCGGCGCTTCAATTTTCTAGGCCAAGTTCCTGGCGTCTGCTAAATTGAAGGCCATTTTCAGAACCCGTTATTCGCGTTTAATCAGCTAACAACAATGAAAAAAGCTTACATTGCCGAGTTTCTCGGCACCTTCTGGCTCGTGCTCGGGGGTTGCGGCAGCGCCGTCTTCGCGGCGGTGGTCGGCGTCCCCGGCGGCACGGACACCAATCCCCTCGGTCTCGGTTTCCTTGGGGTTTCCCTCGCCTTCGGGTTAACGGTGCTCACCGGCGCCTACGCTTTTGGCCACATTTCCGGGGGACACTTTAACCCGGCGGTCTCCTTTGGTTTGTTTATGGGCAAACGCTTTCCCGGAAACGAACTTCTGCCCTATATCGTCGCTCAAGTGGTGGGCGCCACGGTGGCGGCTCTCTTGATTTGGCTGATCCTCCAAGGCTCCCCCGCCTCGATCATCGAAGGTGTTTTTAAAGGAGGAAATCCCTTAGCCACCAACGGTTTTGGCGACCATTCCCCCATGGGCTTTAATCTCGTTTCCGCCTTCATTGCGGAAGTGGTTCTCACCTTCATGTTCTTGATCGTGATTCTCGGCGCCACCGATAAACGGGCCCCCGCCGGTTTTGCCCCGGTGCCAATCGGTTTGGCTCTCACCCTGATTCACTTGATCAGCATCCCCATCACCAACACCTCCGTCAATCCCGCCCGGAGCACCGGTGTCGCTCTCTTCTGCGGTAACCCGGCGCTGTTGGGGCAACTGCCGGTTTTCTGGATCGCCCCTATTCTCGGCGCCGTCGCGGCTGGATATGTTTACTACAGCTTCCTGGAAGAGCCGACCCGTCCCGACGCCAACTACGACGTCTAATTTTTAGGGTCAACAACGGCTAAAGCCCCCTATTCACGTTCAAGCTCCCCCCTTTCTGGGGGGTCTCTCTCTCCGGTAGACCCGGAATTTGACGAGCCTGTTTTGGAATGATGTCGCTAATCTAGCAAAAGACGTTGGGGAGAAGTTGCGGAGAGGCTGTGCTACTATCTTAGGCAGAAATTTTTCGCTGGAAGCGCCGGCGCTTCGGCGCCGTTGAGCCAGTCGTTTACTTGGTGTGGGGAGGATTGAACTAAGATTATGACCGGCGCTCATCTCAAGGGACAGCGGAGCTACCTAGAGCCGATTCGTATCGGCGTCATCGGGGTGGGCAATATGGGACAACACCACACCCGCGTGTTGAGCTTGATGAAGGATGTGGAGTTTGTGGGGATCTCCGACGTCAATTTAGAGCGGGGTCTGGACACCGCCAGTAAATATCGGGTCAAGTTTTTCGAGCGTTACCAAGATATGTTGGAGCACGTGGACGCCGTCTGCGTGGCGGTGCCCACCCGTCTGCACCACAGCGTCGGCATGGCTTGCCTACAGGCGGGAATTCATACCCTGATTGAAAAGCCCATCGCCGCCAGTATTTTGGAAGCGGAGTCTTTAGTGAACGCCGCCGCCGAGTCCCATTGCATTCTTCAGGTCGGGCATATCGAGCGCTTTAACCCGGCCTTTTTGGAGCTGGGGAAAATTCTCACCACCGAGGAACTGCTGGCTATTGAAGCCCACCGCATGAGTCCCTATTCCCAACGGGCCAACGATGTTTCCGTGGTGTTGGATTTAATGATCCACGATATTGATTTATTGCTGGAACTGGTGGGAGCGCCGGTGGTCAAGCTCACCGCCAGCGGCAGTCGGGCCTCCGGGTCTGGGTATTTGGATTATGTGACGGCGACGTTGGGCTTCGCGTCGGGGATTGTGGCCACCTTAACCGCCAGTAAAGTCACCCACCGCAAAATTCGCCGCATTGTGGCCCATTGTAAAAATTCCCTAACAGAGGCGGATTTCCTCAATAACGAAATTCTGATCCACCGCCAGACCACCGCCAACTGTAGCGCCGACTATGGTCAGGTTCTCTACCGTCAGGACGGGTTGATCGAAAAGGTTTACACCAGCAACATCGAACCCCTCCACGCCGAGCTAGAGCACTTTGTCTACTGCGCCAGGGGGGGAGACCAGCCCTCCGTGGGGGGCGAGCAGGCGCTCAAAGCGCTCCGCCTAGCTAGCTTAATCGAGCAAATGGCGCTGGACGGTCAGATGTGGGGTTCTAGCGCCGAGGAGTTGGACTTGCTCAATTTGGAATCCAAAGTCGGCGCCGGGGTTTAGCTAGGATTTTGGGCCATATCCCGGATAATGTCCCCCTGGGTTAAGATTCCGGCTAATTTTTGGGTCTCTGGATCTAGCACCGGCAGACGGCGGACTTTTTTCTCGTTCATCAGGTGGGCCGCTTCCCGCAGGTTTTGATCCGGCGTAACGCTAATAGGCCCGTCGCTCATCACTTCCCCCACGGTTTGCCCTAGCGCCTTGTGAATTTCCTTTTCGTAGCGGGCGGGGTTTTGCAGGTAAATGATGCTATCGAGAAGCATGATGTAGGGCGGCGTGTCCACCCCGGATTCCTGCCACATTAAGTCGGTGTCGGAAATGACGCCTACTAGGTTATTTTCTTCGTCCACCACGGGCAGACCGCTGATGCGATGCTGGGCCAGCAGTTGGATGGCCTCCCGCAAGGGCGTTTCGGGACGAACGGTGATGGGGTTGGGGGTCATCACTTCCCCGACGGTTTTAGTCATGGCGAGTTTGGGTAACAGTTAATCAGTTATCAGTGAGCAGTTATCAGTTATCAGGGTGTTAAATTCCCCCTCTTGGGAGCTAAGGTGTACACCGATCTTGACTAAAGACCTAAATTTTGGGTTTGATCCCCCTAAATCTCCCTTTAGAAGGGGGACTTTGAGAAGTTTTCCCCCCTTTCCAAGGGGGGTTAGGGGGGATCGTGACACTTGTGTATACACGGTAGCTCTTGGGAGGGGGCTAGGGGGTGGGTTAAACTTTGAGGCGGAACCGTAAACTACGGGGTTTAGGGGAGAAAACAGATCGGTTAACGCGTTTAACAGCGCCGTTAGGGTTCCTCCACTCCCAATAGTTTCAGAAATTGGGCCTCGGTGAGTTGGGCGACGCCGAGTTTTTGGGCTTTTTTCAGTTTTTCTCCCGGCGCTTTACCGACGACGACGTAGTCGGTTTTAGAACTGGGGGCGTTGGTGATCTGAGCGCCGACGGCTTGGAGACGGGTTTTAATCTCTTCCCGGTTGAAACGAGCGAGGGTGCCGGCGATGACGAATTTTTTGCCGTCCAGCGCCGGTTCGGGATCTTCCGGCTCTGAGGGGGGGACGGTTGACTCCGGTAATTCGGGTTCCGGCTCGGGAACAGCCATCTCGACGCTTGGCTCCTCCTTAACGTCAACGGTTAACTCCGGTTCCAACAGTTGAGGCGCTTCGGGTTTAACCTCTGGCGTTTCTTGGACTGGCGGTTTAATGGTTAACTCCGGTTGCAAGGGTTCAATCTCTTCCGGCTTAACCTCCGGCGTTTCCTGAACCGGGGGTTCAACGGTTAATTCCGGCGCCGGTTCGGGATCTTCCGGTTCAGAGGGCGCAACGGTTAACTCCGGTAACTCGGGTTCCGGCGCCGCTTTAACCAGAGTGGCTTGAGTTAAGGCTTCGGCTTGGGCCGCGAGCAGTTTCTCTTTCTCCTCAAGTTGGCTTTGCAAACTGGCTAGTTCCCGCCGGAGGGTTTCCTTTTCGGTCTGGAGAGATAAATAATCCCGCTCCTGTTGGGCCCGCAGGCTTTCGGCGCTGTGGAGGGCGTTCCGCAGGGTTTGGATCTCTTGGTTGAAGGCGTGACCTTCCTCCTGTTGTCGCCGATACTCCGCTTGAGTCTGCTCCAGGGCTTCCTTTTGGCGGGTCAGGATTACCTCAAGCTCCCCTAAACGGCGCCGGCTAGCCTCTAAGGCGGATTGACTTTCAGCTTGGGCCTGTCGAAGTTGGGCTAATTCTTGGGCGTCGGCGGCTCCTTGCGCCTGTTTCTCGGCCTCGAAGGTTTCTTTTTGCTGGCTCAACTGGCGCTCTAACTCCCCGAGGCGGGTTTGAAGCGCTTGGTATTTAACTTGAAGGGGTTCCAGTTGGGACGCTTGCTGGCGCCACTGGCTGAGTTTCGCCACTTCCTGCTGGAGGCGCTGGGAGAGAACGTCGTTTTCCTCATGGAGGTCTTTAACCTGGGCTTGATGGCGCCGGGCCAGTTCTTGATGTTGGCTCTCCTGCTGGGAGACTTGATTTTGGAGAGTTAACACCGTCACTTCCCGTTGTTGGATTTGGCGGCGCAGTTCCTCTAATTGGGCGTCCTGCTCCTGTTTGAGGGTATGGCTCTGAATCAAATCCCGCTCCAAGTGATGAATTTTTCCTTGGAGGTAGAGGGTTTCTTCCTGGGGGGAAATCTGGGGCGGCGCCGCTTTACCCTCGACCTCCCGTTTCTCCTGAGTGTGGCTTAACGTCTCCTGACGCTGGAGCAATTCCTGTTCCCGGCGCCGTAACTGTCCCCGCCAGCGCCCCAGCAATCCTCCGCCTAAAACCAGTGTCGCCACGGCGCTTCCTGGATATATCCACTCTGATATTGTCATTGACTCCCTCCGCGATAAGTAGGAATTAACCCGAGCCGGAGACGGGGCTAAAGGCGCTCTTCAGACCGGCTACACTCTTCTACTTATATCAAGCTCCCCTGACCCTTTTGGGAAAAATGTCGTAAAACTTAACCCAACCGGGGCCCCGAGTTTTAGTTAGCTCCGTTTGGGGTCAAAAACTAAGGCGCCGATTTACGGCGCCGAGCCAAAGGGTTTATGGTCATAAAATTCAATCGGAGCGGCGGGATTTGAACCCACGACCCCCACTACCCCAAAGTGGTGCGCTACCAAGCTGCGCTACGCCCCGAATTTCACAGACTTTCATTATACGCGGAGGGGCGCCGCCTTGGCAAGGGTTGATCGCTAAAGTTTTATCCCGGCGCTTAACTTCGCATATCGGAGATGGCTTGGCGGGCCATGGCGGCGATGCCCTGATCCGTGGCTTTGGGCAGTTGGTAATACTTGCCCCCGGCGGTTTGGGCCAGTTCTTTGCCGAAGCCGGTGGAGACGAATTTTTTCTCGGTGTCGATGACCAATAACTGCATCCCTGCGGCCCGGATTTTGGCGGCGATGTCCAAGAGTTCCGCCTTAATATCCGGCTTGGCTTCCTCTTGGGGTTCCCCTAAAGAGCGCCCCAGGGAAATATTGCCTCGACCGTCGGTAATGGCGATAATCACCACTTCCCCAATATCGCCGGAGCGTTGGGCGTTGACCCCCACCTGCACGGATTGGCTGAGGGCGTGGGAGAGGGGAGAGCCGCCGCCGCAGGGGAGGGTTTCTAGGCGCTTTTTCGCCAGGGCGATGGAGCGAGTCGGCGGTAGTAGAACATCAGCCCGTTCTCCCCGGAAGGGAATCAGCGCCACCTGGTCCCGGTTTTCGTAGGCCTCCGTCAGCAGTCGCATGACGGCGCCTTTGGCGGCCTGCATGCGGTTTAGGGCCATGGAGCCGGAGGCGTCCACCGCAAAAATAATCAAGGCGCCGGCTTTCCGCACTAGGCGCTTGGCTCGCATATCCCCGGACTCGACGATGACCTGGCGGTCGGGATAGCGCCGGCGCCGGGCCTGTTGGTAGGGCGCCGCGGCCCGGAGGGTGGCGTCCACGGCGATACGGTTCACCTTCCCCTTGGGTAAGACGGGTTTCAGATAGCGCCCCCGGTCGTCGGAAAAAATGGCGGCCCGGGAACCGGATTTACCCTGACGCTGGGCCATCTGAGCAAAATAGAGCACGCTGGGGTCGAGGCTCACCCCTTCCACATCGAAGACAAACTCTTCCGGGATAGCGGGAGGTTCCTGCTCCGGCTCCTCGGGATTTTCCTCTTCCTCCTCCTCTTGATCCTCCCCTTCCGACTCCGGCGCTTCCGGCGGTGGCGGGGGAGGCGGCGCTGGTTGGTCGGGGGGCGGCGGGTTATCGAATAACACACTGCGGGGCACAATCACCAGTTCCACCGCCTGGCGGAGATCCTCGGCGTTGACGGTATTGCGTCCCTCCAGCGCCGCCAGGGCCTTGGCTACCCGAACGGCGGCCAGTTCCCCCCGGTGCCCCTGCAGGCCCCCCCGCTGGGCTTCTTCTACTAAGTAAGCGATTTGCTCGGAGGTTAAACGGACTTCCTTAAGCCATTCCCGCCCGAGGATAATACTGGTTCTCAACTCCTCCAGTTCCTGGTCGTACTGCCTGAGAAAATCCTGGGGGGAGCGGGAATAATTGAGCGCCTGCTCGACGATTTCCACCCGCTGATCCAAGCCCACAACCCCGTCCGCGGAGAGGGCGATGGCGAAGCGGTCTAAGAGATGGGGACGAAGGGCGCCTTCCTCCGGGTTATAGGTGGCGATTAACAACGGCCGACAGGGATGTTGAAAACTAACGCCTTCCCGCTCAATTTGGTTGCGGCCGGCGCTGAGAACCGCCAAGAGTTGATTGGCGAGCTGGTCGTCTAGGAGATTAATTTCATCGATATACAAAACGCCCCGGTGGGCCTGGGCCAGCAGACCTGGCTGGAACACCGCCTGCCCCTGCTTCACCGACTCCTCCACATCCACCGAGCCTAATAACCGGTCTTCCGTCGCCCCCAGGGGAATTTGCACAAAGGGCGCCGGGATAATTTCCGTTTCCAGATTTTCCCGAGGCACCTCCCCGAATCGGGCCAAGCTCAGGTCGTCCCAATCTCCCCTCTGCTCCGGGTCGCAGCGGTAGGGATTGCCCTTGAGAATTTCAATGGGCGGCAGGAGCGCCTGTAAAGCCCGGGCCATGACGGATTTAGCGGTGCCCCGGCGCCCGGCGATGACAATGCCCCCCAGTCCGGGATCGACGGCGCCGAGGAGAAGCGCCAGTTTAATCAACTCCTGGCCAATCACGGCGGTGAGGGGAAAACCAAGGGGAGCGGGGGCGGTGTAGGTCATAAACTAGGGCGCAAAGTTTCCCCAAAAGGGAACTCTATGGGTAGATAATGTTACGCTGAAGACAATAGCGGGTCAGGGGCTTAACCCAGTTTACCCGTCTTTATTCCCCACTCCAAACTTGGGGTTAGCTCCCATGACCCAATGGCGCTCCCAATGGACGATTTCTCCCCTCGGCTGGGACTGGCGCGTAACTCGGCTGGAAGCGCCGACCGCTCTACGCCTGTGCCAATGGCGCTACACTTTTGCGGACGGCTCCTGGGCGGAGGGCGCGGGGCAAGTTTGCGCCCAGAGCTATCGCGGTTTTGAACTGAAAAACTGTCAAGCTCAGTACTATAGCGACCAGGGTCAGGTTTTAATCCAGTGGCGCCCGGAAGATTTCGCCCTCTGGAGCGGCGGCGACGAGTGGGTGATTGTCGCCTCTAACGACAACGGCGTCAGCAATAGTTTAGCCCTGGTGTCCTGCCCCAGCCGTTCCCGGGCCCAGGTGAGCCAATGGGGCGTCCACTTAGCGGCGGAAGCGTTTTGCCCCGACCGCTGGCGCGTTCAGCTCCGCTCCCAGTGTCTAACGCTAGAGCGCGGCCGCTGGAGCGCCGGTTTCGCGCCGGTCTTTCCCTTTTGGCGCTGGCGTTGGACAGAATCAGATATCAGTTATCAGTTACCAGATATCACTTGTCAGCTATCAGTCCTAAAATACGGAAAAGATCAAATTCGGTTCTTAACCGAACCATAGCCTCGCTTCAACAGTTTTGATTCACAGCGTTTTAGACTATACTTAAGCGTATAGTCATAGTCTTACTTCATGGATCTAGAGACGCTCGTAGACTCGATCTCCCGGATTATTGCGCCCCAATCTCTTAACGCCGTTCAAAGAAGCGTGATTGAAGGCGCTTGGCGAGGGCTGTCCTACGGCGGCATGGCAGATTTAGGGAACTACGACGAAGGTTATCTTAAGGGAGTCGGCGCCGCTCTTTGGCAGACCCTTTCAGAGCAATTAGGGCGTCAGGTTAATAAGAAAAATTTAGTCGGACAAATTCTTTTTTATCAAGAAAGTCTAGCCATTCCGGCGCCGGAGCCTAGCAGAATAGAATCCCCCTGGGACGAAGCGGTGGAGGCGGGGCCTTTTTTCGGTCGAGACCAAGAACTGCAAACCCTGACGGAGTGGTTAACTCAAGAGAAGTTGCGTTTGGTGGGCGTTTGCGGCCAGGCGGGCATGGGGAAGTCTTCCTTGGTTTATCGACTAACCCGGCAAATAGAATCGCAATTTGAGCGGGTGATTTGGCGCAGTTTGCGGGACGCGCCTCCCCTGGCTGAGTTAATTCGCTCTATCCTCGGCGTCCTCCAGCCCCAACAATTAATCGCGCTCTCGCCCCTGGGAGATCTTCTTCCTCATTTGCTGGCGGCGCTTCAGGCCCAATCTTGTTTGGTGATTCTGGACAACTTTGAAACCCTTTTCGGCGCTCACCATAAGGCGGGTCATTTTCGTCCGGGTTATGAAAACTACGGCGACTTGCTCAGCGCCTTGGGCAACACCGTTCATCGTAGTTCTGTGTTGTTAACCTCCCGAGAGAAGCCTTTGGAATTGCCTTGGATGTCAGAGTCCGGGTTTCCCGTCCGTTGTTTGACCCTAGGGGGAATCGATCTAGACGCGGGGCAAGCCCTATTGGCGAGCCAAGATGTAGAACTGACTCCAGACCAGCGGGCTCATATCCACCGCCACTACGGCGGCAATCCTTTGGCGCTGAAAATTGTGGCCACCGCCATTACCAATATTCTGGGAGGAGACGGCCAACTCCTCCTCGCGGAATCCGCCTCCATTGTCACGGGGATTAACTATCTGTTGGAAAGCCAATTTAATCGTCTGACGGACTTGGAGCAAAAAGTCCTCTACTGGCTGGCCATCAATCGGGACATCGTCGGAGTCCAGACCCTCAAGGAGGACTTGTTTCCGCCGGTGGATATTCATCGCCTGTTAACTTGCTTGGAATCCCTACAACAGCGCTCTTTGGTGGAAAGCAACGCTCGGGGTTTTACTCTGCAACCCGTTATTTTAGAATATACGACAGACAAAATTATTAATACTATCGCCGAGGCGCTGTTGAGGGGAGACTACGGGGCGCTGGCGAGTCACGCGCTGATCAAAGCCACCAGCGCCGAAATGATTCAGGCCAGTCAAATTCGTCTGATTGCGATTCCCGTCCTCAACCGTTTGCGGGAGGCTTGGCCCAATCCGAAGGAAATCCAGCGCCGCCTGGACGAGCTTCTCCGACAACTGCAAACCAATCTGGGTTTAATGGGGGGCTACGGCGCCGGCAATTTGCTCAATCTCTATCGGCAACTGGATATTAATCTCCAAGGCTACGACTTTTCCGGCCTCAGCGTCCGTCAGGCGAACCTGCGGAACCTGAGCCTCCGGGGGGTGAATTTTAGCCACAGCGAACTAAAAAACTGCGCCCTTTCCCAAACTTTTGGCGGGATCACCCAAATTAGCTTCAGCCCCCAGGGCGACCGCGTCGTCACCTGCGACACCCACGGAGTCATTCACCTCTGGGACGACCAACTCAATCTTTTGGCGGAAAGCCGGGGGCATATTTGCTGGGTCTGGTCGGTCTGCTTCACGCCCGACGGTCGATTTATCCTCAGCGCCGGTCAGGACCGCACCCTACGGCGCTGGGATGGCTACACCGGAAAATGTCTAGAAATCTGGCGGGGCCACCGGGGCGTCATTACCGCCGTGGCGGTTAGCCCTGACGGTCGCTGGCTGGCCAGCGCCAGCGAAGACCGGACTATTAAACTTTGGCGACTGGGGGAAACCGACTGCGTCGCCACTCTAGAGGGCCACGGCGCTGGCGTCTGGTCCGTCGTCTTCTTACCCGATAACCAAACTTTAGTTTCCTGCTCTGGGGACGGAACCGTTAAACTTTGGGATCTGGAGACCCAAACCTGCCTACGCACTCTGGAAGGACATCAAGCCTGCGTCTGGGAAGTGGCGGTCAGTCCCGACGGCGCCCATTTGATCAGCGCGAGCTTTGACGGCGTTTTACGGATTTGGGACGTCGCCAGCGGCGGCTGTATTGGGCAAATCGTTCCCAACGCCCCGATCCTCGACCTCGCCTTTAGCCCCGACGGCGACTCCCTCGCCACCGCCGGCGGAGATCATCGAATCTGTCTCTGGGATTGGCGCCGGGGAAAGTGTTTACAGGTTTTGGGTCTCCACGACGCGCCCCTCTGGTCCGTGGCCTTTCATCCCGAGGGAAGGCAATTAGCCAGCGGCGGCGACGACCGGGGCATCGGTCTCTGGCAACTGCCCCAGGGTCAGGGCTTGCGGCGCTTGCGGGGCTATAGTCAGTGTCTGCAAACCTTGGCGGTTTCCCCCGATAGTCAGTGGTTAGCCGCGGGCCAAGAAAACGAAACCATTAGTCTCTGGCGTTTGGGAGAAGACGGCGCTTTGCCCCAAAAAGCCTTTACCCTTCAGGGTCATTGCAATCGCGTTTTAGACCTAACTTTCAGCGCCGATGGGGAAACCTTAATCAGCGCCAGTAGCGACGGCGCTATCAAAATTTGGGACTGGCGCGCGCGGGTTTGTCGTCGCGCGCTCTCGGGTCATCAGGGTTGGGTCTGGGCGGTGGTTCTGGCGCCGGGGGAACGCTGGTTGGCCAGCGCCAGCCACGACGGAACGGTTAAACTGTGGGACTGGAAGCAGGGTTATTGTTACCTGACCTTGACGAATTGTCCGGGCCCGGTGTTAAGTTTGAGCGTTAGCCCCGACGGGCGACAATTGTTGGCGGGGAGTTACAGTCAGGGTATCCGCGTTTGGGAAATGCCTTCGGGAGAGTGTATCGCCCAGTTAGCCGCCCATCAAGACCGGGTCTGGACCGTCGCCCATAGCCCCGACGGGCGTTATTGGCTCACCGGCGGAGACGACCAGACGCTAAAGCTCTGGGATAATCCCACGGGCGAACTGCTCCAAACCTTTCGAGGCCATGAAGGGCAAGTGATCCGGGCTGAATTTTTACCCGGGGGAGACCGTTTTATTAGCTGTAGCGGCGATCAGACTCTCAAACTTTGGGATCTCAAAACCGGAAATTGTCTCCAAACCTGGCAAGGGCACGAAAATTGGATTTGGGGCTTTTCTCTAGATCCGCGGGGCCGACGGCTCTATAGTGGCGGCGCCGACGAAACCCTGCGGGTTTGGGATCTGGGTAGTCCCCAGTCCCTAGGCGAGATCCGGTTGGCGCGTCCCTACGAAGGCGTGAATATTAAGGGGGTCAGGGGGTTGAATCCCTTGGAAAAGGCGACGTTGCTCACTCTCGGCGCCCAAGACGAGGAAGCCTTAAACTCGGGGGGTCTGAATAATCAAAACGGAGCAGGGCGCCTGATGGACGATGTAGTTGCTTACGCTTCCCAGCACCATTTCGGCAAAACCTTGTAGCCCCCGGCGCCCGATGATAATTAAATCCGCGTCCCACCGCTGGGCCAGATCCCGAATTTGGCGCCCCGGCTCTCCCAGGGCCCAGTCCCATTCCGCCGTCACTCCGGCGCTTCGGGCCTGTTGGGCGTAGTCCTCTAACCAGCGTTGAATGTCCCGACTTTCCGCCTGTAGGCGCTCCTGAAGATTCTGGGCGAACCCCAATAGCTCCTCTCCGGCGCCGCTGGCGTAGGGACTCAGAAGTTGGTTATCTAAGGGCAGACAGTGGAAGAGTTTCAGCGCCGCTCCGGGTTGGGCGTTTCGCGCTAGATTGAGCGCCTGGGCAAAAACTTCCGGCCCAAGGTCGGAGCGGTCCAGCGCCGCAAAGATTCGCTGAAAGGTCATGGCAGTGAAGGAGATAGAGTTTGATGGCAAATAAAATGTAAAGACGCCAATATTGGCGCCGAGGGGCTGGCGTCTTTCCGGTTTGAGGGGTCTTTGGTCTTGGCGAAGAGAGGGGACATTAATCTCTTAGGCGTCTATCCCCGAAGCCTGCAAAGCGCCGATATAGTCCCGAAAACGCTCCAGATCCGCCTTAACGGTGGATTCCACCACCCGCCCCAGAAAGAGGTTATCCATAATTTTCCCCAACCATCCCGGCACGGAATAGGCGATGGTGAGACGCACAACGCTCCGCCCCTTGAGGTCGTAAAACCTGACGGCGCCGCGGTTGGGGAGACCGTCCACGGATTCCCATTGGATGATCTGTTCGGGGATCAGTTTGGTGATGCGGGAGAGCCAAGTAAACTCGAAGCCTGTGCTGGCTAACTTCCATTTAGAGAGTTCGGGGTTCTCCTCCAAAACGCGGACGGACTCGATCCACTTCATCCAGCGGGGCATCTGCTCCAAATCCGACCAGAGACTCCAGACCAAGTCCATGGGCGCCTCGACTTCAATTTGCACGCTGTGCTCTAACCAGTTGGCCATAGGAATTGGGGAAGTAAGGGGCTAGTTTAGGAAAGGGCTAGGCGTCTTTCATGCTTCTCCTATCCTAGAGCGCCCCCTTAGAACTGGGAACGCTCCCCAGACGGCGCTCGTCGAAGGTAACCGCTTGCCGACAGGCCCGGGCGAAGGCTTTAAAGGTCGCTTCAATAATATGGTGAGTATTCAGCCCGTCCAGTTGGCGAATGTGGAGGGTCAGCAAACTGTGGTTCACTAGGGCGACAAAAAATTCCCGCACGAGTTGGGTGTCGTAGGTTCCCACCCGTTCCGTGGGTAGGGTTAACCCGTAACTTAAATGGGGGCGCCCGGAAAAATCCAGACTGACCTGAACCAAGGCCTCGTCCAACGGCGCCACAAAATGTCCGAAGCGGTGAATTCCCCGGCGCTCTCCCAGCGCCTGGTTTAACGCTTGGCCGAGGGTAATGCCCACGTCCTCGTTGGTGTGGTGGTCGTCAATCTCCAGATCTCCCGTCGCCCGCACTTCCAAGTCAATTAAGCCGTGGGAGGCGATTTGCTGGAGCATATGATCCAAAAACGGAATCCCCGTCTCGGCTTGACAACGCCCTTCCCCGTCTAGATTGAGACGGACAAAAACATCGGTTTCTTTCGTGGCGCGATGAACCGCGGCGCCGCGGCCGGTTTGGGCCGGAGAATCGGGAAGAACGGTGGAAATCATGAGGCAGGCAACAGTGAGCAGTGATCAAATTTAACCCAAGACGGGGAGGAATCGCGACCACATCGCTTAAAGGATATTTGGTGAACCTCCCCTCACCCCCCAATTCTGGGGGAAACGGTCGTCAAAGTCCCCCAAAGTTGGGGGATTTAGGGGGCTGATTGACCCTTATTAAACATCCCCTCAAATCCGCAACTGGATTTCCCGTTTGCTGAAGGGCAGATCCTGGTTAATAGCGTCAATTTCCGCCTGCTCCATCTCGTTAATTTCTTCGATGTAATGGTTTAAAATCTGCGCCATCCTCGGGGCGTAGAAGCGGTGGAGGCTGTAGTTAGCCGTAGCGGGGAAACCCCGGCGCCGTTTATGGCGGCCCCCGGCGCCGGGATCGAACATTTGGATGTTTTGCTCAATGGCCCACTGGATGGGGCGGTAATAGCAGGCTTCAAAATGAAGGCAGTCGTACTCCTGTAAACTGCCCCAATAGCGCCCGTAGAGGTTGGGCCCTTTGCGTAAACAGAAAGAAAGTCCCGCGGGATGCTGGTCGTCGCTTTCGCTGTAGGCCGCCACCAGCGCCACCCGTTGGCGGTAGTTGGGATAGAGTTGCTCAAAAAACTTGCGGGTTAAATATTTACTGCCCCAATAGAACTTATCGCAGGTGCTACTGTAAAACCGATAAATCAGGGGAAAAAGGTGGTGGGGAATCTCCTCCCCCGCTAGGACTTCGACTCGTAAGCCCGCCTGCTCCACCGCCTTCCGTTCCCGGCGAATATTGCGGCGCTGGTTGGCGTTAAAGACCTGTAGATAATCCTCAAAGGTGTGGAACTCCTGATTGCGCCAGATGTAGCTGTGGTGGAGCCAGGGGGTAAAGCCTAGGCTCTCCATCTCCCGGCGCCAGACGGGGTCGGCAAAGAGAAAATGACAGCCGGACAACCCCAGGTTTTGACACTGAGCGTCAATGGCTTGAACCAGGAGGTTTAAAATCGTCCGGCGCTCCGCCTGGGGAGAAATTAAAAATTGGTACCCCTCCGCCGGGGTCATGGGGGTCATTCCCAATAATTTGGGATAGTAGTTAATCCCTAGACGATGGGCCAGATCCGCCCATTGGTGGTCAAAGACAAACTCCCCGTAACTGTGGCTTTTTAGATACAAAGGAGCGGCGCCGACCAACTCCCGGCCCTGCCAGACCGTCAAATGACAGGGTTGCCAGCCGGTGTTGCGCCCCACGCTCCCGGAGGTTTCCAAATTCCGTAGCCAGTCCCATTCCAGAAAGGGCGTTTCCAGGGGCAAAGCCAAGGCGTCCCATTGGCTTTGGGGAATTTCTCCCAGATTGGTATGCCAGTTAACTCGATATTGCGGAGCCATTACTCTAATTTTTGTAAATTACCCTGTCTGACCCAGCCTTCCTGTTCGCCGGAAGTGCGGATCTTGACCCATTCCCCATTACTTTCTAGCACAATCACTTCTTCGTTGTAGCCGACGCCCCCTGTGCGTTCTGAATCCCGGCCGGGCCCGGAGCGCAAGCTTAACCCTTCGCCCCAAATCACCTTGGCTTTGTAGGCGTTGGGAGGGAGGGTGGGGCTAGGGCTAGGGGAGGGACTGGGACTCGGGGTGGGGCTGGGAGAGGGGGAAACCGCGGGTTTGGGTTCCTGACTGGCTTTGGGGTCGGGTTTCGGGCTGGCTTTGGGTTTGCTCACTTCCGCCTTGGCTTTTTTGGCCACTTCCTCCGGGAAAACCGGGCGCTCCGGCGCGGCGGCGAAGCGGGAGACGATGAGATAGCCGACGAGAGTAATGGCGCCGACAAAGAGGCCCATGCCGAGGAGAAAGCCGATGATAAATTGGAGGACGCTGGGGAGGGGTTTCATCTTGACGGTCATGGTCGGGGGAGGGGACGGGGGGAGGTGGGGGAATGGGAGGAGAGGGAGGAATGGGGGAGGAGAGGGAGGGCGCCCTTCGACTACGCTCAGGGCGCGAAATAGAGTGGGGCCAATTTAACCGAGGGCTGAGCGGAGCGTTGTCCTGAGCGGTTCGGCTAGCTCACCGTATCACCTGCCGAAGGGCCGAAGCCTGACTCTAATCTGGCCCGGAAAAACGGGTTTCTCGGGAGGCGAGACGGGCTTTGCCGGAGCGGGCCCAGTCCTGAAGAAATCGCGCTTGTTCCGGCGCCGTGCGGGCGAGGGGCACGACCTGGCTGGCGGCTTCGAGGATGTCTTCGGCGGTAAAGTCGCGGTTTTGGCTAAAGCCGATGTGCATGGCTTCTATGAGAATTTGCTCGATTTCAGCGCCGGAAAAATCGGGGGTTTCATAGGCTAAGCGCTTCAGGTCGTACTGACGCAGATTGTGGGGGCGCAGTCGGGATAAATGGACGTTGAAAATGGCTTCCCGTTCCTTTTCCGTGGGGAGACCAACGAAGAAGAGTTCGTCAAAGCGCCCTTTGCGGAGGAGTTCCGGCGGTAGGGTTTGAATGTTGTTGGCGGTGGCGACGACAAAGACGGGGGAGGTTTTTTCCGAGAGCCAGGTAATAAAGGTTCCAAAAACCCGGCTGGTAGCGCCGCCATCGCTCCGGCCCTCGATCCCGGCGAAGGCTTTGTCAATTTCGTCGATCCAAAAGACGCAGGGCGCTAGGGCTTCCGCGAGGTTGATCATCTGGCGGGTGCGGGATTCCGATTCTCCCACCAGTCCCCCAAACAAACGGCCCACATCCAGTCGCAGGAGGGGCAAGTGCCAATGGTGGGCGATGGCCTTGGCGGTGAGGGATTTGCCGGTGCCCTGAATGCCCGCGAGCAGTAAGCCCCTGGGGTAGGGTAGGCCGTAACTGCGGGCCCGGTCGCTAAAGGCGCCGCCCCGGCGGAGCAACCATTCCTTCAGGTTATCTAAACCGCCGATGTCGGTGATTTGCTCCTTGGCGGGGTAGTAGTCCAAAATTTGGGTCTGACGGATAGACTGGCGCTTTTCTTCTAGAATTAACTCCACGTCTTCGGCAGAAATTTGTCCCCCCTGGGCGAGGCAACGGGTTAGAACCCTTTGAATGCGCTCTAGGGATAATCCCTGGGCGGCCCGGGCCAGATCGTCCAATAACTCCGGCGCTAGGGTTTGAGCGCCGAGTAAGTTTTGAATGGCGGTCTTAATTTCTCCATTATTGGGCAGGGGAAAATCTAAAACCGTGATCACCTCCGTCAGTTCCTGGGGAATCTGCACCTGGGGCGCCAGCAGAATAATATTTTTGGGCTGACTTTTCAGTTGGCGGGCTAAATTCCGCAGTTTGCGGGAGACGGAAACATCCTCTAAAAAGCGCTGAAAGTCCCGGAGGATAAACACCCCGGCCACATTGGGGGGCAATTTTTCAATAAATTCCAAGGCTTGTAAAGGATTGCGTTTACCGGCGCCGTCGCTGTTGGGATTGCCCTGGTAGCCCTCCACAAAATCCCAGTAGTAAATTCCCGGCTTCCCCACCCGTTCCCCGCAGGCGGCAATGGCGCTTTCCACCCGCTCTTCCTCTAGGGTCGGGATATAAATCAGGGGATAACAGGCCCGGAGTAAAAGCTCTAATTCTTCAGCGAAAGACATGACTTCTAGTCGGATTCACAGTTCTGAAAGACATCACTAGCGGTCTCTGACTCCCCTTCTCCCGTTCTGGGAGAAGGGGCTGGGGGATGAGGGCAAACAAAAGACTATTCTTCTTTGCGACCCGCGGGCGGCGCCGGTAATCCCCCCGTCGGGGCGCTCTGGGTTGAGGTTGAAGTTTCCGCGGGACGACTGGCCACGCGCCGGCGCCGGCGCCGGGAACTGCGGCGGGGGGTTTCTTCAGTATTTTGAACGCTCTCTTGAGTACGGCGAGAGCGCCGACGACGGCGCCGGGGTTGGGTTTCCGCCGTTCCGGTTTCGTAGCGAGAAGAGCGGCGCCGGCTGGAGCTTTGACCTTCCGGCGCTCCGACAATGGCCAGATCCACTGTCCGGGCCTTAATCGGTTCGGCCTTAATGCTCGGTTTGCGGGCGTAGGGGTTCTTCGGCTCGGCGGGGAAATACTCCGCCTTCATGCCTTCGGTGGCCTCCCGCATGAATTTGCCCCAAATCAAAGCGGCGGTGGCGCTGGCGCCGCGGGTGGGTTTATTGTTGTCGTTGCCCAGCCAAACCCCCGTCACCAGTTGGGGAATATAACCGATGAACCACAGGTCCCGGGCTTCGTCGGAGGTGCCGGTTTTTCCCGCCACCTGACGGTCGGGGAGTTGGGCCGGGCCGCCGGTGCCGGAGGTGACCACGCTCCGCATCAGGGAGGTCATAATGGCGTTGCTGTTGGGATCCAGCGCCGTGGTTTGTTGGTGTTTGGGTAAATAGAGGGGCAGTCCCTTGGCGTTGACCACCTTTTGGACGGCGAAGGGCTGGACGTGAACCCCGTTTTTGGCAAACGTCCCGTAGGCGCTGGTCATCTCTAGGGGCGTCATCTCCCAGGCGCCGAGGGCGATGGAGTAGGTGGGTTCGATTTTGGACTCAATGCCCATCTTGCGGGAGAGGGCGATGACGGGATTCCAACCCACGTCTAGGAGCAAACGCACCGCCACAATGTTGACAGAATTGGTCAGCGCCTGCCGCAGGGACATGGGGCCGCCCCGGTAGGTGTCGCCGTAGTTTTCCGGTTTATAGTTGCCGATAGCAAAGGGCGCGTCGAGGTAGGACTTGTTGGGGGAAATGCCGGAGGCGATGGCCGCGGCGTAGAGGATGGGTTTAAAGGTGGAGCCGGGTTGGCGCTTAGCCTGGGTGACGCGGTTAAACTGGCTCTTGCCGTAGTCTGTGCCCCCCACCATGGTTTTAATAGCGCCGGTGCGGGGATCAAGGGACACCAGCGCCGCCTCGGAAAAGCCCTGGTAGCCGCCGTAGCGTTTGACGGAGCGTTGGACAATCTCCTCCGCTTCGGTTTGCCAGCGGGAATTGAGGGTGGTGGTCACCACTACGCCCCCGGCCTGGAGGTCGGCTTTTTTAACTTTTCGCTCCAGTTCCTTAAGAATATAGTCCGTAAAAAAGGGCGCCAAGCGGTTAAAGCGCTTGAGGGGACTGGGCTTGAGGGTGAGAGGTTGGGCTTGGGCGGCCTTCGCTTCCGCCTCGGTGATAAAGCCCCCCGCCGCCATCTTTTGCAACACCTCGTCCCGGCGCTTTTGGGCCGCTTCTTTATTTTCCAAGGGGGAGTATAAACTCGGCGCCGGCACAATGCCCGCCAGGGTGGCGGCTTCCCCGAGGGTTAATTTCTCTGGGGGTTTACTGAAATAGGCCCAACTGGCGTCCGCCACCCCGTAGGCGCCGGAGCCGAGGTAAACCAGATTTAAATAACGCTCTAAAATCTGTTCCTTGGGTAGCGTCGTTTCAATTTTCTGGGCCAGACGCAATTCCTTGACCTTGCGGGCGACGGTGCGGTCTTGACTTAAAAAAACCAGCCGGGCCAACTGTTGAGTAATGGTGCTCCCGCCCTCCACCACGCCCCCGGCTTGAGCGTTGACCAGCGCCGCCCTGAGAATCCCTTGGTAATCCACCCCCCGGTGGTCGTAAAAGCGCCGGTCTTCGCTGGCGATAAAAGCTTTTTCCACTAGGGGCGGGATTTTCCCTAGTTTGAGTTGGTCGTGGCTCACGTTGCCGATTTCCTGCAAAATGGTTCCGTCGCTGGCTTTCAGCGTAATCGTTCCCGCCGGGGCGTAAACCACAATATCTTCCACATTCGCCTGGGTGGCGCTTTCCAGGGCGTAGAGTCCCAGACCCGCCGCCAGGGCCCCGGTTCCGGCGCCGAGGCCCAACCCCGACCAGAGCCAAAAGCGGGGATGTTGCCGGAGTTTTCCGAGTCGGGAGGCCGCTGGTTTTAAACGAGACTTGAACGGTCGCAACCAGGGCGGCGCTGAAAACCGGCGATTAAGAGGGGTTTCCGTCTTATTTTTTCGTTGAGAGCGTCGGCGCCGGGAACGACGGGGGGAGGGTAACGGCTCCGCTGGCTCGTCCAAACTAGGGGGGAGCGTTTCGGGTTGGGGCGCCGGCTCCTCTAGGGTCAAGGTTCCCGGTTGGGCGTGGGGATGGGGTTGCCAAGCCGGAAGGGGCGCGGAGGGAATCTCCAAGCTATCCGGCTCTAGTTCTAGGGCGTGTTTTAGGGTGTGGCGATGCTCGGCCCAGTGGCTATCTTCCTCCGGCGCCAGTCCAGGGGCGGGCAGATCCGCCGCGGGGGGAGGGGCTATTTCCGGGGCCGGCGCCGCGGTATCCGGCTCTTGCTCAATTTGCTGGGCCAGACGGTGGAGGAGTTGACTGGTCTTGTGTTTCAAATTTTGGGCAAAGGGTTTAAACACGGCGTTGGCGACGGGAGCGGTAAACGGCGGCGGGCAGGTTCAAAGCAATACTCTAGAGACTAGCTCCCTTTTTAAATAGTTTCGTTGGGGAGCCTTGACTGCCGTTATTATAGTCTTCCGAGTTGTTCTCTCGGCGGCTACCCAAAAGAGAAATTTGCCTCCATAATGGGGAAAAAATCGCGCCGGTTGTGGTCATGTCGCTCCGTTCCCTCTCCTGCCTCGGCTTGGCTTGCCTAGCCGCCGTTTCCCCCGCCCAACCCAGTCTGGGGGAAAACTACGAAGATTTGAACCAACTGCTAGCCACGAAAAAATGCCCCCTCTGCGATCTGAGCGGCGCCGGTTTAGTTCAGGCAAACCTGCGAAATGCGGAGTTGGTGGGCGCTAATCTCTCCGGCGCCAATCTGGCGGGCGCCAATCTCTCCGGCGCCAATCTGGCGGGGGCCAATTTGAGTCAGACCTCCCTTCAGGGCGCCAATTTAACCGGAGCCAATCTCTCCGGCGCAGTTTTAACCGGCACGGATTTACGGGGAGCCTTCCTCCATCAGGTTAACTTTACGGCGGTTAATCTCAGTCAAGCCTACGTTCAGGGCGCCCAGGGCATGCCCCAGGACGCCGGCACGCCGGAGCTTTTTTATGGCTGGGGGTTATTGGAAACCCGCAAGGGCAACTACCGCTCGGCGCTGACCAGTTACAACAAGGCTTTGGGCCTCGACCCGGAGTTTGCCCCCGGTTATTTGGGGCGGGGCGTAGCCTACCTCCGTTTAGGCAATGAACAGGCCGCTAAAGAAAATGTGGAATACGCGGCGGAATTGTTTAAAACCCAAGAAAACACCGCCGGTTACGAAACCGCCCAGGGGTTTTTGAAAAACTTGCAAGAGATGGCGGACGCCCGCAACGCCGGCGCCGGAACGCCTCAACTGGACGCCATTGTCCGGGGCGTGGCTTCTTTAGCCCTGCAATTTCTCCTAAAGTAAGTTTTTCTGATCTTTGTCTCCCCATCCCTTCACCGAAAAACTCCGAGAAGCCCCGCCCTTTAGGGCGGGGAGGGATAGGAGGGCGATTGAACGGCTCGATGCCGTGAAAATCGCCAAATTAGTAGCCGTATCCATAGCCATCCTTTTTGTGGATTGGTTGACAGTATTTGTGGCTAATGCCTGCT
>WGLZ01000044.1 GCA_016471375.1 Cyanobacteria bacterium RI_101
GGAGTTTTTCATCCTGTAAAACCAAGACGGTTCCAATCTTAACACTTGAATGGGATTTTGTGAACAAAACGGGGGGTTAAAACCCCCTCGTGTTTTCATCCCCACGCTTAAGCGTGGGGTTTTCAACATCATTTTCGATAACGATTTAACCCCCCAGACCTTGGTTTTTGATGCGACCGGCGATGAGGTCGGCTTTTTGGGCTTCTTCCCAGGCGATAGGGTCTTGGTAGGTGAACATAAGGCGCTCTTGCAAAATATTATCGGGACGGGGTTTAAACTCCGACTTTTCCCACTGCCTAAGTTTATTGTGATTCGCTTTATCCTGATCCTTATTTTTAACGGCCCTGTTAAAGAAAAAGTTAAATTGGCGATCCCGTCCCCCCTTCCCGAACTACGGTGTACGCACCAGTCTTTGGTCTTGTTATCAACCTTATCTCGCCCCCTACGCTGCGGCAGGCTCAGTGGGACAATCCCCCAATTCTGGGGGACTTTGAACTCAAAAAAGCCTCAATCTCCCCTCAAACTTGGGGGACTGGGGGGACAAAAGGAGTTGTTGGGAAGATTCTGTGTATAGCAAGCCTAAATGAATTGCGAAAAGACGTCGTACTTTTTCAAATCAGGTAGATTAAAAAGTTTAAACTTGACAAACAGCTTAAACATTCGTTTAACAATGCCGAATTTTTGGGCAAAACGACGAAACCTTCTTATAACAGTCGCAAATTGTTTATAAATCTCCACAGTTTGACCACCCCGTCAGGCTACGCCTGCCACCCCTCCAAAGGAGGGGAACCGTAGCAATGACTTATCTGTGATAAATTCCCCTCCCGTGGAGGGGCGGGGTGGTCAATCTATCCTTGATCGCATCGAGAGAATACCGCTATATAGGATTCCAATTCGGTAGAAAAAGCTGCCGCCAGCGGCGACATTGATTATTTGCCCGCTAATTTCACCAAACCGACGCCGCCAAAATAAAGCCCAAGGACGGCGCCGGCTAGAAGGGATTGGGTCACCGGATCGGTGGAAGGGGTGAGGACCGCCCCTAAAATAACGGCGCCGAGGACGACAAAGCGCCACCCCCGGAGCATCTGAGCGGAGGAGACGATGCCCAGTTGTCCCAAAATCAGTTGCAAAATGGGAATCTGGAAAGCCAGCCCGACGCTGAACATTAACAGTAAGACAAATTCAAAATAACGATCGATAGACCACAACTGTTCTACCACATCGGCGCCGTAGTTGACGAAAAATTTCAGCGCCGCCGGGATCAGGGCGTAATAGGCGAAGAAGAGGCCGCCGAAAAAGAGCGCCCCAGATCCCAAAACCACCGGCCCCAACAAACGGCGCTCGCGCCGGGTTAAGCCGGGGAGAACAAACTGGATAATTTGATATAGAATAAAAGGACTGGCCAGCAAAATACCGCTATAGCCCGCCACCTTGATGGAAACAAAGAAAAATTCCCCCGGCGCCAGTTGCAGAAACTTGACCGTCCCCGCCGGAACTTGCAAAAACTGGACGAGGGGTTTCACCGCCAAAAAACAAAGAACGACTCCCGCCGCCACCGCGCCAAGGGCGTAAAAAATCCGCCGTCGCAGTTCCTCCAGATGATCGAAGAGGGACATTTCCACTTCGTCGGGGCATTCGTCCAAAAAAGTCTCCCGGGAAGGGGCGTCTAGCTCGGTGGGGGGCATGGGCACAGGCTCAAGGATGACGGCGACAACTTTTTTATTCTAAAGGACGGCGCCGATTTGCCTAGGGACGCCCCCGGACAGTCTGGATAAAACGAGGTAGCTCTAAGGGTTTCCGGGGTTGCCGGGGCGACTGGAGGGGGAAACTGGTCTGGCTCTTCAACGCCGCGGCGCTTTGGGCCTGTTCTAGGCGCTGTTGACTCTGGGCTAGCGCCGCTTGTTCGGCTTTAAGCTGGACTTCTAAATCGTGGATTTGCTGAATCCGTTTTTGATTCTCCCAGCCCAACTGCTTACACTCCTGCTCCAGACGACGATTCTGACGCTGGGAGTCGTCCAACTGTTGAGCTAGGGTCTCCAATTGGAGGCGTTGTCTTTGGGACTCTTCCTGGGCGCTTTGCAGATCTTCCCGCGCCTGGGACAGTTCTTCTGGACTGGCCGGCGAACTTTCGAGGATGGGGGAATGTTCCCGGAGTTGGCGCTCTTTTTCCTCTAGAGTTTCTTGAAGACAAGCGACCTGAGTTTTGAGCGCCTGATATTCCCGCCAGAGGGGCGGCGCGAGGGAAGCGGTTTCCCGCCTTGGCGCGACGCCCTGGGACTCCGCCTCCAGCGCCGTTAGGTCGTCGAAGAAATTCGCAAGCTCCCCGTCCCCGTCCTCATCCCAGGATAAATCTAACTCTGCGGCTAGACTGGGGGTTGGGCCAGAATCGGGGAAAAAATCCGAGAAGTCGAGGTCGTTGGCGTTACTCATGGCAGATTTCAGATGACAGATTTCAGATGGCAGATTTCAGATTTCAGCCCTGGGTAAGGAGGACATTGAATCCGGTTCCCGCTTTTATAAGGGGGGCTAGGGGGGATTCTGGTATTGATGTCTTCGCGGTAGCTCTTGACAGGAGCGCCGAAAACTGCGGATTTCCAGTTAAGAGCCGTTGGGGTCTTGTCATCTGTCATCTGGTTTCTGATATCTGTTTAAGATGCTCGCGCCGGAGGTTTGGTTTCCAGTTTTTCTCCCCGTAGGGCTAAATCTAAGAGTTGGATGGGGTGTTTGAGAATAACGTCCTGACCCTGGGCTTGCAAGTATTTTTGAATTTGCAGGGAACAACCGGGATTGGGGGAGGCGATAATAGCGGCGCCGGTCTGGAGAAGATTTTTCACCTTCTGTTGTCCCAACTCCGCCGCCACTTCCGGTTGCAGAAGATTGTAAATACCGGCGCTGCCGCAACACAACGCCGCGTCGAGGGGTTCCTTCAGGGCGACGCCGGGGATTTGCCGTAATAACTGACGGGGCTGGAGACTGATTTTTTGCCCGTGGAGGAGATGGCAGGCGTCCTGATAAACCACCGTTACCGGCTCCTCCATAATCGGCGCTAGGGGCGCCGTTAAGCCCGCTTCCCCTAAAAATTCGTGGATATCCCGGACTTTGGCCGCGAAGGCCTCGGCTTTTTCTCGGTAAAGGGGATCGTCCGCGAGAATTTCCCCGTATTCCTTCAGGGTATGACCGCAACCGGCGGCGTTGATAATCACGTAATCGAGATCTAACGGCTCAAAACTATCGATCATCTGGCGAGCGAGCGCCTGAGCTTGCTCCGTTTGTCCCTGGTGGGCCGGCAGGGCCGCGCAACAGCCCTGTTGGGGAGGAATGAAGACTTCGCAGCCGTTGGCCGTTAAGACCCGCGCCGTCGCGGAGTTGACGTCGTCGAAAAAGAGACGCTGGACGCAACCGAGAATCATGCCCACGCGATAACGGCGCTCTCCCTGGGGGGGAATCCGCTCGGGTAAAGCTTTCGGCGCCTGGGGGGGAACCCTGGGTAAAATCTCCGCCATGGCCCCCAACCGGGGAAAAACTTTGTTAAATAAACCCGTTTTTTTAACCGCTGTTTCTAAACCGGAATTTTGGTAGAGCCAAAAGAAGGGGAGGAGAAGTCCCAAGCGTTCCGGGTAGGGAAAAAGTCGGAAAATCAGGGTTCTTAAAAGCCTATCTCCCAGAGGCCGGGGCACATTCCGCTCCACCTGGGGCCGGGTGGCGGCGATTAAACGGTCGTACTGCACTCCCGAGGGACAGGCGCTGACGCAGGCGAGACAGCCTAAACAGGTGTCAAAGTGTTGGCTGGTAGTCGGTTCTAGCGCCGCTTCGCCCTGATTAATAGCGTTCATCAGGTAGATCCGCCCCCTGGGCGAATCCGTTTCCTGGGCGATGACCCGATAACTGGGACAGGTGGAGAGACAAAAACCGCAGTGGACGCAACTGTCAATTAGTTGAGGAGCGGGGGGACGGGCAGAGTCGAAGCCGGGGACAGTTTCGGAAGCGGAGGACATAGCGCCAAGGGAAAAAGGAAATCAGCGGTCGGGCCCGCGCTGGGCTGAGGAAAGACGTCCCGCTGGAGCGACGGCTTTTTTCGCTTATTGAGATTGTACAGCGCCGGCAAAGGGGGGCGGGGAAAACCGCCTCAGGATGGGGGGATTGCGCCTATTCATTTCCAATTGCGGCTATAGTATTCAGAGCGCGTTGGCAATCCGCCCCCAAACCCACACTTTCAACTCTCGGCGCTTTATGAATATTGGTGTTCCTAAAGAAATTAAAGATCAAGAATTTCGAGTCGGCCTTACCCCCAGTTCCGTTCAGGGGTTAAAGGAGCGGGGCCATCGGGTTTGGGTGGAAACCGGGGCCGGCGTCGGCGCCGGCTTTACGGATCAAGATTACGAAGAAGCTGGGGCGGAGATTGCTAGCGGAGCGGCGGAGTGTTGGCGTCAGGACTTGGTGATTAAGGTCAAAGAACCCCTTCCTTCGGAATACGACTACCTATCGGCGCCGAAAATCCTCTTTACTTACCTCCACCTAGCCGCGGACCGGGGCTTAACGGAGGCTCTAATGGCGTCGGGCATTACCGCCGTCGCCTATGAAACCGTGGCGCTCCCGGATGGTCGTTTGCCCCTGTTGGCGCCCATGAGCGTCATTGCCGGGCGCTTGGCGGCGCAGTTAGGCGCCCATTTTTTGGAAAAACAACAGGGAGGCCGGGGCGTGCTCCTGGGCGGCGTTCCCGGCGTGGCGCCGGGCCAGGTGGTCATCCTGGGCGGCGGGGTGGTGGGAACCGAGGCGGCTAAAATCGCGGTGGGGCTTGGCGCTCAGGTGACGATTTTAGACATCAATATCGAGCGCCTGAATGAGTTGGACTCTCTCTTTGGCTCCCGAGTTCAGCTTTTAGCCAGCAATAGTCGCAATATCGCTCAATGGGTTCCCCAGGCGGATCTGCTCATCGGCGCCGTCTTGATTCCGGGCAAAAAAGCGCCGGTCTTGGTTTCCCGTTCCCTCGTGGAAACCATGCGCCCCGGCGCCGTCATTTTCGATGTGGCGGTGGATCAAGGCGGTTGTATCGAAACCTTGCGAGTCACGTCCCATAGCCAACCCAGTTACCTCGAAGCCGGAGTCGTCCACGTCGGCATTCCCAACCTCCCCGGCGCCGTGCCCTGGACCTCCACCCAGGCGCTGAATCACTGCACCCTGCCCTACGCGCTGGAATTAGCGGATTGGGGTTTAGGCGCGCTGGAGCGGAATCCGTCTCTAGCGGAGGGACTGAACGTTCGGGACGGCAAACTGGCCCACCCGGCGCTGGTTTCCGTCTTTCCCGATTTGGCGGAGTAGTTAAAGGGAGGTCTTAAGTCTGGTTCCCTCCAGAATCGAGGATTCTCTACTGAGCAACGGCGTTCCCTAGCGATCCGGCAGTCTCGCTCTAACGCCTGCCTATACATTCGCTCCCCCCTTTCCAAGGCTACCGTGTGCACATAACTAAAATAATTTCTGAAATTCTCTCCAGAACCCCTCCCTAGCCCTCCCCTTGGCAAGGGGAGGGAACAAAGATTTCTGGTTCTCCCCCTTACCAAGGGGGAGTTAGAGGGGGTTTTGACACTTGTGTATACACCGTAGCCTTTCCAAGGAGGGGTGGGGGGGATCATCACTTGGTTGCGTTCACCGCCCATTTAGGCCTGCTCTATGAAGGTTAAGGATTAGGGGTTAACTCGTTATTTTTTGAGAAGGCTTGGGCAAAATATTTGAGGATTTGGAGAACTTTATAAAGTCCATTCTCTCGATTGTGAAGAATAAATTCATCGGAGAGGCTATAAATAGGAACGTCGTTGTCATAGGCCAACTTCAAAAACGCGAAGTTAGAGCCGTTCGTTAATAAGCCATAAATAGGTTGATTGGGTAATTGGGGGCTAGCTAGCAGATACGATAATAATTGAGCTTTGCCCGCCTCTAGAGAAAATAACGCTTTTTTGGATTCAATAACTAAAACCCAGAGAGATTCGCAGAGGATTAGACTATCTAAATTACCTTTAACAGTTACGTTTTTCTCTTGGTCAATAATCTCAATAGACGCTTCGGACTGGATATGAAAGGGCGGTAAATAAAAACCGGCTAAATCTAATAATGGCGATAGAACCACCATTTTGACGGTATCTTCTAATAGAGGGGGATAGCGTAGTAAATAAAGATAACTCGTCTTCAGGCGATCGCATCGTTCTTTTTCGATGTCGGTCAGCGCCGGAAGCGTATTGTTCCACTCGAAAAAAAAGTTTATGTCCTGGGTATAACGGAGGTTAAATTGTGTTTCTAAATCGGCGAGAGCGATGGCGCTGGAGGTCAAGGTCAACATAATTGAAAGTTACGGAAAAGTCTGATTTAGGCGGCTTGTCGAAGGTGGCGATCGGGATTTAGGGAGCCAAGGGATCTAAATCTAAGAGGTCGTTGATCTGACTTTGGCAGGAAGCGGTGACCCGCTCCAACTCCGGGCGTTTGGCGGAACTCGGCGCCGAAATTAGCTCCCCAATACGAATCGTTAACGGCGCCGGTTGGGGCCAAGGAGAATCCGGTTGGAAGATATTCTCCACCCCTCCCAGCGCCACAGGGAGTAGGGGAACTTGGGCCTTGGCCGCGATCATAGCCGCCCCCAGCTTGGGGTCGTAAATCCGACCGTCCTCCGTGCGGGTGCCCTCCAAAAAAACGCCCACTAACCAGCCCTTTTGCAGGGCCGCCAGCGCCGCCCGAATGGCGCCCCGGTCGCCGGAGCCTCGTTTGACGGGATAGGCGCCGTAGAGGCGAATTGCAGTATTGAGCAAGGGAATCTGAAACAACTCTTCCTTGGCCATAAACGCCACCGGCCGGTTGAGAGCGCAGGAGAGAAAAGGCGGGTCAAAATAGGTGCCGTGGTTACTGACCACAATGGCGGGGCCCTTTTGGGGAACTCGCTCCCGGCCATAGACCCGCCCGCGAAAATATCCCGTGAGCAAGGGGCGCACTAAACTCCATTTCAAACCCCGATAGAGGGCGAAACTGAGCCAAGGCTCCCGGTCTGGGTAAACGTTCTGGGACTCCATGACCTTACCCTTGCGACTCTTCGTCCCGGCGCCGGTCTTCCTCGTCCTTGAGTTGACGCACGCATTCCTGCCCCATGCCGATCAATCCCCCCGTCAGCGCGCCGAGCCAAATAAACTGCCGATTGTAGAGGTCTTGATAACCGGCGCTGAGGCTCGTTCGCATTTGGCTTGGTTTTTGGCGCAGGGCGATTTGACCCATGCCCCAGCCTAGGACTCCCCCCACTATGGAGGTGACCAAACCCGCCACCAGCACTAATTTATAGTTCATTATTTTAGCTAAACCACAAACCAGAGAATCGCTAACCCCAACAAGGTGACCACCATCAGGAGATGGTTCATCCAATCGTCCACATTCCAATCCTTAAACATCTCCTTAACATTCCCTCCTAGCGATCAGAGCCTTTATTGTAGCAGTCTCGGTTGGCCGTCAAAATAAGCCCTCAGCGCCGTCCAGGGCGAAAAATCGCCAAAGCTCAGGCGTCGGTCTCCCCAGAGCAGGGTATGGCAGGGGATTATCTCCAGGACGCTATTACTGTAGGCCAGACTCTGAAAATGCGCGCAAACTTCGGGCGTCCAAGGAACCTGACGAACCGCTATGCCTTGGGACGCTAGCCAAGCCAGCAGTCCCTCCTGGGCGACGCCGGGCAAAGACTCCCCCGTTAAAGACGGTATCCAATATTGATTCTCCGCCCAGCCCCACAGGTTTCCCGTATTGGTTTCCAGCCAGGCGCCCTGGGCGTTGACGATAATCGCCTCTTCGGCGCCGTTTTTAAGCGCTCGTTGGCGGGCCAGCCAAGCCGGGAGATAGTTCCCCGTTTTCTGCTCCGCCAAAGGACGGACAAAGCGGGGAGAGTCCGCCACCCAGAGGGTAACGCCCTTCCGTTGGCGCCGGGCCAAGTCCGGGGGCAATGCCCGACCCGTGGCCAGCGCCTTGCCGTCGGGAAAAACCGTGAGCCGTAGAACCGGGTAATGACGGGCTAAGGTTTTCAGAACCGGTTCCAGAGTATTCCAATTGAGGCTCGGCCAATCCAAAGCCGCCAGATTCCGCTCCAAACGGCGCCGATGCCAAGGCCAATGACTGCGGGGATGATCGAGGGACTGTTCGTAACAGCGGAGGGTGGTAAAAACCGTGGCGCCGTAGAGAAAACCGGGGTCTTGAAGATCTAAAGCGAGGGTCTGGCCCTCCCGCCATTGTCCGTTAAACCAGTACATTATTCAGAGCCGTTACGGCGTTTTTGCGCGACTTCCCCTCTCGGATTAGCCCCTAGACCCGCACCAGGGTCACCGCTTCCGGCTGATCCTGATACTTGCCGGCCCGGGTTTGGTAATTGACCGCGCAGGGTTCCCCTTCCAAAAAGAGTAATTGCACGACCCCTTCATTGGCGTAAATCCGACAATCGGCGCTGGAGCTATTGGAAAATTCTAGGGTTAAATGACCGCGCCAGGAGGCTTCCGCGGGGGTCAGATTAGCGATGATCCCCACCCGAGCGTAGGAGCTTTTGCCCACGCAAAGAACAGTGATACTTTCTGGCACATCTAAATGCTCCACCGCCACGCCGAGGCCGTAGGAGTGGGCGGGAATGATAAAAAATTGTCCCTGGTCGTCTTCGTGGAGTTGGGCGGATTCCAAATTGGCGCCGTTAAACCGCTTGGGATCCACCACCGTGCCGGGAATATGACGAAAAATGCGAAAGTCTTTCGGCGATAAACGGATATCGTAGCCAAAACTGCTGAGGCCGTAGGAAATAACCGGCAACTCCCCTAGGCGCCGCACCAGTCGGGGTTCAAAGGGCTGGATCATTCCCTGTCGGGCCTGTTCCGCGATCCAAAGGTCGTTTTTCAACACGCTTGACCGTCCCCCAGGGATTAACTAAGAAGCGGAGAGGGGGGGATTCGAACCCCCGTTGAGTTGCCCCAAAACAGATTTCGAGTCTGCCGCATTCAACCGCTCTGCCACCTCTCCAAAGCAATAAACCATCTTATCTTAGATCCGTCTCCTCCAGCGCCGGGCGAAAGCCCTGTTGGGGCGTCCAAAGGACGGCGCCGTCAATGCCGGTGATCCAGAGTTCGCTCCCGAGGGCGGTAATTTTGCGCTGAATTCCCTGGGGAAGGTAGGGCGCTAGGGCGATGGCCGCGGGGGGTCGCAGTTGGTCGAGCCAAGCCAGGGGGGCGTATTTGCCGGCCCAGACCAGCGCCGTCGGCAGTTGGGCTGGGGGAATGGCGGGGAGGGGTTCAAAGCGAGCGGTCTGGGCTAACCACCAACGTTGTTTGCCAAAGCGCAGTTCCCAGAGGCCGGGCTGAAAAGGTAGGGGTTCCAAGGTCGGGCAGTTGGGTTTCAGCGCCGGAGTTGCCGACCAGGTTAGGGCGCAATCAATCCGGTTGACGCCCTTTTGAGCCAAGTACGGTTTAATCAGGCCCTCTCCGGCGCCGGGGGTTTGGATTAACGTCACCCGACCCGGTTGGCGGATCAAGACCGCCGGGGTTTGGGGGGCGTGGAAAAGGACAGCTTCCGTTTGGGTCAAAGATTGGACGGCGCTGGGAACGAGGAGCAGAATTAGCCCCAGAGTTACCAACCAACCCCTCCAGGGGCGTAGATTGGGTCGGAGCCAGACGAGGATAAACAAACTGTAAACCAAGACTAATTGCCAGGGCGCCGTTTGGCCCGTGGCCAGCGCCGGCAGATTTTTAAATAAACCCGCTAGCCAAATTAACCCCTGGGCCGGCCAAGCTAAAAGCCAAGTTAAACCGCTACCGAGGGGCGGCGCAATCACAGCCAAAACGGCGCTGACCATCCCCCCTAAACTGAGCAGTTCCACCAAGGGCGTAGCCAAAATATTTAAGGGCAAGGCGGCCCAGAGCAGTTGGCTAAATTGCCCTAACAGGAGCGGCGTCGTCCAGAGGGTAGCCGCCAGGGGCACGGCGATCATTTCCCCGATTTTGGGAGGTAAAAAATCCAGTTTTTCCTGGAAATAGGGCGTGGAAACCAAAATGCCCCAGGTGGCTAAAAAGCTCAACTGGAAGCCCAGATCCCCAATCCAACGGGGTTGAATTAGTAATAAAAGCGTCGCCACTAGGAGCAACGCGCCCAGCGCCCGAATTTTCTGTTGATAGACCGTCGCGGCCACAATGCCCCCCCACATGAGGCTGGCCCGAAGCACGGAAGGTTGCAGTCCCGTTAAACCGAGATAAAGCAAAATCGTTCCCCAGCCCAGGACCAGGCGCAGGGGAGCAACCAGGGCGGCGCTGAATCCCAGGACGGAGCCAGCGAGGAGAGAAACCTGATAACCCGACGCGGCCAGGAGATGGCTTAACCCCACCTGCCCAAAGAGTCGCCGTAGGGGTAGGGGCAGGCTCACCGCTTTTTGTCCTAAAACGATGGAACTAATTAATAATCCCGCCCCGTTCTCCGGCTTTAACCAAGCGCCCTGGACGTCCACAATCCGGCGCCGGAGGTCGGCAAAGGCGCAATTGCCCCGGCCAATGACTTCCCCCTCCGTTGCTCTCAGACCGCTGAAAATACCTTGGTTCGCCAAATAGGCCGCAAAATTAAAGCCCCCCGGATTTTTCGGCGCCCTAGGGCGGTAGAGTTCCCCGGTCACCCGGATTTTTTGACAAGCGCCGAGGGAAGACGGCGCCGATTTGAGGGAGAGGTAGAGCTGGCCCTGAACGGGGCGAAATTGGGGATCCGGTTGTTTTTGAACCAGAGACGCCTGGAGGAAAAAATTGCGACCCCCCCGGCCGTTATCTTGACCGGGGTTTAATAATTCCCCCGTCACCGCGACGGTTTGGGGTAGATAGAGAGGCGGCTTGAGAGAACGGCTAATGTCCTGAGCCGAGGGTTGGGGAATACGCCAATGGCAATAAAAGGCGGCGCCGAGGGCGATGAATCCCATTAACAGCCAGGTTTTCGCCTCCGGCCCCCGTATCCAGAGCCGCGGCGCTAGAAACGCGGTTAAAACCGTTAACCCCAACCAGACTAGGGTTAAAAGCCCCCAATCTAACGCTCCCGGTTCGGGGCCGAGGGGTAAAGAAGACAGCAACCCTAGGATGTACGCCAAACAGGCCACCAACCCAGGGTTACGGTTCATCGTCTTTTGCTAGTAACGGGCTTGGAGGGACTCGAACCCCCGACCTTGTGGTCCGTAGCCACACGCTCTAATCCACTAAGCTACAAGCCCTTTTCGTTGACTCAACGATTTACCATCATAGCAGAGGGGGGAGATTAACGCAACCCTCCAACGGCGCTAGTCGGCAATTTCAAAGGAAATCGCAAGGGTCGAGCCGTATAATTTCAGGGAAGCTTAGGTTAATCAGGGTAGGGAATTATGGCTACAGCGCCGGGGTTGACGGTGGCGGATTATCAGCAATTAATTGAGGGAATGGTCTGGGAAACGGGGACAACGGAGCAAGTGTATGTTCTCTCCGGGGTGAGTTGGGCGGATTACGAGGCGCTGTTGGCGCGATGGGGAGACGAAGCGCCGGCGCTGTTGAAGTTTACAGAGGGAAGGTTAGAGATTATGGCGCCCAGTCGCAGACACGAAACGGGCAAGAAAATGCTTGCGCTCTTGTTAGAGACTTATTTCCTCGAACGGAACATTCGCTTTTATCCCCTCGGTTCCCTGACGCTACGGCGAGAAGGGTTACAAAAAGGCGTTGAGCCGGACGAGTGTTACTGTCTCCATCAGCGCCGGGACATTCCTGACTTGGCCATCGAGGTGGTGGTCACCAGCGGCGGCGTCGATTCCCTAACGATTTATCAAGATTTGGGGGTTCGGGAGGTTTGGTTCTGGCAAGCCGAGCGCCTAACGGTCTATGTCCTCGGCCCCCAAGGTTATGTTCAATCCCCCCAAAGCGGACTCCTGCCAGATTTGGATTTAGCGACCCTAGCCCGTTATGGCGCCTGGGAGGAACCCTTTGACGCGGTTTTCGCTTTCCGGGAACAGCTCCGGCGCTGAGGCGCCGCGGCGCCGAAGCCATAAAAAAGCCCCCCAGTAGGGGGGGAAGAGATTAAGCGCAAGTTTCAGAGGGCGCCGTTTAGCACCGTTTGAAGTTGCCGGTGGCGTACTGGGATGAGCCGTTGTTGTATTGGTCGAGGATGGTGTGGATTTGCTCGCCGCTAGCGCCGAGGCCGAGGGGATCGTTTTTCCAAGCGCTGGAGCCGATGCCGCCGGATTGGTAGGCGTCGAGCCAGTCAATGGCGTCGCCAAGGTAATCGGCGATATCTTTACCGCCGCCGACTAGCTCCACCGGGTTGCCGGCGAGGTAGTTGAGCCAACTGGCCACGGCGCTCCGTCCCAACATTTGAGCTTGTTTATTGCAATCAAAGAGCTTAACGGACTTGTTGCTGACCAGCGCCACAGCGTCGGAGCGCTTGATGAAGAGGGTGTCTTCGCCGTTATCGGTGATTCCGTTGCGGTTAAAGTCGCCCAGTAAAACTCCGGCGCCGGTGGTGAGGAGTTCGCCGTGGGGGAAACCTTTCTCGCCGGCTTTAGATTCGTTGCCGACAATACCGTCCCAGAAAGGCAGGCCGTTTTGTTGCCAGAAGCCGGGGGTGCCGGCGCCGGGGGCGACTAAACCGGTATTGCTGGGGGGGGTTGGGTTTTGAGGCGCGGATTGGCCGCCGGGATTGGTGTAGCCGCTCTTGTCGCTGTCGCCGACGCCGCCAGCTTGAACGGTGACGGTATTGACGTAGTTGCCGATGGTCGTCGCGCCAAGGGTAGAAAGGTCGAGCTTTTCTAGTTTGAAGGAGTCGTTGCTCTCGCCAACCTTGGCCGCGATGATCAACGTATCGCCGACTTTACCCGCCGCGTTAAAGTCGGCCCAGCGGTCGGAACTGCCGCCGTTGTTGTCCTCCTTGCCGAAACTATTCAAGAGGCTCTGGCTCAGGTTGGCGATGTCGGCGCCGTCGCGATCGCCGATCCAGACCGAGATATCGCTGTCGCCTTGGACATAGTCCAGGAAGACTTTGTCCACAATCACGTCTTTGTTGAACTCAAAGAGGATGTATTCAAGACTGCCGCCATTGTCAAGCCGATGGTCGGCGCCGCTTTCGCCCGCGTTGGTCACCCCTAGACCGCCGCCGTACAGACCCAGATAGGCGGTCGAGAAACTGCCGTTATGGTTACGGAAGGCGCTGACGTCCACGGAGACGCCGCCGGCGCTAAAGGAGCGGACATTGCCGAAGCTACCGGTGGTGGAACTAGAGCCGTTGAAATCAAACAGGACGTCGTTACCGCTAGAGGTGACGGCCAAGTTTTGGGCCGCTTCCGTAGCGGAGGCGTACCACCAAGTTTCGCCGGGACTCAGAATGCCGTCGTTATTTAAATCACTGGTGAGATCCAGAGTGGGCAGGAAGTCGTCGGCGGCGTTATTAATCGTGCCGTTGTCGTCCTTCACAACGACTTGAGCTTTGGCAAAGGAGACGTTACCCGTGTTGGTCACCGCGTAGGTAAAGGTGACGTCAGTTCCCGCCGCAATCTCCGGCAAGTCGTTGATATCGGCAACGTCGATACCATTAACGAATTTCTCAATGTCAATGCCGGGGTTGGGGTCAATGTTGACATAATGACTATCGTCTTGATCGGAAACGCTACCCGCTACGACAGCGCCGGTATTTTTGTAGAAGCCCGCGCCCACCGTTTCCAAAGTTTTAACTTTGATTTGGTCAATTTTAAAGCGGTCTTCCGGGGTTGCATCGGAGGTGGAGGCGGCAATCACCAAGACGTTGCCGCTTACCTCGCCATTGTTGATATCAGCCCAGCGCGCGCTACTGCTGTTGGTATCGTCGTCCGCTTTCAGCGCCAAGCTAGAGAGGAAGCTATCGCTCAGTTCAGTCAGGTTCGTAAAGGCGCCGGAGACGTTGCCGACCCAATAGGTGATATCGCTGTCGTTGAGGACGGCGTTGAGGAAGACCGAGTCAACAATCACGGTTTCGGAGAACTCAAAAAGAACAAAGTTCTTTTCCCCAACGTTGTCAACCCGATGGGTGTCGTTGCCGCCATTCCCTTCCGAGTTGTCCGTTACCCCTAGCCCACTGGAGAAGCTCCCCAAAAAGACTTTGTCCCAAACGCCACTGTTATCCCGGCTAAAGGCGCTGGCTTTAAGGGATAGGTCATCGACGCTGAAGGTACGGATGTTGCCGTTTTGGCCGTCTAAAGCGCTGGAGCCGGAGAAGTCAAAGAGTTTGGCGGCGCCGGAACCTAGGGTGGTTAGGGATTGGGCGACGCCGGTTTTTTCATAAACCCAGGTCTCGCCGGATTCGAGGATGTCGTCGTCATCGCCGTCGAGTTTACTGACGATGTTGGTGATAAGGCCTTCTTGATCGTCTGTGACAATGATCTCGGCTAGGGCAAAGTCAACTTCCCCGGTGTTGGTCACCATGTAGGTCCAGGTTACGGTTTCTCCCGCGACCACTTCGGCGGCGTCGTCGAGGGTGTCGGCGTCAACGCCGTTGGTAAATTTTTCAATCTCAATGGAAGCGATTTGGTAGAAACCGGCGTCGAGGGTGTCATTATTTTCGCCGGGGGCGAGGGTGACGGCGGCGCTGAGGAGTCCTTCGGAATCGGTGGCGCCGGTTCCTTTACCCGTGGGGCTGACGCCGCTGAAGCCGGTGGGCTGGACAAATTCGACTTGATAACCAGCGCCGGGGGTGAGTCCGGTAAATTGATAGAAGCCGTTAGCGTCGGTGGTGGCGGTGTCAATCACGCTACCGTTCTGGAGCAGGTTAACGGTAACGCCGTCAATGCCCGCTTCGCCGTCTTCTTGAATGCCGTTGGCGTTGAGGTCGTTCCAAACGAAGTTGCCGAGGGCGGCGGTTTGGTAGAAACCGGCGTCGATGGTGTCGTTATCGTCGCCGCCTTCTAGGATTACGGGGGCGCTGATCAGGCCTTCGGAATCGGTGGCGCTGTCGCCTTGACCCTTGGGGCTGGCGATGAAGCCTTCGGGTTGGAAGAATTGAACTTGGTAGGTGTCGGCGTCGAGATCTTCAAAGATGTAGAAGCCGTTTTCGTCGGTGGTGGTTTCGCGGAAGGGCTTGCCTTCAAAGAGGAGATAGACTTTGACGCCTTCAATACCCGCTTCGCCGTCGTCTTGGACGCCGTTGGCGTTGGCGTCGTTCCAGACGAAGTTACCGAGGGAAGCCTTGGCCGGCGCCGGATCAACGCGGATAAAACCGGCATCGAGGGTCTGATTGTATTCGCCGGGGGCGAGGGTGACGACTTGGCTCAGGGCGAGGCCGCCGGTTAAAACGGCGTCGGAGTCGAGGGCATCATTGGCGCCTTGGTTGGCTTGGGTGAGTTGGTAGAAGGAGCCAGCGGGGAGCAGCGCCGTGGAGGGATCGAAGAGGACTTGGTAAGAGAAGCCGCCGGTGAGGCCTTTGAAGTCGTAGAAGCCGTTGGCGTTCGTAGTGGTGGTGGCGACGACTTCGGTGGACGCAATGACGCCGTCGTTGTTGAGATCCCGGAGCAGTTTGACGGTTACGCCCGCAATTCCCGCTTCGCCTTCGTCTTGGATACCGTCGGCGTCGGCGTCGAGCCAGACGGTGTCGCCCAGTTGCGCGGCTTGGGTGACGAGGAGGAAGGGCTGGGTGCGGGGTTGGATTTGACCGTTGACATTAAGGGTGAAGTTGGAGATGACTAAGCCCTGTTTTTGATTAGCAGAGGCGATGAAGCCTTCTCCTTGGTTATTAGCGGCGGTAACTAGGGCTTGAACATTGGCATTAAGATTACTGAAGGTGACACCAGCGGGCAACTGGCCTAATAAAGCCCAGATAGCTTGTTGTACATTAAGCACAGAGACCGTTCCAGTCCCAAAAGCATTAGTGTCAATGTAACTCTGGTTGAGCAACCAGTTGATATTATCTATTTTTGAGGCGTATTCAAAAGTAGTTGAAGTGACTGGACTGGACTCCCGTAGCGGAGTCTCTACTAACCCCTCTTGCACTTCTGTGCTAGAAAAAGCAAAGTAATCACTATACACATTACCTAAAAGAAAACTGATTTCTCGGTCGATGCACCAAAGATCGTACACGCCATCATTGAGGTAGCTCAGGGACGGCACATTGGTGGATACATCGGCATCTAGGTAGCTAGGAGAGCCATTGCGAAGGGAGCCATCAGGAAGGGCATTCGCAAGCAGAGTAATTTCAAGATTGTACTGGTAAGTCATAGGAGTTTTAGGGAGTTAGCAGTTTATATAGGGAACTGAAGTGTTTGCGGTGAACGGTTTGGGCGGCTGAAAGCCTTAGCGGGGCTAGGTTTTCACGGAGAAGAGGTTGCGTAGGAAATACTGTTTAAGTGTTTCTACGGTTTCATCATAGCATTAGGGACTTTTTCGTAGGGTGATTTGCGTCACGGGGGGTCAGTGTTTCTTCTCACAGCTACTGAGAGGCGGTACTTAGGCAGGCTGTGGGGAGGGAGAGAAGGCAGGATTTTGAAACAAATGTTTCAAAAAAGAGGGCGAATAGTTGTTTTTGGGGAGGTGTGGGCGATAACTTTCGAGAAGTTCAGTGTTTTTACGGTTTCAGCTTAGCACATTAAATCTTTTATGGATCATGACTTTAGTCACAATTCGATTTTCGGCGCCGATCCATGGCGGAGGGAGAGGTGGGTTACGACAATATGACCCACCCCTAGCCCCTCCAAGGAGGGGAACCGCTCCGTCTTCCTTTCCCCTCGTAATTAGTTATGGCGGAGAGGGAGATGGATTATGGATGACAGGTCTTTACTCACCCCTAGCCCATCTAGGGAGGGGAACCGCTCTGTCTTAACTTCCCCTCCAAGGAGGGGCGCCCCCAGGGTAAGCGCAAGAACAGTACTCTTGACAAATATTGTTTTTCGTGATCTGTTTGCAGTGTAAGGGTTTCAGGTGTTTTGTCTTGTAACATTTTCTTAATATTTAGCCTTTAGTTAAACAAGCCTCAAAAAAGCTA
>WGLZ01000071.1 GCA_016471375.1 Cyanobacteria bacterium RI_101
TTAGGGAATATTTTGGCGCTTCTTCAGGAGTATCAAGAAACCCTTTAGGCAGATTTCAGATGACAGATTTCAGATTTCAAGGGACAGCGCCGAATTCCTTCTTTAAACGGCTTCGTCCACCCAGAGATCGCCGCTTTGGAGAATAGCGGGCAGATCCAAGACCGCTAACATTTTTTCCTGGTAGGGAGCGACGCCCTGGAGAAAATTTTTGTTGAGTTCCGTGTCAATGGTCTGGGCGTCTAAAAGATTTTTGGGATCGAGCATGAGAATATCGTGGATGGCGTCCGCTAAAAAGCCCACCACAATCTCGTCCCATCGGACAATGATGGCTTTCCCTTCCCGTTTCAGCGCCGGTTGAGGGAGATTAAATAGACCTCGAATATCCATGAGGGTAATTACTTCTCCTCGTAGGTTAATATTGCCAAGGACAAAATTGGGGGTGCAGGGAATGGGGGTCAGTTTATCGAATTGAATAAATTCTTGAATGGATGACAGTTCGACGCCGAAAAATTCCTGCTGGAGGGCGATAACGGAAATGGGTTTGAGGCCGGCGTAGTCCCGCAGTTTCAGTTTTTCTTGTAAATTTTTGGCCCGATTTTTGAGAACTTTACGCTCGTATTCCGAGGCTTGGGGGAAGAAAACGGGGAATTTCGGAGCCGGTGTTAAGCTCTGCTCTTCTGGGAATTCCGGCGTCAATTCTTCCGTTGGCGCGTCTTCTTCGCTAAAGGCAAAAGCGTCTAGATCTAAATCCAGAGACAGTTCGCTTTCTTCGACGTAACGCAGAAGTTTATCCAGGTTTAACAGTAGGGTTAAGCTTTCTTCGGTTTGGATAAAGCCGTCTAAAAAGCGGTCTTGTTTGAGGTCGCTAAAGGGGTGGTCGTAGGGCAGTTCCGGGGCGATTTGCTCGACATCTAATCTGGCGACTTCTTTAACCTGATGAGTGAGTAACCCTAGGCGTAATTCTTGCCAATTTAAGACCACAATGCTGTCGGTGAGGTGATAGTCGGCCGGGGGATAGCCAAAGCGCCGATTCAGATCCATGATGGGGATCAAATCGCCCCGCACATTAACGGTTCCTAAAATATCCTCCGGCGCTTCGGGAATGGGACTAATTTCGGGGAGGAAAAAGATTTCCTGAACAGCGCTGGCGGGGACGGCGTAGTTGAGTTGGTTGAAGTTGAAGAGGAGGTAGTGGTTGCTGGGGTTGGTGTTCATGGCGGTTGGGTGGGTGATTGGGGAGTGGGGGGAATGGGAGGAGGGGGAGGAATGGGAGGAGGGGGGGGAATGAGAGGAATGGGGGGATGGCTGGCTAGAGTTGGGCGAGGAGTTCTTGGGCTTGGATGTGACCTAATTCGGGAAAGGTGGTTTCGGGGGGGAGGGTTTGGAGAAGTTTCAGCGCCGATTTTTGCATTTTTTGACTGCGGTTGAGGTCGCCTTCTTGACGGTAAAGGTTGGCTAAACTCAGGTAGGCGGGGACGGCGTTGGGTTCGAGGTAAATGATTTTTTTGAGCGCCTGTTTGGCTTCTTCGAGGTTGCCCTGTTCTTCGGCAATGTGAGCGATCAGGTGGTAGGGTTTGGCGTTAAAGGCGTTGTGACTGGCGGCTTTTTGGCACCAATCTTTGGCGGGTTCGTATTGTCCGAGGTTGGCTTTGAGTTCCGCCATTAGGTAGCAAGCGCCGAAGTTTTGGGGGTCTTGTTGAAGGATTTGCTCCAGTTTTTTCTGGGCTAAATGGTAGGATTTGCTGTCCACCAAAGTTTGGGCTTCCGCTAGGAGAGGGTTAACGCCGGTAACAGTGGGAGCGGGGGCCGGCGCCGGGGTTTTAGGCGCGGCGCTGTTGACGCCGAAGCTAGCGCTACGGAGGGGAGGCTTGACGCCGTTAATTTTGGTTTTGTCGAGTTGTTGGGCCAGGGTTTCCAGCGCCGAGGGTTTGACTTCTGGGGGGGCGTAACGGGTGGCGGGGGGAGCGCCGGCGCTAAAGTTGCTGTTCCGTTTTTGGTAAATAACGGATTCCGGGAACAGTTTGGAATGGAAGGCTTTCACATGGTGGGCGCCGAGTTCGGCGTGGCCCGTGAGTAAATAGCCGTTCATTTTTAGGGTTTGGAAAAACTTCTCCACCACTTTGCTAATGGCCTGATCCGTGAAATAGATAAAGACATTGCGGCAGATAATCAGATCCATGTCCCGCAAATCCCATTCCGGTCGGGGTAGGGGGTCTCTCACCAGGTTAACCTGTTGGAATTTAACGGCCCGTTTTACCCGGGGATCGAGTTGGTAATAGCCCGCTAGGTTTTTAAAGTAACGGTCTTTAATTTCGTCTTCCACCTGTCGAAAAGACCAGACATTATATAGTCCTTTTTGGGCGTGGTCGAGGGATTCCCGATTAATATCGACGCCGTAGAGGTTGAGGCTCCAACTGTCGGCGTCGGGGATCAACTCCCGCAGTAAAATTGCTAAAGAATAAGGTTCCTGACCGGTGGAGCATCCGGCGCTACAGATTCTTAAAATTTTGGTGCGCTGATTTTGGCGAATCAGTTCCGGTAAAATACTTTGGCGCAGGAGGGCGAATTGTCCTTTATCTCGGAAAAAGTAGCTTTCCCGATTAGTCACTAAGCAGACAAATTGTTGCCACTCTTCTTCCCCCCGGTAGTCCAAGCCCGCCAGCAAATCATAGTAGGCCTGGGGCGACGGTAAACGCAACGCCTTCACGCGGCTCAGAATATTGTCGCTGAGGGAGCCGTAATTTTGGGAACGGATCTCAATGCCCGTTTGTTGGGCAATGAGGTGGACGAAGTTTTCCCGCAATTGGGGCGAAATGGTTTCCGTTAACATGGCAGTTTCCTAAACTTGGGGGGCGAGCGCCTGGGATTTCAGAACCACGCCTTTGATATGACCGGCGATCTCTCCGAGGGGGAGCACCACCTTGGCGGCGCCGAGTTTAATGGCCTCCTGGGGCATCCCAAAAACAATAGAACTGGCTTCGTCCTGGGCGATGGTGTAGCCGCCCTTTTGCCGTAGCTCCAGCAAACCGCTAGCGCCGTCCCGACCCATGCCGGTCAATAACGCGCCGATACTGGCGGCGCCGAAACGTTGGGCGACGCTCTGGAATAACACCGTCGCCGAGGGGCAATGACTATCCACGAGAGTCCCTTCTAAACAGATGAAACGCCCCTGGGAATCCAGGCGCAGGTGTTGGCGCTCCGGCGGGAAGTAGATGACGCCGGGCTGGGGTTTTTCTCCGGTTTTGGCCACCCGCACCGGCAGGAGACAATTATCCCGGAGCCAGTTAATAAAGCCGTCGAGGAAACCGGCGCTGATGTGCTGGACGCAGAGGATAGGGACAGGAAAATTGGCGGGAATAGCGCCGAGGATTTCCTGAAAGGCCTGGGGGCCGCCGGTGGACGCGCCGATGGCCACCAATTCAATGGCTCGACTGTGGGAGGTCGGTAGGCGACCCCCGGCGCTGGGCATGGCTACCGTTTCTTTGATCTTGCCCGGCAGTTGAATACCTCGGTAACGTTTGGTAAAAACCTTGACCCCCGCCAAAACCCGGATTTTTTGCAGGAGTTTATCGGTTTGGGCTTCGTAGTCCTCAATCTGGCCGCTACTGGGTTTGGGAAAGACGTCCACGGCGCCGGCCTCTAGGAGCGTGAAGACGTTATTTTTGTCCTCCGCTCCCACCCCGGCGCTGATCACCAGAATCGGCGTCGGTTGTCGGGCCATGACCTGTTGGGTAAATTCCAGCCCGTCCATGCGAGGCATAAACAGATCGGTGCAGATTACTTGCGGTTTAAGCTTCGGCAGAAGTTCCAGCGCCTCCTGCCCCGTCCGGGCCGTCCCCACCACCTGCATCGTCGGATCGGTCGAGATCATGCGCTTGAGAATACTCAGGGCGATGGGGGAATCTTCGACGAGTAATACTTTGAGCATGACCTAAACCTCTTTTACAGATGACAGATTACAGATTACAGATGACAAATTTTAGTAAGCGTTAGTTTAGACATGCGATATCTGTCATCTGATATCTGATATCTGAATTTATAGGATGGCCTCTAGGGATTTGGCGGATTCGTTCAACTGTTGGGTGCCGGTTTTGATCTGGGTGATGCCGGCGGCGTTTTCCTGGGCGCCTTTGTTGATGCTGGCCATGGCGTCGAGCACCTGTTGCACGGCTTTGCCCTGTTGACGGATGTTGAGGGCGATCTGTTGGTTGTTCATGGCCACGTTGTTGATGGCTTCCAACACGCCGGAGAAGGCGTTGGCGGTGCGTTCGGTGACGTTCATCCCGGCGTTAACGGTCTTGGTGCCTTCGTCGGTGACCATAACAGTGGTGTTGATGGCGTTTTGAATGTCGGAAACCAGACCGCCGATTTTTTCCGCGGATTGCCGGCTTTGATCCGCCAGTTTACGGATTTCATCGGCAACCACGGCGAAGCCTTTCCCGTGTTCCCCGGCCCGGACGGCTTCCACCGAAGCGTTCAGCGCCAGCATATTGGTTTGTTAGGAAAGATCGCTCACCACTTCGGAAATATTGCCGATTTGGTTGGTTTGCTCGGAGAGGCGCACGATTTGATCGGCGATGGCGGCCACTTTGTTTTTCAGGTCGATCATGCTGGCCACGGTCTCTTCCACAGAGTTGTTCCCCTGATCCGCCAAGACCAGAACTTCCTGGGCGGCTTGGGCGGCGGCTTCCGCTTGTTCCTGGGATTGTTGAGAAGAGGCGCCCAACTCGTCCATGGTGGTGGTGGTTTCGCTCACGGAGGCGGCTTGAAGGCTCGCGGTGCGCTCCTGTTGCTCCATGGTGGCGGCGATTTCGTTCGACGCCGCGGACACTTCCGCCACGGCCATCTTCACGTCTTTGGCGATACTACCGGCGATCATGTTGCCTAAAACTAGGGAAACTGCCGTGCCGCCAAAAAGACCGATGATAATTAAGGCATAGGTCAAATTCGACCAAAAATGTTCTTTGGCGACTAGATTACTGATAATCTCGTCTTGGCGCTTGAGCATGGCGTCTTTGGTTTTGTCAAAACTGCCCATTTCAATAGCGCCGATTAGAGGAATCGCTTTAGCCGCTTGACCGGATTTAATCAGCGCCATCACTTGATCGCTTTCAGCCTTGCGCTCCTCAATTTCTTTGACTAATTTATTCCAACTTTCTTTTTGTTGGGGATCTCGGATCAATTCCCCGCCTTGCATTTTGGCAATGGTTTCTTCTAGGCGCTCAACCCCGGTGTTATAGGAATCACGATAGTGCTCTTCTTTGGGAAACAGACCGGCGCCGCGAACGGAACGAATCAGACGGGAAGTATGAATGACGGAGTCCCGCACATTGTCCACCACGCTATTAGCCCGTTCCAGATCGGCGGCGGTGTCGTTGAGTTGTTTAACGGCGACGCCGGAGACGATACCAAATAAAACTAAGACGCCAATGGGAACGCCATACCCAAGGAGAATACGGGTTTTGAGGTTTTTGGACTGAAGAATACTGGTCATGACGGACACTCCTAAAAAAGACTGAATACGGAAAGGATGACGACTGAATCTGATCGCTGATATCTGGTATCTGATATCTGATATCTGTAATCTGATATCTGTAATCTGATCAGGGCGGGCGGGGGGAAAGGTTCATGGTTTCAGAAGGGCTGGTTTCGGCTACGCTCAACCAGCGTGGGGAGAGATTTAGTTAGAAGATAGATCGAGGGCTGAGCGGAGTGATACCCTGAGCCTGCCGAAGGGTCGAAGCCCGATTTACGGAGAGGGGGATTGAAGAGGCTGGTTTCGGCTACGCTCAACCAGCGCCGAACAAGGTAGATCGAGGGCTGAGCGTAGTCGAAGCCCGTCTACACTAAGCGTTCTAAAGTCTCGATCAGTAACTCCTGATTAAACTGATCCTTAACGATGTAGGCGTTAGCGCCGGCTTGGGCGCCGCGGCGCTTGTCTTCCTCCGAGGCTAAAGAGGTGACCAAGATAATGGGAATTTCCCGGTATTCCGCGTGTTGCCGCACCTGGGCCGTGAAGGTGAGACCGTCCATATTGGGCATTTGGACGTCGGAGATAATGGCGTCGAAGTTGCCGCCGGCCCGGAGTTTGTTGTAGCCCTCCTGACCGTCCACGGCGATGACCACCTCGTAACCCGCTTTATCCAAGACCCGTTTCTCTTGAGTCCGCACGGCGATGGAGTCTTCCACCAGCAGGATCACCGGTTTCTGGGTCTTAGCCGCCTCGGGGTTAAATTCCTCCGGCTCCAGCGCCGCCACGGTTTGATAGCGTTTTTGGACGGATTTAATCAAATCGTTGGGGTTGAGGATCATGCAGACGTCGCCGGTGCCCAGAATCGTCGCGCCCACCACATTGCGCACCCGTTTCAGTAGGCGGCTTTGGGGTTTGAGCACCACGTCTAGGACTTCCTGAAGTCGGTCTACTTCAAAGGCGAGACGGTCTCCCTCCACGTTGAGCAACAAAGCGGAAACCACTTTTTCCACTTGGCGCTGGCGCTGTTTAGACTGTTGCTTGTCCTGATAGACCGGCAATTCCAACAGATCCGCCATTTTCACCAGGGTCACCGGCTCTCCGCCGACGCTGACGGTGGCCCGACCTTCGAGAGAATAGACATCCTGGGGTCGGATCAGCAGGGTTTTTTCAATGGCTTCTAGGGGCATGGCTTGCAATAACCCCTGCACCTCAAAGAGCATCACCCCCAAAGAGGCCACCGTGCTCCGTAACTGGAGCCGGAACTGACAACCCCGATGCAGGGCCGATTCCGTTTGGATGGTTCCTTTCAGGCGCTCCACATTAGTGCGCACCACGTCCAGCCCCACGCCCCGACCGGAAATTTCGGTGATAAAACTCCGGGTAGAGAAACCGGGGGTAAAAATCAAGGCCCGCAACTGGTTGGCGCTCATATTGGCCAACTCTTCCGCCCGGTGGAGCTTGCGCTTAATGGCGGTCTGTTTAATTTTTTCCAGATCCAGCCCCCGACCGTCGTCGCCGATTTCCAAAACGATGTGACTGCCCTTGCGGCTGGCCTTGAGCCAAACTTTCCCCTGGGGCGCCTTGCCCAATTGTTGGCGCTCGGCGGGGGTTTCAATACCGTGATCCACCGCGTTCCGTAGGAGGTGCAGGAGGGGGTCTTTCATCTCCTCTAAGATCTGTTTATCCACGGCGATGTCGCCGCCTTCGAGGATAAATTCCACTTCCTTGCCCTGTTCCTGGGCCAACTCCCGCACCAAGCGGGGGAACATCAAGAAAATGGTGGACAGGGGCAAGAGGCGCAGGGCGCGAATTTTCTCGTCAAATTCCCTGGAAATCAGGTCTAAGCGGGTGTTGTTTTCGGCGATGTTGCTGTAGAGGTAATGCACCAAATGATCCAGCTTCGCCTCCGCCGCCCGGCGCCGGATAACATTGCTTTGCTCCTTGCGGGACTTCCAGTCGTCCCAAAGATAGACCAGATCCCGCACCGTTTCCGTGGCGTGGGCCATGCGGGTTTTGGTGACGGTTAATTCCCCCGTGTGGGTCATCAGGGCGTCTAGATAGCGCATCGGCACCCGGATGGTGTCCAGTTGTCCCCGCTCTGGGCTGGCGGTTGGCGCGGCGCCGGTTTCCGGCTGAGCTTGGGTAATTTGCTCCAACTGTTTCAGCGTTTGTCCCAAATCCACTCCGGCCTGCTCCCCAGTGACGGCTTCCTTGGACAGCGCCGCGATGGCTTCTAAACTTTGATGAAGGAGGGTCGAAACCTGAGTGACGCTGGTTTGGTGGGATTTCAGCAGGACGAAAACCTCCTCTAAGCGGTGAAGCAGGGTTTCCAAACTCTCCTGCCCCGCCATGCGGGAATCCACCTCAAAGCTCTGGGCTTCGGAGAGCAGACCGTCCACCGGCGCCACGTCGTCGGGCCGTTGCTCCAGCGCCATTAAGCCCGCCATCAGACGAGTCAGATGCTCCTCGCTGGAGACCCGGTAAATATCCCGCAGTTCCAAATCTTCAATCAGCCGCCCCGAGCGTTTTTTGCCATTGCCATTGCCGTTGGTTTTGGCTCCGCCGTTTCCTCCCGCGGGGACGAGTTCCGGCGCCGGGGAGTCCTGGGGTAAAAACTCGCTCAACTGGCTCAAGAGTTGGTTTGGATTAACGCCGCTGGGTTCGTCGGTCACGGCTTCCTGAACTAATTTTCCCAGCGCCCCCACCGCTTGATACATTCTATCGCCCAGCGCCGGCGACCAGTCCAGTTGTCGGTTTTTCAGGCGCCCCAAAATTTCCTCTAAGCGGTGAGACAAGGTTTCCACCGCCTTAACGCCGATCACCCGAGAATCTCCCTTCAAACTATGGGCCTCCCGTAGGAGGGTTTGGAGCAGATCCGTATCGGCGGGATTTTTCTCCAGGGTCAACAAGCCGGTTTCCAAATTTTGGACATGCTCGGCGCCGGAGATCTGGTAAATCTCTCGCAGTTCGACATCTTCAATCATGGCGGGCCTCTCAAAATAACGGCGGGGACAAAGTTGGCGATTGATCCTTGCGGCGGAGGTAGAGCTAGGAATTAATTATTAGCTGGAAATGTAAAATTTGTTCTCTCAGAAAAATTACGGAGACTTTTAAAATAACCTCGACAGGTCAAGACTTCTTACGCCTACTTTTTAGAATAGATGAAATTGCCAGAGATATTCCCAGTCCTTTCTATTCTTAAGCTTTTTTTAACATTTTCCTCTCCTTGAACGGCGCTGGAAAATCGCCAGGCAAAAGCTAGCTCCGGCGCCGATTTTTGAACGCCAAAAGCGATCCGAAGCAGGGTCTTAAGGGGGCGTTATCTTGGGTTTGATCCCCCTAAATCCCCCTTGGTAAGGGGGACTTTGAAGCCAGTTTCCCCCTTTCAAAGGGAGGCTAGGGGGGATAATCCTTGAATTACGTTTACCACTTATTTAAGCTTGTTATAGCCTCATCCAGTTGACTGAGATACACAGTATTGCTCGAAGAGTCGGGCTTCGACTACGCTCAGCCCTCGATCTGTCTCTCACCCAAAAGAATGCCGCTATATATAGCGGTTAAAAACAGAGTCAAAGAACACCCCGTCAGGCTACGCCCGCCACCTCTCCAAAGGAGGGGAACCGGAAACTTCAGCTTGCAAATTAGGCTGAGCCATCACTGATAACTGATAACTGATAACTGATAACTGATATCTGTCATCTGATATCTGTTAAGCCATTTGGGGAATCAAACTGGGACTCCCGCCCTCTGAATTAACCGGAGACAAATAAGTTCGCAGTAATTTAATCAGCGCCTGAGGTTCCGGGGGTTTGCTAATAAAATCATTGGCGCCGGCCAACTTAGCGCGGGTGCGGTCAATAACATTATCCTGGGCGGTCAAAATAATGATGGGCGTTTTGCCAAAGACCGGGGTTTCCCGCAGGAATTTACAAATGCTGTAACCATTGGCGTTGGGCATATTCAGATCCAATAAAATCAGATCCGGTTTATGCTCAATCAACTGGGCAAAGCCCGCCATCGGCTCCTGAATACTCAAAATCCGAAAACCCGCGGGTTCCAAAATCGTCTTGAGGTTGTGCACCACAATGGGACTATCGTCAATACAAGCGACCAATTTACCGGAACCGCTTGCTACGGAGATGGATTGAGGGGTTTGGGGAGTCGGCGCCGCAGTAACCTCAGCGGGAGCAACGACGGCCTGTTCTTCCATTTCTTCCACCGGCGCTGGCAGATCAGTAATGGTTTTAAATTCCAACAGTCCTTTTTCCCGCCAAACTAGGAGCGCCTGCATCACCTTGGAGATGGGTTGCTTCAGTTGCAGAGCCACATCCCAGATAGTGAACTGGCCGTTAAGGTACTTTTGAATGGCGGCGTTATTCAACCCGGCGCCCTTAGCCGTTAAGAGCGGCGATAAACTAGGGCGATATTGATCCAACTTAGCTTGGTGCCAAGCTTGGTGCATTTCCTCCGCCTTTCTCAAGTCGGGGTGGATTTCTCCGATGGAAAGACTGAGAAAATAGGAAAAGGTGGATTTGAGGCGGTCGCCGGGGCGCCAATCCATTTCCACGTCCTGGGCCAGCGCCAACTCGTGCCAACACTCCTCGGCTACGGCGCTGATCACTTGTTTGGCTTGATCCAGCGTTAATTTACTCTTACTAATCCCCTGGTAGAGAAAATCGTATTCCCAGGGCTGACTGTTTAAAATTTGCGTCGGCGCCGTCCAGCCTTGACAGTGTTGAAACAGCGCCCGTTTCCAGCGCCGCATCCGGTGTTCCCCGTCGGTGACGTATTGCAGGCGCCCGGAGAGGAGATAGATTTTGAGAGGAATCCCGCCCTGCTGAAGCCAGAGGATACCTGTGGCCTTTTGCTGGCTCAGGCGCTCAAGCTCGGCTTTGAGTTGGGGCAGGATTTCCGTCGGCGAGATCTTCATGGTTGACCCCCGAAAGGTGAAGGGTGGCGGGATTGGCAACTAAAACAACAAGAATTTTGTTTTAATCGCCAGGAAGAAGAGACAGGGATATAGAAAAAATGAATTTACTTTCCGCTTCTATCTTTGAGTATAGAAAAATAAGACGAGCCGTCAATCAACAGCGTTATAATTCTTTACCTTTACAGACAATTAATAAGAATATTTACAACGGCGCTGGGAAAACCAGTAAATTCCCCGAGACCATCGCCAAGAAAAATCCCCCCTAAACCCGTTAGTCTAGGGGGGACGGTAAAAATTAACCAGAAGTTAATAGGTTTCCACGTGCCAGCGGTGCTCTTTCTTCATTTGTTTTTGGAAATCGGACCACTTGACGCCATTGTTTTCGGCCAGAACGCCGAGGGCTTCTTCGATGCCTGGCTCCATCCCTTTCAAACCGCACATATAGGTGTGGGTTTTGGGATTCTGCATCAGGTTCCAAATTTCCTCGGCGTATTCCGCCACTCGGTGCTGGATATACATCCGCCCGCCTTCGGGGTTTTGTTGCTCCCGGCTGATGGCGTAGGTTAAGCGGAAGTTGTCGGGAAATTCCGCCGCCAGTTTTTCCAGATCTTCCTGGTAAAGAATGTTCGGAGATTTGGGAATGCCAAAAATCAACCAAGCCAAACCTTTAAACTGATACTCCGCAGGGCGCTCTTTAAACATGCGCCAGAGATAGGCCCGGAAGGGCGCGATGCCGGTGCCGGTGGCTAGCATGATAATATTGGCGTCCTCATCCGGGGGGAGGAGCATTTCTTTGCCCACGGGGCCCGTGAGGCGGATTTCATCCCCCGGCTTAATGTTGCAGAGATAGGTGGAGCAGACGCCGTAAACTTTCTCGCCGGTTTCCGGGTGGTCGTACTCCAACTGCCGCACGCAGAGAGAAACGGTTTTGTCGTCGCCAAAGTCGCCGTGGCGGGTGGAGGCGATGGAATAAAGTCGCAGTTTGTGGGGTTTGCCTCGCTCGTCGGCGCCGGGGGGAATGACGCCGATGCTTTGGCCTTCCACATAACGGAGGTCGCCGCCGGAGAGGTCAAAGGTGACGTGTTGAACAATGCCGACGCCGCCTTCCCCCACCAGGGGATAGTTTTCTAAACACTTGCCCACAAAGGGGCTATTGGGGCGGTAGATATTAACGGGAATATCCTCAGAGGGGGCTTTCGCTGGAGTCATGGGCTGGGCCTCGGGTTGAGCGGATTGGAGGACGACCGGCGCCGGTTCATAGGGAGTCGGCGCCGGCTTGGTAAAGGGAAGAGGCGTATCGCCTTGCAGGGGCTTAATACTGAGGATTTTGCCGCCCAGTTGGGTAATACGACGCATTTCCTGATTCATCCGTTTAAGGGGAACCGTAATAAACACGCTACCACTGCGGCGAATGGCGTATTCAAGGCCGTCCGTCAAGGTATTTTGACTCAGACCCGCAACTTCATAGACAAACAGACGATTACCGGCGTCGCTTTGGTATGACGCTGTGCCCACAGAACCGGAATAATTCATTGCTAGGCGTTCTCCCTACTCTAACTAACAGTTGATGCTTAACAAACGGTATTTTCTAGCCTACCACCTCCCGGTTTTATCCCCCCTAGCGAAGCTACCGCGTATACAGATCTGGGCTAAAGACCTAATATTTTGGATTTGATCCCCCTACACTTCGGCGTTGCTCAGTGGGACAATCCCCCTTTATCAAGGGGGAGTTTGAGCGATCATTTTGCCTGTTCCCCCCTTACCAAGGGGGGTTAGGGGGGATCTCGACACTTGTGCGCACACCGTAGCCTTACAAAGGGGGATTCTGGGAAACCCTAGGCCAGCGCCGCCAGACGGGCGTCGTTCTGCCCCAGAATCGTTTGTAGCTCTTCGGCGTCCACGGTTTCTTTTTCCACCAGCATGGCGGCGAGCTGATCCAGAACCGAACGGTTATTGACCAGCACTTCCTTAGCTCGCTGATAAGCTTGATCCACCAGTTGGCTCACTTCCTCGTCGATGGCCGCGGCGGTCTGGTTGGAAAAGTCCCGATCCGAGGCGATGTCCCGACCGAGGAAAACGCCGCCGCCCTGACGTCCGAGGGCCACGGGGCCGAGGCGCTCGCTCATGCCGAAGCGGGTCACCATTTGGCGGGCCACCCGGGCCACCTGTTGCAGGTCGTTAGAAGCGCCGGTGGTGACTTCCTCTTCCCCGAAGATGATTTCTTCCGCCACCCGGCCCCCTAGGGCCACCGCCATCTGGTTTTGCAGATAGGAGCGGGAGTAGAGACCCGATTCCATGCGGTCTTCGCTGGGGGTAAACCAGGTTAAGCCGCCGGCCCGACCCCGGGGAATGATGCTGATTTTTTGCACCGGGTCGTAGTCCGGCATCAAAGCGCCGACCAGGGCGTGGCCCGCTTCGTGGTAAGCCACTAGGGTTTTGCGTTTTTCGCTCATCACCCGGTTTTTCTTCTCCGGCCCCGCCAACACCCGGTCGATGGCGTCGTTGATCTCGTCCATGGAGATTTCCGTCAAACTGCGACGGGCGGCGAGAATGGCGGCTTCGTTCAGGAGGTTCGACAAATCGGCGCCGGTGAAACCGGGGGTACGGCGGGCGATTTTATCCAAATCCACGTCCTTAGACAGGGTTTTGCCCCGGGCGTGGACATTGAGGATTTCCTGACGACCGGCGTAGTCGGGCCGGTCCACCACCACCTGCCGGTCAAAGCGCCCGGGCCGCAGAAGCGCCGCGTCGAGGACGTCGGGACGGTTGGTGGCGGCGATGATGATAATGCCGGTGTTGCCCTCAAAACCGTCCATTTCCGTTAACAGTTGGTTCAGGGTCTGCTCCCGTTCGTCGTTGCCGCCCCCTAAACCGGCGCCCCGTTGGCGCCCCACGGCGTCGATCTCGTCGATAAAGACAATACAGGGGGCGCTGGCTTTGGCCTGTTCAAACAGATCCCGCACCCGAGAGGCGCCGACGCCGACGAACATTTCCACGAATTCCGAGCCGGAAATACTAAAGAAGGGCACTCCGGCTTCCCCGGCCACCGCTTTAGCCAAGAGGGTTTTGCCAGTTCCGGGAGGCCCCACCAGGAGAACGCCCTTGGGAATTTTGGCGCCGATGGCGGTGAAGCGGTCGGCGTTTTTCAAGAAATCCACCACTTCCGTCAGTTCCAGCTTGGCCTGCTCAATGCCGGCCACGTCCCCGAAGGTAACCTGGGTCTGGGGTTCCATCTGCACCCGAGCTTTGGATTTGCCGAAGTTCATGGCCTGGGAGCCGGGGCCGGTTTGGGCCCGCCGCAGGAGGAAAAATAAACCCACCAATAAAAGGACGGGTAAAAAGAGGGTGCTGGCCACTCGGAACCAGAAGCTATCGTCGCTCTGGGGTTGGACGGCGATATCGACGTTATTTTGAGTTAAAAGATTAATTAAATCCGGGTCGTTGGGCAAATTAACCAGATAGGGCTGACCGCCGTTGGGGTTGGGCACCTGGGCTTGAGTCCGGTCGGCGCTGAGGTTAACCCGGTCGATCTGGTTGCTTTCGACTTTTTGGACAAATTCGCTATAGGTGAGCGCCTCCCGGGCGGGGGGTTGACGGTCAAAGAAGGCCGTCACCAGCGCCAGCACGACAATTAATAAAAGAGCGTATAGTCCGGCGTTGCGCCATTTTTTATTATTTTTATTCACGCGGATGGTCTCCAGGGACTGGATCTAGGGTGGTTGTTAACTTATGTTAACGGCTCTCAGAAACAATTGGCTAGTTAGGCTCCGATTGCCCCCCCAGCCCCCCAATCTTGGGGGGAGTTCGGCGCTGTTCTCAGTTCAAAGTTCCCCAGAATTGGGGGATTTAGGGGGCGAGAACGGGTTAAACAGACCGTCAAAGATTTGCGCGCACTAGCCGGGGCGGTCGATTAAGGCGCGCCGCGATCCTGGGAGAGATTTTTTTGCCAGCGCCGTCGGGCGCAGTGGGCGCAACAGTTCCACCGCTCCAGTTCCCAGGGCAAAGCGGGGGTCTGGCACCGGGGGCAGGGTGGCAAGAGCTGGGCCCGCCGGGCGAGGGTGTCCGTCCAGGCGTTAAATACGGTCTTTAAATCGGCGTCCGCGGGAACGGGATCGGGGCCGGAAAAATCCAGATTAGAGCGCCGCTGGTCTGGCGCCGGTTCCGCCGGGGGGGCGGGTTCCCGCCAGGAGAGGGGCGAAAAGCGCAGATCCTTGAGGGGTTCTTCTGGCAGATAAGCGTTCAGCGCCGCGAGGAGTTGATAGCGCCGGAGAGTGAGGGTCTGGGCCCAGACGGCGCTGGGAACGGCGATCCAGAGCACGTCGCCCTGTAAACGCAGGAGTCGGGTTTCCGTTTGGACGTCCGGGGGAATAGCTCGGCGCCAAGCCTGGATTATCTCTTGGTAACGGCGCAGAGCGCGCCAGCGGGGGTCTTTTTGCCAGTCGGCCAACAGGCGCTCTAGGGATTGGAGAGGCATGGGGAAAGGGGCGGAGAAAAAATCTGAGGGGCGGGGCGGCCTCTGGAGACATTCACGGTATCCTAAAGGTTAAAAACCGCGTATTGACTGTCCCGAGTCGGGTCAGCCCTTTTCAGACCTACCCCCCCAGCAACCATGGCTAAAATTCTCGTCTCTGACCCCATCGACCAAGTGGGTATCGATATCCTTCAGCAAGTCGCGCAGGTCGATGTGAAAACGGGCCTGCCGGAAGCGGAGATTATCAAAATTATCCCGGAATACGACGCCATGATGCTGAGATCCGGCACCAAGGTAACGAAACCGATCATTGAGGCCGGAACCCAACTAAAAATTATCGGCCGGGCCGGGGTCGGGGTGGATAATATCGACGTCCCCGCCGCCACCCGTCAGGGCATTGTGGTGGTCAATTCCCCGGAGGGCAACACCATCGCCGCCGCGGAGCACGCCCTGGCCATGATGATGGCGCTGGCCCGCCATATTCCCGACGCTCACCAGTCTCTCAAGGCGGGGCAGTGGGACCGGAAAACCTTTGTGGGCACGGAAATTTATAAAAAAACTCTCGGCGTGGTGGGCTTGGGCAAAATCGGCTCTCATGTGGCCGCGGTGGCTAAGTCCATGGGCATGAAGATTCTGGCCTACGATCCCTTTATTTCCAAAGACCGGGCCGACCAACTGGGGTGCAGTCTGGTGGATTTAGACCTGCTCTTTACCGAGTCGGACTTTATCACCCTCCACGTCCCCAAAACCCCGGAAACCGCCAATTTGATCAGCGCCGAGACCCTGGCGAAAATGAAGCCGACGGTGCGGATTATCAACTGCTCCCGGGGCGGCATTATCGACGAAGAGGCCCTGGCGGACGCCCTAGAACAGGGCCAGATCGGCGGCGCCGCGTTGGATGTCTATAGCCAAGAACCCCTGGGAGAATCCCGCCTACGGGGGCTAAAAAATATCATCCTCACGCCCCACCTCGGCGCCTCCACCGCCGAGGCCCAGGTGAATGTGTCCGTGGACGTGGCGGAGCAAATTCGGGACGTGCTCTTGGGTCTGCCGGCCCGCTCGGCGGTGAATATCCCCGGCCTCACCCCCGACGTCATGGAAAAACTACGCCCTTACCTCCAGTTGGCGGAAACCCTAGGGAATTTGGTGGGGCAGTTGGCCGGAGGCCGCATCGAGCAGTTAACGGTCTCTCTCCAGGGGGATCTGGCGGAGAACGCCACCCAGCCCATTGTGGTGGCCTCTATTAAAGGTCTCCTCTCCCAAGCTCTGCGGGAGCGGGTCAACTACGTCAACGCGGCGCTGGAAGCCAAGGAGCGGGGCATTCGGGTCATTGAAACTCGGGACGCCTCTATTCGCGACTATTCCGGCTCCCTCCATCTCCAGGCCGTCGGCTCCATGGGAGAACACTCCGCCACCGGCGTTTTACTGAGCAACGGCGAAATTCGCATCACCGATGTGGACGGTTTCCCCATCAACGTGCCCCCCAGCAATTACATGCTCTTTACCCTCCACCGAGATATGCCGGGGATTATCGGTAAAATCGGCTCTTTGTTGGGCAGTTTCAACGTCAACATCGCCAGTATGCAAGTGGGGCGGAAAATTGTCCGGGGCGACGCGGTCATGACCCTCAGTCTCGACGATCCCCTGCCGGAGGGCCTGCTGGCGGAAATCCTCAAGGTGCCCGGCATCCGGGACGCCTACACGGTGAAGCTCTAAACCATGGCCAACAGTTGGTGGGAAATCAAAATCCTCTGCCACCCCAACCTAGAAGACACCCTCTTCTGGCGCTTGGAAAAGTTTGGTTGCGACGGCATGGTTTCGGAACGGTCAGGCGACGGGCTTCTCCTGCGGGCTTACAGTTCCCATCCGCCGACCCATTTACTGGATTTGGCGGCGCTGTCCCTCTGGATGGAGCAGGACGCCCTGATCGCCGGTCTGCCAAAACCGGCGGCCCATTGGCGCCTGATTGAGGAGGAGGACTGGGCTAGCAGTTGGAAACAACAGTGGCAACCCTTGGAAGTCGGGGATCGCCTATTGATTTGTCCCGCCTGGATGGAAGCGCCGGCAACGGAGCGCCTAGTCCTTAAACTCGACCCCGGCGTCGCCTTCGGCACCGGCGCTCACGCCACCACCCAACTCTGTTTGGAGTCCCTGGAAATGCGTCTAGCCCTGGGCGGTTCGGAGCAGGTCTTAGCCGACATCGGTTGCGGCTCCGGTATTCTCTCCATCGGCGCCGTTTTACTGGGGGCGGGAAAAGTTTACGCCGTGGACACCGATCCCCAGGCGGTGACGGCGGCCCGAGAAAATCGCCACCTTAACCACATTCACCCCGATTTTCTGGTGATTAACCAGGGCAGTGTGGAGGAGGTGAAAAGCTTGGCGCCGGAAGGGGTGGACGGCATTGTCTGCAATATTTTGGCGGAAACCGTCGTCGAACTTTTACCCCAATTCACTCCCCTGATTCGTCCCAACGGTTGGGCTATCCTCAGCGGCGTTCTTTTGGAGCAAACCCAGATGATCGCCGAAAGTCTGGAGCAAACCGGCTGGACTGTGGCGGCGCTGTGGAAACGGGGGGATTGGTGTTGTTTTCAAGTCAGGCGGGAGTAGTCTCCCAATGAACTCCGCCGAAAAATAGAGCTAAAATTCAGGTCTGTTTTCTCGCACTTCGCCGTCACCTTATTGCCCTATGACTCTCTCCTCTTCATCTCCCCATACCCATAGCGACGGCGCCCAAGCTCATACCCACGTTCACAGCGAGGAATCCCTGCGGCTCATCGTCAACCGACTGTCCCGGATTGAGGGTCACATCCGGGGCGTGAAGACCATGGTGCAGGAAAGTCGCCCTTGCCCGGAAGTGCTGATTCAAATCGCCGCCGTTCGCGGCGCCGTGGACCGGGTGGCCCGGATGATTTTAGACGAGCACTTGAGCGAGTGTATTACCCGGGCCGCCCAGGAAGGTAATATTGAAACGGAGTTGGCGGAACTCCGAGCGGCGCTGGATCGTTTTTTATAAACAGTTCTTGACCTCACACCATGATCGAGCGACCTATTTTCCTTGTCGGCGCCCATCGCTCCGGCACCACCCTCCTGCGGTTGATGATTGACCATCATCCCCAAGTTTCCTTTCGTTACGAGTCGGAATACTTGACCCGCTACCTGACGCCGACGGGGGAATATCCTAATCTGGAAAACTATCGACAATCCCTAAAAATTGACCGGGGTTTTCAGGCCAATGGCTTAACCTGGGCGCCCGTTGCTTCCTATCCCGAATTGGTCAATCATTTTCTGGCTCAAACTCAAAGCGCCGACGGCAAACCCCTCGTAGGGACAACGGTCCATGTTAACTTTGCCCATTTACTAAAACTTTGGCCCCAGGCCCGCTTTATTTTTCTCTACCGCGATCCCCGGGACGTGGCCCGCTCCTGTATCCAGATGGGCTGGGCGGGAAATCTCTGGTTTGGCGTCGAAGGTTGGCTAGAGGCGGAAACCCTATGGCGGCAGTTAAAACCCCGGCTACAACCGGAACAGGCGCTGGAAATTCAGTACGAAACCTTGATTCGGGAGCCAGAAACAACCCTCGGGCAAATTTGCCGCTTTATCGGCGTTGACTACGACCCCCGCATGTTGAGCTATCCCGAAGATTCCACCTACGAAGCGCCCAACCCCCAGTTGCTCAACCAGTGGAAGAAAAAACTGACTCCGGCGGAAATTCAACAGGTAGAAACCCGAGTCGGCGCTCTCTTAACGGAGAGAAACTATGAACCCAGCGGACTGCCGGCGCTGACCTTAACCCCGGCGGCGCTAAACCGCTTAAAACGCCAAAGCCAATGGCGACGGTGGCAATTTCGTCGGCGCCGTTATGGTCTCGCCTTAACGCTCCTGGAGGCGCTGGCGAATAAAACCCAATGGCGGGCGCTTCAATCCTGGACGCAACCTCGAATCAACCGGATTACCCAGTCCTATTTAAAGTAGGTTCCGGCTAAAGAATTTGATTCCGCACGCCGTTTAAACCCGCCAGGGCGATGCCCATGGCGTCCACGCTGTCGTCAATGGGCAATTGGGGCAAGTCAAAAATTTGTTGGAGAACTTCCGCCACTTCGCTCTTGGTGGCTCGACCGTTTCCTAGGTGGCATTTCCAACTGGCTTGATGGAGGAAAATGGGGCAATAACCCATCTGTCGATAAACCACGAGATTAATCACGCCCAGCGCCTGAAGCACGCCGCCGGCCGCCTTGATTTGTCGATTAAAAAAAGGCATTTCTATGGCCACAGCCTCCGGTCGAAACTCCGCTAAAATTTCCCCCATATCCCGTTCAATTTCCACTAAACGAGCGGGAGTCGGTAAGGTTTTATCCGTTTCAATGGTTCCATAATCCAATAGCTTAACCCCCTGGCCATTCTCCGCCGCCAACAGCGCCCAGCCGATAATGGCCAGTCCGGGATCGATACCGAGCCAGCGTCCAGGCAAGGGGGTAAGAGGGGTCACAGAGTTTGACTCGGATAAAGAGATATTCTGGGGTTATTTAAGGTTAATGGATACGGGCTTCGACTCCGCTCAGCCCTCGCGCCCTGAACATAACCGGAGGGCTATCCCTGACTCGCATACGTTTAACTCTCGCGCCCTGAGCGTAGCCGAAGGGCTGTCCTCCACCCGTAACATATTTTCTCCTCTGTATTGCAATCTCCCATGACTGAACCCGCGCCGCCCCCATATTCTTTGCCCCTCTTTTCCGCCCTCCAGCGTTTAGCCGAGTCAAAAGACTACCCCTTCTACGCGCCGGGTCACAAACGGGGTCGGGGCATAGCGCCGGAACTCCTCCAGGCTTGGGGCGCCGATGTCTTTCGTTACGATCTGCCGGAACTGCCGGAGTTTGACAACCTCTTTTGCCCCAGCGGCGCCATCGCGGAGGCCCAGGCGCTGGCGGCTCAAGTTTGGGGCGCCGACCAGACTTGGTTTTTAGTCAACGGCTCCACGGTGGGACTTCAGGCCGCTATCCTCGCGGTTTGCGGCGAAGGGGATAAACTCCTGCTCTCCCGCAACAGCCACAGCAGCGCCCTAGCGGGCGCGATTTTGGCCGGCGCCGAGCCGATTTTTCTAGCGCCGGAGGTTGACCCAGAATGGGATCTGGCGGGGAGTTTTACCCCGGAAACCTTAGCGGAGGCCCTCAAAGCCCACCCCGACGCCAAGGCCGTTTTGGCCCTGTGCCCTAACTATCAAGGCGTAGGCGGCGATCTGAAAAAAATTGCCGAGTTAACCCATGCCCAGGGCTTGCCCCTAATCGCGGACGGGGCCCACGGCGCCCATCTCGGTTTCCATCCCGGCTTTCCCCCCGGCGCGCTTCAGCAGGGCGCCGACGTTGTCGTTCAATCCGCCCATAAGACCCTAGGGGCGCTCTCCCAGGCGGCCCTGCTCCATCTGCAAGGGTTTAGAGTTTCGCCCCAACGGTTAAGTCAGGCTCTACAACTTCTTCAATCGACGAGTCCTAACGCCCTCCTTCTCGCCTCCCTCGACGGCGCTCGAAGTCAACTGCAACGGGACGGCGCCGCCTTAATGGAACGGACTCTTAAGTTAGCTCAGTCCGCTCGGCGAGCATTGAATGCTATCCCCGGCTTAAAATGCCTCCAGATTCCCGAACCCCGCCCCGGTTTTCACTCCCTAGACCCCAGCCGCTTAACGGTGGATGTCTCCGCCTGGGGTTTAACAGGTTTTGAAATCGACGACCTCTTGCGTCAGCAGTTTCAGGTCACCGCGGAACTGCCCACCCTACGACAACTGACGTTTATCTTGAGCCTCGGTAATTGCGAAGGGGATATCGCGGCTTTAACGCAAGCTTTTAAATCCCTTGCCCCTTCCGCCAAAACGGCGCCTCTAATTCTGCCTAACTTGACTCTACCCTTAACAAAATTTGCCCTGACTCCCCGTCAGGCGATCTGGGCGCCGAGGGAACAGGCAGTCCGCGCTCAAGCGCCGGGTCGGATCAATACTCGGCTTCTTTGCCCCTATCCGCCGGGGATTCCCATCCTTGTTCCCGGAGAAGTCATTACCGCCGAAGCCATCGACTATTTGGAAACCATCCTCGACGCCGGAGGGGCGGTTAACGGTTTAGATTCCCAAGGGTTAGACGTCTGGGAGGTGGTCGCCTAAAACTTCCCTGGGTTTTTTAACGGCGCCGGCGCCGGAACGGCGGAGATTTGCTACAATGGCCCTCGCTCACCATAGCCACAACAAGAGAGCGCTTTTGAGTCAGGTCGTCAATATTCCCACCCTTGATACCCTTGCGCAGGAACTCGCCGCTATTCAGCAAACGGGGTCTAAACGCATCGCCCTTTTGGGGTCCCGCCACGTCCCCATTACCCATCAACACCTGATCGAAATGATGAGTTACGCGTTGGTGTTGGCGGGGAATCGTTTGGTCACCTCCGGCGCCGCGGGCACCAACGCCGCCGCCATTAAAGGCGCGATGCGAGCCGATCCCAATTTGTTAACCGTCATTTTGCCCCAAAGTCTGGAGCGCCAACCCCGGGAATCCCAGGAGCAACTGCAACAGGTCATTCATCTGGTGGAAAGCCCGGAAAACGACCACCTCGCCCTCGGGGAAGCCAGCGCCCTCTGCAATCGGGAGATTATTTCTCGGTGTCAGCAGTTAATTTGTTTCGCTTTCCACGAGAGCCATACCTTAATGCAAACCTGCGAGGAAGCGGAGCAACAGCGGAAATTGGTGACCCTCTTTTACTTTGATTAGGGTTGAGAGCCTCGGACTGAGACAGCCCGCCCCCGGAGTTCCCCAGGGCGCTATCCTAGGAGGATATTAACCAAAATTAATATCGAGGGTGTCAAGCCATGCAAGTGAATAATCTGGGCTTTGTGGCGAGTATTTTATTCGTTTTAGTTCCTACGGTCTTCCTTTTGATTCTGTACATTCAAACCGATAAGCAGAGTCAAAATCAATAACCCGAGGAAAATCGCCCTACTTCATCCCTGTTTCAGGAGAAATATCCGTTCAAGGGACTCGTCCAAGACGAGTCCTTTTTTGCGCCCTCTTTTTCCCTAGGGCCAAATACCGTTAGAATCAGAGTCCATCACAGTTATCGAGGGGAAAGCGCCGATGATTACGGAAAGCGTTCTATGGGGTTTCAACACGGTTTCTCTCTGGGGAGATCATTCCCTCCTTCTGGCTTTGAGCCACAGCGCCTACGAGAGTCTCCAGAATCTGCTCGACGGCGCTTATCTGCTGGGGCAGAATATCTCGAAAGTTCAGTCCATCGATATTATGGCGGATTTCCAGAAGGCCTTTAAAAACTTTATCGAATCGGGTCAGGTTTGGGCGTTGGGTATCGGTCTCGTAATCGGCTGGGTGCTCCACGGCTTCATCGGCTCCTAAGCGCTAGCGCCGGCGGGGATTGAGCCATTCGCTCAGTCCTTCGCCAATAAAAGATAAACCGACCACCAGAAGGGTTAAGGCCAAACCGGGGAAGAGAGTCGTCCACCAGATACCGGTGGAGAGATCCGGTAGCGCCTCCTTGAGGGCGTGGCCCCATTCCGGGGTCTCCTCCGGCAGTCCTAAACCCAGAAAACCCAGACCCCCCAAAATCAAAATGGCGTCGGCGGCGTTGAGGGTCAGTAGAACCGGCACGCTTTGCACCACGTTCAAAAAGAGATAGCGGGACAGCACCCTGCGGGGGGGAGCGCCGAGGGCCCGGGCGGCTTCGATGTAAAGCTCCGTTTTGGCGCTGGCGGTCTGATTCCGAACCAAGCGATAGTACTGGGGAATGTAGGCGATACTGACGGCGACGGCCACATTCAGCAAGCCCCGACCGAGAATAAACGCCAAGGTAATGGAGAGCAATAACCCCGGCAGGGTGTAGAGGGTGTCCATTAAAAACAGAAGAGCCTTATCGACCCGTCCCCCCAAATAGGCGCTGATCATGCCTAGGGGGACGCCGATAGAGACCGCCAATAGGGTGGAAAGAAAGACAATTTTCAGCGCCGCCTGGGCGCCGAAGAGGGTGCGGGAAAAGACGTCGTAGCCGCGGATATTGGTGCCAAACCAACAGCCCCAACCGGGAGGTTCCAGGGGGAGATTGCTGAGAAGATCCTGGGGATCGGCGATTAACCCAAGGCCCTGAGCCAGGGGCGCCAACAGGGCGACGGCGATAAAAACCCCCGTCATAGCTAAGCCGAGGCCCATCAAGCGCCGGGAAAGGCTCGGGCTTTGTTCTGGCGTAAATAGCAAGGGGCCGGCCATTAATTTTTGATTTCCACCAGTTCTAGGACTTGCTCGTCGTAATCCTTGACCAAAAATTGGAGAGGCTTGCGACTGCGGAGTTTATGACGGAGGCGCCGGGACTGCACCCGCAAAAAAATTAACTCTAGGCAATCATGGTCAAAACAAACGTGGCGCTGGCGATTTTTATCCCCGTAGCTAGCGCCGCCAATGATGTGAAGTTGGGTATTTTTTTTAAGCTGATACCAAAGACCTTCCCGCTGGCTGTAGCGGTTGGGCGCCAGAACCGGGTTTTGGCTAGCGAGATAAAAAGAATCCATCGCCGCCGTCCCTAGGGTCTGCTCGTAATTGTAGTAATAGTGGAGGGGCACATCGGCGACGGCGAGTTCCAACACCCCTTCGTAAAAGCGCCGGGCGTAGTCCAAATCCGTGACCATAATGGTGTAAACCTTGGGGGCGCTGGTGAGGAACATCCACATGGCCAACGCGTAGGCGCCCAGGAGCATCACCATAATGCCCTGGGTGGAAAAGAGGCTATCGAGGGGCAAAAAAGCGCCGAGGAGCGGACTGGACATAGACCAAAGGACAGTGCGGGGCGTTTAAATCGCCTATTGTGACATATTGCGGGAAAAAGCCGCCCGGCCTAACGAGCGGAAATGCCGGTAATTTTCCATTGATCGTTTTGATAGTTCACTTCGTAGCGCACCGTTAAATCCTGGGAGTCTTGGCGGAGAGTGGTTTCGGGCTGGGCCTTAGCGGCGTAGCGAGTGGTTTCCTTCACCTGGGCGACAATCTCTCCCCGGGTCGGGTCGTTGGGCTGGGTCGTCTGGCTGAGAATTTGGACTTGGTGGTCATAGCGCCGAATGTCTTGATTTTCCCGCGCCCGTCTTTGCCATTTTGCCAACTCGTTGGCGCTTAAAATCTGGTCTAGCGCCGCCAGATCTCTTTGGGGGCCAAAGGCCGCGGCCTTTTGCTGAAACCAGACCTCGATAATATCCTGAGCCGTCGCCGAGCTGAGCTGGGGATCCCCCAGAAGAATTTGCGTTCGTTCTAGAGGGGCGGGAATTGCCACGGGAGGAGCGGCGAGTTCAATCTCTAGGGGATCCGGCTCTAGACCCAGATTGGCATTTCGCCCATAAATCCAGGCGAGGCTCCCAAGACCGGCTAGGAAGGCTAAGGCCAGAATAAATAAGCCGAATCGCAGGGGGTTCAGGGTCACCTTCCCCGCCTTTTTCCGGCGCTTGCGACGAGGAGCCGAGGCGGGAACTAAGGCGGAGCTTAGGACTGCCGGAGAGACGGGGGTTTCCGGCCAACGAATACTATCCCCGTCCGTCAGCGCCGTTTGAAGGGGACGGCCCGGCCGCTCCCGCCAAGAGGCGTCCCGCGGCGCCGCGGTTACAGACTGAGCGCGAGGGCGAGCCGAGCGGCGCCGGCTGGGGAGGCGTTTTTCGGGGAGGTCGTCGGAATAGGTCGGGAGAGGAATCGCCATAGCGGGAAGGGCCGAAGGCTCCGGAGAGGAGGACAGGGGCGGCGTTAAGGAGTAAGTTTCCAGATAATTTTGGACGTCTAGATCGTTAAAATAATCGTCGAGGCGGAGGAGAGAAGGGGAAAGCTCGCGGAAATAGGGACGAATTTCTTCCTGGAGCCAATTTTCAGTGTAAACGTAAAGACCCGGCAATAAATCCGGCTCATTCTGGGAAAGGTCGCGAATGACGCCCAGGGCTTCCGCGTCCTGAGTTTGATTCGCCCAATCCAGCGCGCTTTCCGTTTGACCTAATAATAAAGCACAAATCGCTTTTTCGAGAGTCACATCTTGACGATTGGCCAAAGTGTCCAAGAGTTGTTGGGCCACCTGTAGTTGAGCCGGTTGTTTTTGGGTGACGGCCTTAGCGATTTGAGTATGAAAACCCAAGTAGGCCGCCAGCGCCGAAGGGCGACTGGCTTCCGGCAGAAGCAAGTCCGCCTGCTCTTCAACGCTCAAATGACCGCGCAACTGTTGAATAAATTTGACAAAATCTTCTCCGCTTAGCCCAGACTGGTCGTTGCCCCGACCTTCAATCCCCCCCCGGTCTTGAATGAGCGCCCTTAATAGGTTAACCCCCCGTTGGCGAGCGCCGATTTCGGTTTGAGGACGAGTGATTAGCTCAAAAATTCGATAGGGGCGAAGTTTATAGAGTTCTTCGCGGATTTCGCTTTGGACTTCTGGAAATTTATCGGCGGTTTGTAGACGGGCCAGTCCCTTTAAAACCGAAGCCGCGGCCTGCTCGTAGTCCTGGTTATGCCACTGGTCTCGACTCAGTTCTAGATAGGACAGCGCCAAGATTAAAAGATAATCCGGGTCTTCGGAGGCGCTCTGAAGCGCCGTCTCCGCTAGCTCGACACTAAGGGCGTAATCCCCCAATTCCTGTAAAATGAGCAAAGCGCCGATGAGTTGGCTCTCTTCAATCTCCAGAAAAGGTTCTTTTTCCGTTTCCGGCTCTGGCTCTTCTCCCGTTAGAGCCACCTCCGCCAAGAGTTCCTCCCCGCTTTTCCCCCACCACCGCTGGTTGTACTCCCGCCGCCGCTCTGGATCCGTTAAAACTTCCCGCGCTGCTTGCAGAAGGGTTCTGCGGGCTTCTAGGGCGCCTTCGCTGAAGCCAAGATGCGGCATCTGTACCATTTTGTCTTGGTAAGCTAGGCTAATCTGCTCCTCCGGGGCTTCGGGGAGAATACCAAGAACTTGGTAATAATCAAGGGGGATGCGCACGGGAGACTTCCTTTTGGGGGCGTCCAGTTTAAATTTCTTAAAGTTTACCAGAGCGGGCCGGAAAGCCTTCATTTAGCTTTGAGGCTGACGAGAGGAGGAAGATAGACGACTATATTACTCAAATTAAAATTAATAGCGGCCCGGAATCCGCGGGCGACGGTTTCTTTTTCCCTTTTGACTCTTCTTCTGGGGGTCGCCAGCGCCGCGATAACCGAGGGCCGATAAAGACTAGAAAAACCCCGCAAGGTTGCGGCGACAATTGTGTCGACCTCCCAGAGCGATTATGGATTACGGCGGAGAACATTGCCATAATACAGTTCTTCGGTTTTAACGGTGATCACCTGGGGCGGGGTGGCGTCCGGGGGATAGAGAAAATCTAGGGTCACCGCTCGGGTTTCTCCCGGTTGGAGATTGAGAATTAACAAAGGCGAAGCCATCTGTCCCTGGCGCTGGGTCAGGTGGAAAAAGCGGGTTTGGGGTTGCCCCTGGTCATCGGTATAGTTCATCTTCACCGTGCCCCGAAAGAAGACCTGACCCGTGGGACGGGAGACAAAGAAAAGGCGGTCGCCGTAGCGGTCTTGTTTCAGGGGGGTTTGCAGGGCGAGACTGACGCTGTGGCGAGTGTTGCTGGCGTTTTTCAGGGGCAAGGTCAGTTGATAGTGAACCCCGTAGTTGCCGTGGGCCAGGTAGGCCGTGTCGGGGTAACGCACCACCATGGGGGCGCTTTGCACTTGGCTGGTGCCGTGGGTGCCGACGGTGACGGTGCTGAGGGGATAGGAAAAGGCTTCCCCCCGCTTAGGAATACTGAGGGTCTTAGCGCCGGGTTTTTCGTCCACAATAGTGGCCCGCCATTCGCTTCCCAAGGAAATTCCAGCCACCCGGCCGTAGATGGGGCGGGTGGGGCTATCGACTCGAATTTGCTCCGGGGGCGTCGGCGCTTTATCCCTGGGGCTGGCGAGACGGCCCCGCACCAGCAGGGTTTGCCAATCCTCCAGGGAGGGGGGGCGCAGGGTCGGGGGGGGAAGTTTTTCCTCTGGCTTCAGCGGGTCGGGGGTGGGATAGACCCAAAGATCCTGCATGGCCAAATTGGCCATATAAACCGGGCCGTCGCTTTCTAAACGGAGGTAAGTGGAGCGGGCGTTACTGCGATTAATGGGCAGGGTGAAGAGCATCCGGGTCTGTTTCGGCGCTAGCAGGACTTCCCGAGGGAAACCCGGTTGAGAAAGACCCCGCACCAGCACGTTCGTTAAACGGGAGCCGGGGCCGGAGAAGACCCGACCGCTGGGGTCTTCCACTAGGGACGGTAGATCCACAAAGGGAGCGTCGGGGGAAGTCAGGTAACTGGCGGCTTGAAGCACCCGCACCCGGACATAGCGGTCTGTAGGATTGGTTAACACGACGCCCTGATGGAGAGTCCGGCCATCCTGGGGACGGGCGATGTGGTGGGAGAAAAAGTCAAAGCGCCCCTGCAACGCCTGGTTGAGGTGGGCCCGAGGGTCGTATTTTCCCTGTTGGGGGAAGGTGGATAGGAGAATGCCGTCCCCCATCACCACTTCCGGGCTGTTGCTGTTGAAGACCGGCACTTCGTTGAGCCTGCCGGGCAACGGGCGAATCTGCTGGGGTTGGGTGATGTAGTCAGACTGGAGCGCCGGGGTGGGGGCCACCACCACCTGGGCGAGCCAGGGAGTCGGAAGGAAGGGCAACATAATTTTGAGAACGGGTTAACTGTGGAGAAGGGTAGGAGCGCCGATAGGCTTTAATAAACGTTACAAAGCGATAATTTCCCTCTTAGAGTAGGGTCTGGAACCCGTCTGGTCAAGGGATCGTCTAGTCACTTTTTGCCGCAGACCCGGTTTTTTCTAAGTCAAAAGTCCTGTTTTTGCCCCCGCCGTGACCCAAATCCTTGGTATTTCCGCCTATTACCACGACAGCGCCGCCTCTCTGATTCGGGAGGGTCGCATTTTGGCCGCGGCCCAGGAGGAACGTTTTAGCCGCAAAAAACACGACGCCCGCTTTCCCGCTCAAGCGATTGCCTACTGTTTAGCAGAAGGGGGCATTACCCTACGGGATCTCGACTATATCGCTTTCTACGAAAAACCCCTCCTCACCTTTGACCGCCTGTTGGAAACCTACCTGGGCTACGCGCCCCAGGGGATTCAGTCTTTTGTTAAGGCCATGTCGGTCTGGCTCAAGGAAAAGCTTTACCTGAAAACCGTCCTGAAGAAAGAATTGGCCCAGTTAGGGGGCTGTAAACCGGCAGACCTGCCCCCCTTGCTTTTTGGGGAGCATCACCAATCCCACGCCGCCTCCGCCTTTTTCCCCAGTCCCTTTCAAGACGCGGCCGTCCTCTGTATGGACGGGGTGGGGGAATGGGCCACCACTTCCCTCTGGCAAGGGCGGGACAACACGTTAACTCCCCTCTGGCAAATCGATTTTCCCCATTCCCTCGGTCTGCTCTATTCCGCCTTTACCTATTACGCCGGTTTTAAGGTCAACTCCGGGGAGTATAAGTTGATGGGCTTGGCGCCCTACGGAGAGCCGAAATACGCGGATTTGATTTTAGAAAATCTGATTGATCTTAAGCCCGACGGCACCTTTCGCCTCAACCTAGATTATTTTAACTACCCCGTTGGCTTAACCATGACCAACGGCAAATTCGCCCAACTCCTGGGGGGGCCCGCTAGGGCGCCGGAAACGGCCTTGACCCAACGGCACATGGATCTGGCGGCGTCGGTGCAGGCGGTGACGGAAGAGGTAGTTTTGCGCCTAGGGAAAAGTATTCAACAGGATCTCGGCGCCGACCATCTCTGTTTAGCGGGGGGCGTGGCGCTGAATTGCGTGGCCAACGGGCGCCTACAACGGGCGGGAATTTTTAAAGACATCTGGGTGCAACCCGCCGCGGGGGACGCGGGGGGCGCCATCGGCGCGGCGCTGGCGGTCTGGCATCAATATTTAAACCAACCCCGGACAGCGACGGGTCGGGATCAGATGGGGGGATCTTACCTGGGCCCTTGTTTTAGCCAGGGGGAAATTGAGCGGCAACTTCAGGATTTAAAAGCGGTTTACCAGATTCTCCCCGACCCCGATCTCTTTGACCGGGTGGCGGAGTTATTAAGTCAGGGATTGGTGGTGGGCTGGTTCCAAGGACGGATGGAATTTGGCCCCAGGGCTTTAGGAGGGCGCTCCATCCTCGGCGATCCCCGTCATCCCCAGATGCAGTCGGTGATGAACCTCAAAATTAAATACCGCGAGTCCTTTCGTCCCTTCGCTCCTTCGGTGTTGGCGGAGCGGGTAGGGGATTATTTTGAGTTTACGGGAACCAGTCCCTATATGTTGATGGTGGCGCCGATTAAGACCGACCTCCGGCGCCGACCCACGGCGGAGGAAGACCAACTTTTCGGGATTGAAAAACTGAAAATTCCCCGCTCCGACCTCCCGGCCATTACCCACGTGGACTACTCCGCCCGTCTGCAAACCGTCCATCGGGAGACCAATCCCCGCTATTACCAGTTACTCCAAGCTTTCCAGCGCCGGACGGACTGCGGGGTTTTGGTGAACACGTCTTTTAACGTCCGGGGCGAACCCATTGTTTGCACTCCCGGCGACGCCTACCGTTGTTTCCAACGAACGGAAATGGATGTTTTGGTGGTGGAGAATTGTCTGTTGCTGAAACCGGATCAACCCGTTTGGGAGGATGACCGGCGCTGGCAGGAGGAATTTGAGTTGGATTAACGGCGAGCTAAAGACAAGAAAAATCGGCGCTTGCTAACGCCTAGCTCACCTGCCTAGGCCGCTACGCATTACCGAAAACCAACTTGTGGCCCAGGTCAGGTGCAGCGATTGGTTCGGCACCCTACCCATGTGAACTCCTTTGCGACTAATGACTTGGGCAATCCTTGGGTTGCGAATACAGCGGCAACAATTGCCCGACCTTGTCATCGAAGTTAGTGTGGCTGGGAAGACCGAGAACATAGTCGCATGACGCGCAAGCGGTAAGCGAGTTCCTCTCTCCCGCGAGGTGCTTAAGGCGGAATCTGCGAAGCCGGTCCCCATTCCAGATGCCGTAAAGAGTTTCAGACCGGACGTCCCCGATCACTGTCTCATGTGCCCAATCCACACAACACACGGAGACTTGGCCGTTGAAGTTGACCACCAACTTCATGAAAGGTTCGGAGCATGCCTTCCGCTCTGGATCACGCTGCGCACCTGACATGCCAAGGTTGGTTGACAGCCCCAAGGTCATGTCCCTCTCAGGCGTACTCGACCATCCCATTATTGGATCGATATGGACGCTGTCCGCTATCAGAGAGAAGACCCCAAGAAATTGCGCTTTGTCTTGGTCTGATAGCGGACAGCGTCCAGCGCATACACCGAGATACGGATGCCGTCGAGTCCGGCACGGACAAGCGCATCACTCCGCTCCGGCGTGAGCAGCGATCCGTTAGTGGTGGTTTCAACACGTTTCACTCGATCACTGGATTTGGCATAGGCAACCATTTCAGGCAGTCTCTTGTTGGAAAGCGGTTCGCCATCCTTGTAGAGGTGTAGAACCTGCACCGGTCTGGGGAAAAGGGCCAATTCGTCGATTAACTTGCGGAACAGTTGCATATCCATAACACCCTTCGGCCTGTCGACCTGAGCGAGTAGCGTCGGGTCGCCGGTGGGGCAGAAAACGCACTTGAAGTTACAGGCGTTGCTGGGGTCGACCATAAGGGATAGGGGAGTGTCGAGTGGAAGCAACTCACCCAACGGGCGATAGCCCGCCTGCAACCGCGTGGCTGCGTAACTATTAACAGATGCCTTGTCCATCTAAACTCTCCAATCGCGTCAAGTGCAATAATGGGTACAGTGTTGGCCGAACTAGGGGATATGGAGACAATTTCCGTATAACACTCTCTGCGGTAACAATAATGTGGAAACTTTCGGCATATCACCCCGTTTTGGCATGATCTCAAGAAGTTTTCCGTATATCACTCTCAAAAGCATGTTAGACAGATTAGTGTACTGTAAATGACCTCCTTTGAGCGGAACCGCCAGCGCTGACAGACACCATCCTCGAAAATATAGCGCCGATTCCTCCACCAGACACAACCCTGTAACAAAACTTTACCAACCCCAACCAGTGCCGTCTCTCCATCCTTTAGACAAAATCGGCGCTGGGCGGTTCTGTCTTTGGAAGCTCTGGACAAATGACCGGCGCTGGCCCTCCATATATTCAGACAAATCGGCGCTTTCTAACGATCAGCGCTTCACCAGACTTGTTAGTTTGCTTAGGCTGTGACCATTTCAGATTTGATATCAGGTAGCGCTGGCTCAAAATGCAACACCATGATTTGCTCTTGGCGTAGCCCAATAGATTCATAAACGCGTCCATCTCGATCGCTAAATTCGACCTCAAATGCCGCGCCTTCAGATAACAGTTCAACCACGGTTCCAACTTGACCGCGCCATAGATTATACTCAGGAAGATTAACAGTCAAGGCGACTATATCCAGTAGCTTAACTCTATTATTTGACATTTCTGATTACTTTTAAGTATTAAAGTGGATAGCACGTTGTTAATTTTGGAATCTCCGAGCCATGCTCAATGATCCAACCACTCCGAAGGATTGCCTTTCTATTTTGCCATCGAATCGTAAAATCTACTGTATAACGTTGCCCAAACCCATCTTGTCTCCCCAATCGAGCTTCGTGAGTTTGAATAACTTCAAGCAAAATTTGGCGCAATTCTTCGGCGTTCTCAGCAGTCATTCCAAGACGCGATAAGAATAGCCTGGCTTTATGCTTTCCCTCGTCATGTTCTATATTAAGGCAGTAATGACTAAGCTTACGAATATTAACGACTGCGTTCTCTGCATTGGGAAGGAACGTGAAAAAGCTGACATGAATGAGCAGTCTTTAGTTTATCTCAGATGTGAATAGCACAATTAGTCTATTCATTACTTTTAAGAATTAGCACACTGTAAACGATTTGCTTATAAGCAGAGCAACCAGCGCCGACAGACACCATCCTCGAAAACATAGCGCCGATTCCCCCGGCCGACACCACTCCGTAACAAAACTTTACCAACCCCAACCGGCGCCGTCCCTCCATCCTTTAGACAAAATCGGCGCTGGACGGTTCTGTCTTTGGAAGCTCTGAAAACAACGACCGGCGCCAGCCCTCCATATATTCAGACAAAATCGGCGCTTTCTAACGATCGGCGGATAAACCACAATTTAGCGTCATAAAGTACTAACTAGTCCACGTAATCGCTGGTTAGGCTTCTAGCACAACACTCACTTTACATTAACGACCAGTCCTCTGTTCTCAATTCTATGATTTTTCCAAAATCTGATATATTACAAGTGAGTAATATCGCATCGTTGATTAGAGAAATTGCGGCAATTTTCAAATCCATATTGCCTAGACGAGGATAGGCTTTACGCAGGCGTTGATATTCGAGAGCGGCTGCGCGACAGAAAGGAATAATCACGATTGAGCGATAATCTATTCCAAGCTGTTGTAGCCCCTGATATGCAAAAATTTGTTCATCTAACGTCTTTGCTTTTGAAATCACACCAAGCCGACCTCTAACCTGTTCCTCATAGGTAATCACAGTCACTGCAATTTCAATTTCTTCAAGAGTTACCAATCTTGACAAAATTCGCATTCCCTCTTGTCCCTTACGCTGAATAAGGCTGAGATGATCGGTATCAAGAATATACATCGCAAAATTTTATCGCCTAATCAGCTTTATCGCCTAATCAGCAGATTTACGCCATTCTTGACCAATGCGAACCGCTTCATCAAACGTAGGATCATTTTCAAAACTACCCGCAACTTTTGACCACCAAGGAGATTTTTTCTGGATAAACCCCGACAACATCTGTTTCACTTGCATCAGTTCTGCTTCCAAAGTCGCAACTCTGACTTCGAGTTGCTGAGAGTGTTCTTCAATCTGCTGAGTGGTCATAAAGAATTGATAACAGACTAAAAGCTTGTCGAAATTATAGCGCCATATTTAATGCCGATTTCCCCATCTGACCCAACTCCGTAACAAAACTTTACCAACCCCAACCGGCGCCGTCCCTCCATCCTTTAGAGAGTCAAAATCGGCGCTGGGCGGTTCCGTCTAACGGCTGGTGGCAACCAGAAAAAGTATATGAATCCCAAAGCTTTTTTGGTCTTTGTGCTATCAATTAGCTTTCTTTATCTGGATCATTTTTCTCAGAAAGAAGGAAACGGCGTTCAATTTTTAGTAAAGCATTTTCTAATCGTAGCACAAGCTTTTCCCTTTCGTGAGAGTCATTTTCTTGATTACGCCTAACTACATAAGCTAATCTTTGCACAGCAGAAGTAAGTTCTTTCAGATCCTGACGTAGCTCCTTTATGTCTTGAGTATTCTTCTCAACTTGACTTTTGAGAGTTAGCAGTTGTCGACCAAATTCATACAGTTTTTGCCACATCAAACAATACTCTCTCGTAATTCAACTAACATTTGCCGAGTTTCCAGTTTTAAGTTGTCAATAGTAACTTGACTTTGTAAGATTCGGTTATTGATTTGCGTAAGTTCAGCCAAAATATCATCAACTTCTTCCATCATAGAACCTGTCGCAAACTGATCTAAAATTTGTTTTTGATATAAATTAATACTTTTAAGCTGTTCTATTTGATCGGAAACCCCTTCGGGAATACTTGCCATATAGCCTCAACTATGATGAATTAGCATTATCGACATTGATTCTAGCATAAACAGTGTGTTTGTCAAAAGACATTGACAAAAAAGTCACTGTAGGCACCGTTCTCAAAAATATAGCGCCGATTCCCCTAGGGCACACAACTCCGTAACAAAACTTTACCAACCCCAACCGTCCCTCCATACTTTAGACAAAATCGGCGCTGGACGGTTCCGTCTTTGGAAGCTCGGGAAAAACGACCGGCGCTGGCTGGATGATAACGTCTTGGATGTTAGGCGGCGGGGCGGCGCTGGGAAGCCGTCTCATCTTTCAGCGAGTTAAAGAGAAGCAAAATCGGCGCTTCCTAACGTTCTGCTTGAGGGGCTATCCATGATCTTGGCTACCGCATCGACCAAATTCACTGATTCGCTCCAACCGGGTTGTTAGGTTGTGGTCAACGTGCATACGGCTGTGCCATGAGAAGATTCGGGACAACTCGGTAATGTTTAACATTGAATGTGCATAACGTTAAACCACGTCCTACTGCGCAGGACGCAATCAAAGCGTCGAGTAATCCTAGACTATTCGACAGATGGTAGGTTGTGAAATCTGATAGAGCGCGGACACAATCTACTTCAGTCGCCCAAATCGGTAGAAACTCTAACGTAGTGATAGAGTTATAAATTTGCGAGTTGTGCATTGTAATAGTGGATAAAATTCCACACAGCGCTCCGCAAATTAAAGAGACTTTTTGAGAAGGAAAGAGTTCGACGAACAAGCCTAGATAATCTTTGTCTAAATGTATTATTTAGGCATTCAATATGATTTGTTTCTCCACTTTCTTTCCCAACTGGTCGATGTTGAGACTCTGGAATTACTTTTTTATAAGCTTGCCAGACGTCTGTGTAGCAAGTCGCATTTTGTCGGTATCGCTCTGATAAACTATCCCATAGTTTTTGAGCAGATTTTCTTGTCCGATCTCCAATATAGCAAGCCAGTATTCGTCGAGTTTTACGATCTATAACAAGCCAAATCCAAACCTTGTTAATCTTATAGTTTACAAAAGACCATAGCTCGTCAAGCTCCAGAA
>WGLZ01000014.1 GCA_016471375.1 Cyanobacteria bacterium RI_101
AATGCTTCCATTCTTGACAATTTTCTGAGAATGACAGTGGGGACAGGACAATGAGATGCACATAATACACCCTTTAGAGACTAGTTTAATAAGTCAATTATAATCTAAGATTCGGTCTGGTGTCCCTTCCGATCCGTCGTCTTGCAAGTACGCAAGCCCTTATTTTTGTAAATTTGGTCTTTGTATTTTTTTGTTTTCATGTAGTTGAGCTAAATTTTGACATCACTACATTTTGGTTTCTACCCATAAGCAAAGTCTGGCATTGTTGCACGATCATGGGTTAAGAGAATACGTCCATTGCTTGTTGCCCAATCTAGAATTGCTGGGTCATCCACTTTTCGCAACCCAACATCCTGAACACGCAATAAGTCAAGATCTGGTTGACGAAGAAACAATCCTCGCACAATATCGCCATTAAAATAACGAATGTTTACGAAAACTATCGGCGCCATCATTTTAAGAATCATCTTGATCAAGGCAACAGGCTAGTTGAGTAACGCACTCTACTTGATCTGAAACAATTAGCCTCTTAACAAGGCTCGAAACCCCGCTTGTTGAAAATGGGTATCGGCAGTTAGTGCATCAGAGATTCCTCGATCTTGCATCACGATAAATGATATGCAGTCCACTAAACCCCATTCCTTGTCTTCTCGTTGCTTAAACAAATCGAATGCTAATTGATAAAGGCTATTGGTTAATAAAATAATTTCGATACTAGGATCGGCTTCGAGAGCGTCCAAAAGTTGAATTGCCGCCGCTCTATATTTCTGTTTAGAAAGCGCATTGCCTATTTCTAGCAAGATCGCCTGAGTTGTCACTAAATGGGTTCTGTTAGTCTCAATTTGATTGGCAAGTTTAACAGCCTTCACGTGATTTTGATCGGTGACGGAGGACAGAGCGGTTGCAAACGAAGTATCTAAAAAAACTTCAGTCATTCTGGTCAAAATTATCACTATACAAATACTGGTCAACTTTCTCTGACCAATCTGGCTCACCCTGTAATTTTAAAGACTGAGCAGTTTGGAGAAAAGTTTTAAGTGGTTTAACTTCATTCGGTAATACGCTCTCGACAATAATACGCACCCTCGTACCTGCGGCTAGATTTAAGGGAGTATCGGGTTGAAGAGCTATACCATCAAATACGGCTTCGAGTTCTTGAGACATTACTTTCAAAACTATCAGTTTTTTTACTATTTTACCTTACAGCAAGGCCGTTTTAGAAATTCCAGTGCCGCCATAGGACAATAACTAATCTTTATCAAAACTATCGGCGCTATCATTTTAAAAATCATCTTGATCAAGACAAAAGACTATGTTGTTAGACTATGACTCATCGAGCGCGTTTAATTCAGGATCACAAAACTTCAATTTTAACGATGCCACCCTCAACATTATCTACCTGCAATCGATAACCGTAGAGCATTGCCATTCCTAACAGTGGTTCTGTCTCTGATGCCGCAATATCGATTGTGCGGTATTGTCCATCCCAAATCACTGTTCCAGTATAAAAATCAAATATGGTTTCGCTTCCATCGCCCAAAGTTACTGGGTTAGAAATCGTCCAAGATAGCCCAAGGCGAATGATAATTTCAGATGGCAAAGACAAAAAGCCGTCGAATCCGGTATCAATTACAGTATTGATAAATTCCCGGTTTCCAGATGAGTTGCCAACCACAAGGGGGATGGTTGCTTCACGACGCAAATTCACCACTCCGTAAATCATTAGTTCTTTTTCAGGCTTTGCGATCCAAAATGATAAACAGCGCCTTGTCCAATCCGAATCCCCCAAGGTTGAGCCTCGGGACGGCGTTCAAATAACCGATCGGTCGCAGTGATAATTGTTTCACCAACCTCAAAATCTCCGGTTTCGATATCGATCGCCACAATTTTGCCTAAGTTTCCCGCTTCAACTTGCTGTCGAATGCCAGACTCATAGCGTTCTTGCCCACGCCGAGCCATCTCTTCTTTGCTGTAACGTCGTTGTCGCACTGTCATTGGTGTGCCCTCAATTCTAATATCATCTTTCCATCTTAACCTGTATGGCAAGCCTAAGTAGATATCGAACTCAGGGACTATTGTGGGACTGAGATCGCAATAGGCATAATCACCTCTTCCCACGCCGATAAGAGCCGTTTTTCAAGGAAGTCAAACCCTGCACAGCGCCGATAAGAGCCGTTTTGGAAATTCCAGCGCCGCCATAGGATGATAACTAATTTTTACCAAAACTATCGGCGCTGTTATTGTTGAGAACAGACCTTAGCGCCGATCGTCCAGCGCCGACAAGCGCCGTTTTAAAAGAGAGTCAAGCCCGGCACAGCGCCGACAAGCGCCGTTTTGGAAATTCTAGCGCCGACAAGCGCCGCCCGAAGACGATAACAAATCTTTACCAAAACCACCGGCACCATCATTTTAAGAATCATCTCGATCAATGCAAAAGACTTATTGAGTAACACACTCTATAAAATCGGCGCTTGCTGTCAGCCTAACGGCTGGCGACTTACCGGACGGCGAAAATATTTGCATCATAACCAATAGAGTAGCGATCCGTTCCGAGTGCAGTCGATTGTTAGCCTAGGACTTAGGTTCCATAGAAGTCGCATATGATTTGTAAAATTCTAAATGCCGGAACCCTTACGGGTAAAGCCTTTTGGCAGAGGGCAATTTACAATCTAGATGTGACCGCTATACATACCTTTTATTTAAGTTTTTCACAGATGAGTTCTACAAAGTTCCTAACTACGCACTGCTCACCTGCATGATAGCCGAATGAAGAAGGGGATGAACTTGATGAACCCCACCAAGAACCACCAAGATTTATTCTCAAACCCAAGGAGTCCTCAGCAACCTCCTCAGGTATCTCGATTCCAAACTCTTCTTCTAATTTCATCACAAGTTCAATTAAATCACTTTCATTTGCATTGAGATGGTTTGATAAGTGGCTATCTAAACTTACTTCACTCTCTTCTACAGATAAATGCTCACAAATTACTTCCCGAACTCTAACAAAGACTTTTGCTTTGGGCTTGTCACCTCCAAATTCACCCAGTACATCAGCAACACTAGAAAGAAATTGGGGATTTGACTCAGTAATAAGACGGGCTTTTTCGGCTTCAGCAATACGATGAGCTTCTTCAGCTGCTTGTTGAGCTTTTTGTTCAGAAAGTTGATGATCAATAGTCTTAATTGAGGAATTAATTATATCTCGCACCAAACTGAATTCAACTTTATGTCCGCTTTGTCGATAAATTTTTGTTGCTATATCCCACACAACTTGGTCACGATTAGTTTCCAATTCATTAATGTTTTTCTTCGTAAATATTTTGCCTTCGTTTAAGTACTTAGTGACTGCCATCTTTAGTATTTTAAGTTCGTAACTCTTATCTGATTCACTCACTACTTAATCTCCTATAAATTATTAATACTCATAAGAATAGTACCCAATTGAGATTGTGAAGCAGTCCCTTGAGTTGGTACGAGACAACCAATGATTGGACGAAAACTTTTCGTATAACACTCCCCACGGCAACGATATGTGGAAATTTTCGGCATATCACCCCATTTGGGGATGATTTCAAGAAGTTTTCCATATATCACTCTCAAAAGCGTGTTAGACAGACTAGTGTGCTAAAAACGACCCATCTTGAGTAGAACCTCCAGCGCCGATAAGCACCGTTTTCAAAACCATAGCGCCGATTCCCCGGACTGAACAAGACTTCAGTCACAAAACTTTACAACCCCACAGGGCAAGCGCCGATGGCGGAGCCAACCATTGACAAAAATCTATCATCAACACGATCAAAATAGACTTCTAAGCCTGCCCCTAAACGGGTAAAATCGAGGAAAGTCGTCATTTCTTCTCAATCAGGATCGCCAGCCCCTATGACCGTCGCCACCCCCGCTTTTTGCCAAGGTATTCGCTATTTCGGCGCCCTGCCCCCGGATTTTGAGACCCTAGGGCGCGAGCCGGCGCTGGCGCCGGGGCAAAAGGCGGCCGCTCCCGGCGCGCCTGAGACGGTCTATCAAACCCTGTTGGCGGCGGACGCGCTCCGTTATCTGACCCTCCAGACCACCGCCAGTAAGGAATCAGGCCATCCGGGGGGCTTCGCCAGCGCCGCGGAGGTGATGGCGGCTTTGATCATGTTGGGCTATAAAAACACGGTGACGGAGGTGGGGCACCACGCGCCGGGGTTCTACAGCGCCATGTTTTTAGACCGTTCCCTGGAAGCGATGGAGATTAAAACCGTTCAGGAATTGGGAGAGCGGTTTCGAGAGCAACACGGTTTGTTGGGGCACCTCTCGGGGCAAATTCCCGGACTTCTAGCGCCCGCGGGGCCGTTGGGTCAGGGACAACATTTCGCCATGGCGGGCGCCAAACTGTATCCCGGCGTCCTCTTTCCAGTGACCATCGGCGACGGCGGCTTGGGGGAACCCTACATCCTCAGCAGTATGGCCCACTTCCACACCGCCTATCCCCAGGCGACCAACTTTTTACCGATTCTGGTCTGGAACGGCTACAGCCAGGAGCACCACAGTATGGTCTCCACTAAAACCAACGAGGAAATGATCGCCTACTGGCGGGGCAACGGCTTTAAAGAGGTGATTTTAGTTAACGCCAAGGACTACGACGACGCCGACCAGCCGGGGGACTACGCGGATAGCTCTCGCTTTTCCTTGGGTCAACGTCTGGCCTTTACCCAGGCGGTTCTAGAAGCCACCGACCGGGCGGCCCAATCGGCTCTGGGGGGAGCCCTAACGGTGTTAATCGTTAAGCAACTGAAGGGCGCCGGAGTCCATAAACGGGGCGCCCAATCCCATAACCTCTATCCCGGCGATAGTTTGGAGAAGGATTATATTGTGGCGGCTCTTCAGGAGCGGGCGCTAGCGCCGGAGGCTTGGCAATTAGTGCGAACCAACTTTGAGCGGGCCGCGGGGGGCCCGGCGGCCCAACAGGCGGTGACGGAAAGCGTTCGTCCCCTGGCGGAGTTAGGAAGCTTAACCCTGACGGAATATCCCTTGGGAGAAAAGAAAGTGGCCACCACCGTTTTAGGGGAACTGGTGGTTCAGGTGGGGCAAAAAGACCCGGATTTTGTGGTCACCAACGCCGACGGCAACGCCGCTTCAGGGATCAATAATATTAATGTGGGTTTAAAAATTATCCACCCCACCCCGGACGAGACCTACTTCCAAGCGCCGAAGGGACAGGTTTACGAACCCCTGAGCGAGGACGCCTGCGCCGGTTTAGCCGCGGCCCAGGCGCTCTTTGGCGCTCGGAGTCTCTGGTGTTCCTACGAATCCTTCGCCATTAACGGCTTGCCCATTTGGCAGACCGTCACCCAAGCCATGGCGGAACTACGGCGTCCGACGCCCGCCACCATTACCCTCTTTACCGCCGGCGCTTTGGAGCAGGGACGTAACGGCTGGACCCACCAGCGCCCGGAAATTGAGAACTATTTCGCCGCCATGACGCGCAATGGCAATGTCTTTCCCCTTTTCCCCTGGGACGCCAACAGTATTCAGGTTTGCTACGAGTGGGCGCTGAGCGCCGTTAATAAAGGGATTACCATCACCGCCAGTAAATCGCCCCTGCCCATTTACGGAACCCTAGACCAAGCCCGTCAAGCTCTGGAAAGCGGCGCCGCGATTTTGCGGGAAAGCGCCGGGCCAAAAACGGTGGTTTTAGCGGTGATTGGGGACATGGCTCTCCTACCGGCGCTGGAGGCCGCCACTCAACTGGAAAGCGAAGGTCTGGGGGTTAAGGTCGTCGCCATCCTCAGCCCCCGGCGCCTCTACCGGCCCCAGGACGTCCTTTGGGAAACCTGCGCCGAAGCGGACGGGCAATTCTTAGACGACAGCGGTTTCGCCCAATTCTTTGGGGGCGACGTCCTGATTGGTATTACCGGCGGCTCCAGCGCTCTCTTAGAGCCTTTGCTCCTACGTTCCACGGCGCCGCGGGATATTTTCGCTTGGAAACGGGGGGAAACCACCGCCAGCGCCGGGCAGTTGATGGCCTTCAACGGCATTACGGCGGAAGCCATTTGTCAACGAGCCTCGGCGCTGTTGGGCTAGGAGATCTCCCATTGCCCATGTTTCTTTCCTTAACCCGGCGCCGACTCCTCAGCGTTCTCAGTCTGTGGATTCTCTCCCTCAGTCTCGCGCTCTCCCTGGCGGCGCCGGGCTGGGGCCAACTGGATCAACTGCCGGAGGCGGTTCGCAACCTCCGCTGGCAACTGGACTATCAGGATTCGGGTCGCATTGGCAATCTCGAATATAAAGCGGTGCGTTTAGACGGGGCGCCTCTGTTTATGGTGGCGGTGCCCATCAGCGCCGAAGACGAGAAAGACCAGGGGCAAGGGGTGCAAACTCGGGTGACTCGGGTCGAGAACAAAATTAAGGAAATCATCCGCCGGGGCTTTGACCCCAAGACCTTAACGGTGACCAGCGCCGTTTTAAACGGCCAGAATGTTTTGCAAGTGAGCGACGGTCAATCCCTACGGCCCACCGTCGTGGGCACCATCACCAGCGCCGACGCCGAGTTCTACGCCCTTTCTGTGGAGGAATTGTCCCAGGAAGGCATTAACATTTTGCGGGCCGCTTTATTAAAAGCCCATCAGGAGCGCCAACCCGCGGTCTTACGAAAACGCGTTTGGGCGGCGCTTCAGGTTTTAGCCCTAGTGGCGGCGCTGAGTTGGGCGGTCTTGTTTCTTTACCGTTGGCTAATTCATCGGGTGACGCTCTTTAAAACCTTTTTGGGTCAATTAGCCCAGGAGAAGACCGCGCCCAACGACGCGAAGGTAAACGCCCCCGGCTCGATGAAGACCGTCGATAAAATTTTGATCAAAACCTTTCTCTTTTTTTATCAACTGAAAAAGTGGGTTTTTCGTGAAAAAAACTCATCTTCAGAACCAGCGAGTATTCATAGTCCCTTCTTAAACTCCGACTATCTTTTTGGAGAATTTTTACGCGTCACTGGCCGGGAAGAATGCCGAAGAATCTTAATTAATCGCATCCGCACTTTAATCTTTATTCGGCGCTTGTTATTAATCAGCCTAATTCTCATTTGGAATCGAGCGCTCGCCATCATTTTAACCTTTTTTCCCTACACCAGAGCCTTGGGAATCCAGTTAGCGGGAGCGCCGTTTTTCCTGATTCTGATTTGGTTAGGCGTCCTCTTGGCCATTAAAGCGATCGAATGGGGCATTGATTTACTGCTGAAAGCCTGGTCGGAAGATTATCGACTGCTTCACCAGGACGACCTCTCCCGTCAGGTGGTGCGGATTCCCACCCTCGGCTCGGCGCTGAAAGGCGTCAATTTAGTCTTCTGTTGTTTCCTCGGCTTACTCCTGTCCCTCGTGGTTTTTCGGGTGCCCGTCGCCTCCATCCTCGCCGGCGCGGGTATTTTAGGGTTCGCCATTTCCTTTGGCTCCCAAAACGTGATTAAGGATTTAATCGCCGGCCTGACTACCCTGATTAACGACTCCTACGCCGTGGGGGATTTTGTCATCCTCGGCGCTTTTAGCGGCACCGTGGAAAAGATGAATTTATTTGTCACCCGTTTACGCAACGCCAGCGGCGATTTGATCACCATTCCCAACGGCTCCATTATCACCGTTTGCAACCAAACCAAGGAATGGTCTCGGGTGGATTATTCCGTGATTGTCGCCGCCGACACCGATATCTCCAAAGCCATGGCTTTAATGCGAGAAGTCGCCCGAGACCTCTGCCATGATCCCCAGTGGCGGGACTCGGTTTTGGACGAGCCGGATCTCAAAGGCATTGAGGACGTCACCCATCAGGGCGTCACCCTGCGAATTTGGATTAAAACAAAACCCGGCGAGCAATGGGACGTGGGGCGAACTCTACGCTTGCGTTTGATTTTAGCCTTTGAAAAGGCGGGGATCGCCATCGGCGTGCCCAAACAGACTTTTATTATGGAAAATCCCGGAGTTCCATCGGGTAGCGACCCAAATACTCTAGAAATATAGCATTGACGGATGAGTCGCAAACGCAATCCCATGGGGATAAAACCCAAAAGCGGGTCTTTAACCAAGGAGCGTGTATACTAAATTATTAAAAAGAACAAAACCAGCCCCTCAGAAAGCCATGCAACCCCGTTTTACCCAAGTCGAAGATTGGCGGAGCGCCGAAGCGCTTCTGCAACCGGCGCTGATTCGTCTGGTGGATAATCTCCGGCAACTGTTGGAAACCTCCTCCTGGCAAGGGCGCTATGAAGCCGCGGAGAGTCCCTATCCCGGACAAATTCTCTGTCTCCGTCGGGGGAGTCAGTCCCTTCGGGTTAATCTCTGGCAGTTTTGTTTTCAGATCTGTTGCCTCGACTATCCCTTAACCCTAGAGGACGGGGAAGAGGAGACCCAAGACGTCGTTATCGATCCGGCCCTCCTCGACGCCGACGGCGCTGTCGATTGGCTCGCCCTGGATCAAAAAACCCGACAAGTTCTGGGGGATTTTTTTGACGGCTTAGAGTCCGGGCGTTTAGCGGGCGCTTAGGAAGAGCGCCGAAGGGGGATGACTCTCACCTCGGCCTCTAGGCGGGTCTCCAGCGCCGTCTGGGTTTGAGCAAAGGGAGCGACGGGCGTCACCTGCCCGGCAATTGGGGCGCAGGACTCCGGGCGGGCGCCGGCCGCTAGAGCGATATGCCGGTCCGCCACCGCCAGACCATGGGTGGGGTCAAAGCCCCGCCAACCGGCGCCGGGGAGATAAACTTCGGCCCAGGCGTGGAGTTCCCAGGCGCCGCTCGCTTCGTCTCCCTCTTCGTAACCGCTGACAAAACGACTGGCCAGATTCGCGGCCCGACAAACTTCCATAAACAGAACGGTTAAATCCCGACAGGAGCCTCGGCGCCGTTTCCAGGTTAAGCCCGGCTCCCAAGCGGGCCCCGTTTCTCGGACTTCGTAGGCGCAGTTTTCATAGAGGGTTTGGGTTAATCGGGTTAAAAAGGTTAACGGCTCCCCGTCGGCGCTGTCAGCGATGTCCTGGGCTAATTCAAGGGCCGCCGGGTCGGGGTAAGCGCCGTAGGGCTGGAGGTAGGGCGCCAGTTGTCGGGCCAGGGATTGGGGATAATCAAAGGGTAGGCGCAGGGCCCAGGGATCGAGCAAGAGGTTGAAAGGGTTCTCAAGGTGGGTTTGAACCCGAGACTCGACGGTAATCTCCAGGGCCTCTGTCGGCTGGTCGAACCAATAGCGCTCAAAACTGTTGCCGTCGAGATCGATCACCGGCGCTTGTCCTTGGGGAGTCGGGAAAACCCTGACTTGAAACTCGCGTAAAATCTGGCCGCCGTCGGAGCGGGGCCGCAACCGTAAAATTTGGGGACGGAGGTAAACCGGTTGGTTGTAGGCGTAGCGGCTACGATGGTAAATCTGATACTCCATGGGGTTTCCGGCGCTCTGTCTTTTTACGATACTCTCTTCCCTCGATGAATAACCTCGACCCTCTTCGCATCATTCTCGTGGAACCCGCGGGGCCCCGCAATGTGGGATCTGTGGCCCGAGTGATGAAAAATATGGGACTGAAGCGATTAGTGCTGGTTAATCCCCACTGCGACCCCCTAGACCCCGAAGCCCGTCAGATGGCGGTCCACGCCCAGGAAATTTTAGAAACCTGTCGCCTAGCGCCGAGTTTAACCGCGGCGCTAGAAGGTTGCCAGCGGGCCGTCGCCACCACCGCCCAACCCCGCAGTTTGGCCCTAACCCTGGAAACGCCCCGGCAAGTTCTGCCTTGGTTACAGGAGTCGCCGGCGCCGGGGGCCTTAATTTTTGGGCGAGAAGATAAGGGCTTAACCAATGAGGAAATTAATCAGGCCCACCGCTGTATTGGTATCCCCGCCCACCCGGATTATCCGTCCTTAAATCTGGCTCAAGCCGTGGGGATCTGCGCCTACGAGTTATTTCAAACCCCCGCAACGGAACCGGAGGGGGAACCCCTCGCCCCCCTAGAGCAGGTCGAGGGCTATTTTCAACATCTGGAGAAAACATTGTTAAATATTGGAGTTCTCTATCCCCACACCCGCGGCGCTCGCATGGCCAAACTGCGGCGCCTCTACCAACGCTCCGGTCTCAGCCCCAGCGAATTGGCTCTGCTCCGGGGTATCCTAGGGCAGGTGGATTGGCTCTGGCAACAATTTCAAAGTCGGCGCCGTCCGGGAGAGGCAGAGTAGGGCGCCCGCCTCAGTGTTCAGCCCCTAGACCCTTTGGGTTACGCTCCATCCTTGCCGTTTAAGCATTACTCCCTCGCTATGTCTCGCTCCAAACCCCGCCGCGACCGTCGTCGCAACCTGCGTCTTCTCGCCGATCCCGCCCAAGCGCCCGCGGCCACCTTCACCGTTGTGGTCCAATCCCTGGAAGAGGAAAAGCCCCTCCCCAAAACGAAGCCCCGCCGCCAAAGTTGGGCCCGACGGGTCAGCCTTGGGGCGCTTCGCGCCGGGATTGTCGGCGGCGGTTTGGCGGTGGTGGCCGGCACCCTGCTCACCGTCTTTACCCCGACTCGTTTTTTAGACTCCCAACCCGCGGCGGCGGCCCCCCAGAAAAAAGGCGTCAAACCCCAGGAACTCTGGGGCCTGACCCAAAAACTCTTTCCCGGAGCCAAGCTCTCCTCTTCTGAATCCGTTGCCGCTCCGAACTCAACGGCGCCTGCCCCTCAGGAAATGACGGCGCTGAAGCAAAAAATCGCCGCCCTCCGACCCAAAGCGCCGTCGAAAATTACCCCCTACGCCTATTTTTGGGAGGTGGATAGCCAGCAATACGTCAATCTGGCGGGTAATCAGGCGCTTCCCGCGGCGAGCACCATTAAAATTCCCCTGGCCGTGGCTTTCTTTCAGGCGGTGGACGCGGGCAAAATCCAACTTCAAGAGCAACTCCCCTTGACCCAAGCCGTCGTCGCGGGCGGCGCCGGGGAGATGCAGTATCAGATCGGCAAGGTGAAGAGTTTCAGCGCCCTAGAGACGGTGACTCAAATGATTGTCATCAGCGACAACACCGCCACCAACATGATCCTGACCCGTCTGGGGGGCAAAGCGGAAGTCAATCGGCGCTTTCAGTCCTGGGGCCTCAATCACACGACGGTGAATAATTTCCTACCGGATTTGGAAGGAACCAATAAAACCAGTCCCCAGGATTTAGTCAATCTCCTCCGCAAAATTCATCAGGGGGAACTCCTTTCCCTGAAGTCTCGGGATCGTCTGCTGGGGATCATGCGGGAAACCAAGACCCGCACGCTCCTACCCCAGGGGTTGGAACCCGGCGCCGTTATTTCCCATAAAACCGGGGATATTGGCACGATTCTTGGGGACGCGGGCATTATCGATATGCCCAATGGTCGCCGCTATATCGGCGCCGTCTTCGCCACCCGCCCCTACAACGATCCGGCGGCCCGAACCCTGATTCAAAATATTTCCCGGACAACCTACCAACACTTTAAAGGAACAACTCCGGCGCCGAAGCCGGTTGTAGCGGAGAAACCCAAGGCTAAACCCTCTCCCTAAATAGGGATTAAAATCAGCCCCCCAGCCCCCTCCCTAAAGGGTTACTGTGTATACACAAGTGTCTAGATCCCCCCTAGCCCTCGTTTTGCCCCCCCAGCCCCCCAATTTTGGGGGGAGTTCGGAGCTTTTCTGAGTTCAAAGTCCCCCAGAATTGGGGGATTTAGGGGGCGAGATAAGGTTAATGACAAAACC
>WGLZ01000004.1 GCA_016471375.1 Cyanobacteria bacterium RI_101
AAACTAGTCAAACAGTCTGAAGTATTACACGCAACAAATTTACTCAACCACCGCCCCCGTAAATCTCTTGACTACTGTACCCCCTATGAGGTATTCTTCTCTCAGTCAGGCCCTGGTGCACTTCGGACTTGAATGGGCCATGGCTTGACTGCGCTTTAGTTTTTTTACCTTGCTCCTCACCCCAATTTTCGGCTCTTTTACGACCGCTCCGCCAACAATCAATTCAACAGCTTGGGGTACTTTTGATGTCTTTATCGGCTCCTATTCTCGCCCTGGTTCCCACCAGCGCCGTTACCCATCAAGCCGTCGCCGACGGCTCTTGGTTTGACCCCAACACTTGGGCTGACGGGCAAATTCCCCCCACCGGCGCTAGGGTTCTAATTCCCGAAGGGATCGAAGTGATTTACGACGGCGCTAGCGACGCCCGGATCTTTACCCTACGGGTGGACGGAAAACTGGGTTTCGCGCCGGATCAAAATACCCGTATTTTAGTCGACACCTTCGTCGTCACCGAGACGGGAACCTTGGAAATTGGCACAGAGACGAATCCTGTCGCCGCGGATAAACAGACCGAAATTATTTTCGCGCCCGTAGATCCCACCCAGCGAGGCATTGATGTCAATTGGGATCCCCGACAATTGAGCCGGGGCTTACTGACGGAATACGGCGCTCAGGTGAGCGTGGTCGGCGCAGAAAAAACGCCTTACCTCACTCTGGCGGGCAACGCCCTGGCGGGGGATACAGAGTTGGTTTTTAGCCAACCGATTCCCGACGACTGGCAAGTCGGAGATCGCATTGTCTTGACGGGAACCCGGTGGAACGCTAAAGGCTCCCACGCCGACAATAGCGTCACTCAAGACGAGGTTCTCACTATTACCGCCATTGACGGCAATCGGATTGAGTTTAGTCATAACGACGCGGCCGGCAATAGCCTCCGGTTTCACCACAAAGCCCCGGCGGGTTACGACTTAGAGATTTACGCGGCTAACCTGAGCCGGAATGTTCGTTTTGAATCGGAGGCCGGCGCTAACGCCCCAATCCCGGAGCGGGGCCATACCCTCAATCAAGGCAACGTCACGCTCAAAAACGCCGCTTGGATTGGCTTGGGTCGCACCGATAAAGACAAAATCATTAATGATCCCCAGTTCGACGCGGCGGGTAATCTCATTCCGGGGACGGGGACTAACGCTCGGTGGCGAGCGCCGATTCACATTGACGAAGTCTTAATCATTAACCCTGACGATCCCGGCAGTACAATTATTCAGGGGAACGCGGTTTGGACAAGCCCGGGTTGGGGGTATACGATCCATAGTAGTCGAGCGGTGGTGGAGGATAATGTCTCCTTCGACGTTCTCGGCGCCCACTATGTGACGGAAGTTGGAGACGAGCAGGCGATTTTTCGCCGGAATATCGCCATCAAATCTCCCGGCGCAAAGACTGATCCCAACGCCACTTTAATTAATCCCACCGATCCGAGGGGTCTGATTCGGGATTTTGCCTCTTCCGGCTTGGGGTTTTGGTTCCAAAGCTCTTATAGCGTTTTTGCGTTTGAGGATAATATTTCCACTGGCACGGCGGACGCGGGGGTTATTGTCTACGGCCGCACCGATAGCCTGAAACCGCCCGCGGTTCCGACTTCCTCTCTTCCCGACGAGTTGCGAATTATCGCCGGCGGCGCCGCCATGATTGACTCATGGAAAGTGCCGGTTCGCAATTTTAACGACAACACGATCTACAACGCCGACTCCGGGGTGGAAATCCGGGGCGTAATGCGGGACGATAGCAGTTTCGATATTTTCGGGGTGAGGCACGATATTCCTAGCTCGCTCGTCAACACGACAATCTGGGGAGTCAGAAGCAACGGCGTTCAAACGGCTTACAGCAGTAAAGTGCTGATTAAGGACGCCGTTGTCTTAGGCAACCTCAATAACCCAATCCCCCGGCGTCCCAACGGTATTGGCAAAGGCGCGGGAGGCGAGATCGATACGATCGGAGTCGGACTCTTTGCCGATAAAAACGCCCGGGACGTCGTCTATGACAATGTTCAAGTCGAAGGATTTTACGCTGGAGTCACTGTCCCCCAAACTGGCCCTTTCCAAATTACAAGAGAGTTTCCTTTTGGCGTCGGCTCGTTAGTGGGCGGCTCCTTTGCCAACAATACCTTCAATCTATTTCCCGCGCCAGGGCGCCGGGCGGATGTCTATCTACCGCCTTTACAACAAGATGTGGTTACTTTTCCCTTTACGCCCTATTTCATCATTACCGGGGAACCTGAGTTTGAAATTCCCGAGGGAGAGGAGGCTCCGGTTGCTCAGTTTACGACCAAAGCCATCGGCGGTTTAGCCCAACTTTTCGACGCGAGTCAGTCCTACGACCCGGACTATGGCTTAAACTACGTGGAATCGCCCAACACCCCCTTTACCGTGGGGGACAACACCATCGCCGGCTTTGCCTGGGATTTCGATAACGATGGGCAAATGGATAAATATGGGCGCTACGCCACCTATGTTTTCCCGGAAGCCGGCGCCTATCCAGTAACGCTCAAGGTGACGGATCATCAAGGACAGGTCGTTAGTCTGACCCAAACGGTGGAAGTAGACGCCATTCCCTACAGCAACCGTATTGTCGATGGGGGATTTACTGTTCCCCTCGGGCTACAACCCAGTTTTGGGCGAACAACTTGGTTTACCGATAAGGCGCTTGACGAACCCCCGGATTTACAACCCAGTTTTGGGCGAGTCAACTGGTACGAATTTGGTTTTTGGATTGCCAGCAGTAGCTCTAAGTGGAACCATGATCCAAGTTCTCAACGTTTTTTTGCCGATAACACCGGTAACAGCGGCTTAGCCCAAATCATTTTCGACGATTCCACCACTCGAGGAATCCAGTCAGTGAGCTTTGACGCCGTTAATTTAGGCTCCAATAACACTCTCCGGTTCCAACTGTATGGAGTCAAGGGTTTCTTCTCCTTTCTTCTCGGTAGTCCCAGCAGTCCCGCGAATTTCAGCAATACGCTTCCTTTAGAGACGACCACCTTGCTAGATACCGGGAACCTTGCGACTAGTTCTTTTGATTGGACAACTTTCCGTTGGGACTCCGTCGATTTCGGCTCCGGTTATGATTTCTTGGCGCTTCGCTTCTTGACCAATGGCGTCGGCGACGGGGAAACCCAACTGCTGGACAATATCTATATTGGCTCTGGTTCTACGGTCTTAACCCCGGAGTTCGCCATTACGGCTAACCACGCCTCTAAAACCGAGGGGTATAGCGGGACTAAAAACTTTACCTTTACGGTGACTCGCTCTGTAACGACCGAAGGAACCGACACCTTGGACTGGGCGGTAACGGGTTCCGGGTTAACTCCCGCGGACGGCGCCGATTTTGCGGGGGGGATTTTACCCAGCGGCTCCATTACCTTTAATCCCGGCGAAACGGAGCGGGTCATTACCGTCCAAATCCAAGGGGATGCCAATTTAGAGCCGAACGAAACCTTTACCGTCGCCTTGAGCAATCCCAGTTCCGGCGTCATTACCGTTCCCGGCGCTAGCAGTACGATCACTAACGACGACGTTGCTACGGTCTTAACCCCGGAGTTCGCCATTACGGCTAACCACGCCTCTAAAACGGAGGGGGATAGCGGCGCCAAGAACTTTACCTTTACGGTGACTCGCTCTGTAACGACCGAAGGAACCGAAACCTTGGACTGGGCGGTAACGGGTTCCGGGTTAACTCCCGCGGACGGCGCCGATTTTGCGGGGGGAATTTTACCCAGCGGCTCCATTACCTTTAATCCCGGCGAAACGGAGCGGGTCATTACCGTCCAAATCCAAGGGGATGCCGATTTAGAGCCAAACGAAACCTTTACCGTCGCCTTGAGCAATCCCAGTTCCGGCGTCATTACCGTTCCCGGCGCTAGCAGTACCATTACCAACGACGACGTTCCTATCGACGAAAATCCCAACGCCTCCATTTTGGGAACGCCCGGAAACGATCTGCTCAACGGCACCCCCGGCGCCGATATTTTGGAAGGTTTGGCGGGTAATGATATTTACCTCGTGAATAATCCCGGCGACGCGGTCATTGAACAACCCAATGAGGGCAACGACGGTATTCGCGCCTCCGTCTCCTATACCATGCCCGCCAATGTGGAGGTTCTCTTCTTACTTGGAAGCGATAACCTGAACGCCACGGGCAACAACTCGGCGGATCGGCTGACGGGCAATAGCGGCAATAACGTCCTGCAAGGGCTAGGGGGCAACGATATCCTGAATGGCAACGCCGGCGCCGACATCCTCATTGGGGGACTCGGCAACGATATTCTCACCCTTGGCAATAATGACGGCGCTCTGGATTTGGCGGTTTATAGCCTTGGGGACGGTTTTGACCGGGTCGAAGGCTTTGAGCCGGGAATCGACCAGCTCTCCTTTACGGGCATTGAGTTTATTGACGTCGTTCCTCTGGGCAATGACGCGGAACTCCGTCTGGGTAACGGGATTGCCGGGGACTCCGATTTTGGTCAAGGCGAGCGTATTATGCTCCTTTTCAATGTCGCCTTGACCGCCGCGGAGGTAGGGGTTGACGGCTCAAGCCTAGCGCCGACCAATAGCGCCGCTTTCTTCTTTAGCTAAGGCGAGGGACTGAGTCAAAATAGCTCTCCCCCGCTCAAAATCTAGGTAAACTGAGGGAATCTCCTTCCCTCTTTTTTTTTGGGTCGCTCCTATGGCGTTGCCTCGTCTTTCTCTCCTTAGACTACTGAGCTTAAGTCTGGGTCTCCTCCTCTTCCTTGGCGGTTGGCTCGCGGCGCCGGCGGCCTGGGCGCTGACGGAAATTCCCCTTAAGAATATCCAATACAAAGACTGTCCCCCAGCCTTGGCCCAGGGGAGCGTCCTCAGCGGCTCCAACGATCCGGCTAACTGTTTCTTGATTACCGGGACGGCGGTGAACAAAACCGGTAAAACCGTTTACGACGCCGACGTTTTTGGGCGCATTTACGACGCCAACAACGAACCGGCGCTACAAAACAGGACTCGGGTCGGCAATATCGCCGAAATTCCCCCCGGAACCAGCGAATTTGAGGTGCGCGTCAGCGTTCCCGCCGAGCAACCCCTTCCCCTTCGCCTAGAGCAGTTTAAAGCCGCGGGGTTTACCGCCAAAATCCGTAGTCAGGCGCTTTAAAGACTGTCAGTGGAAATCCTCAAGCGCTACATTAAAAGTTAGCAAAAGCCGTCCTCAGGGATTGCGCTGAGCCTCATTACCGAAGCTCTGTCCAAGTCGGCCGGAGGGACGGGGCTTTAAACCCATTTTTGAGTAAGCGTCTGCGATGGCCAATTCCCTTCCCCGGGCTAGCAAGGGCCCTCCGGTTCCCACCCTGCTCTACGCGGGCGAAGCCGGAGATCCAGGGGGGCAGGGCGGCGCCGCGGCGATTATCCTTCTGCCCAATGGACAGCGCTTTACCGTCAGTCAGTTGCTATCCTTCGCCAGCGCCGAAGAGGCGGATTATCAGGCGCTGATTATCGGCCTGCGGAAAGCCCATCAACTGGGACTACAGAGGCTGACGGCCAAGGGCCACAGCGAAGCGGTGTTTAATCAAATCAACGGCCTAGCGGACGCTCGGGCCCCGAAACTAAGGGCGCTCCACCGGGAGGCCCTCCGGCTTCTGCGTCAGTTTGAGGGCGCCGCTTTGGAATGGATTTCCGCGGAGCAAAATCGTCCCGCCTGTCGGGCGGTGAGTCGCTGTATCGAGGAAGCCCTCGGGCTGGAAAGCTCCGGGGAGAAACGAACTACCCCGTCCCCGGCCATCGCCCGCCTGATCCAACTGGGGGACCGGGCCTCGGAAACGGATTACAGCGCCCTAGGTAAAGAGGTAGACGGATTTTCCCTCAAGTCCCTAACGGAATTGCGGCCCTTGGTGCCCCTAGGGGTTCAGGATATTATCGCGCTTCACTGGCAGGGAGAAGAAGAAGAACTCAGTCAAATGTACCGTTGGTATCTGCGGGGCCTTCCCCCGGATCTAGCCATTCGTAAAGTCAAACTGGAGAATCAGACCCAGACTCCGCCCCTCCCGGAAAAACTGCCCTGGGAAGACCAACTTCAGGGAGAGGTTGGCGCCGAAAATTGGTTCTTTGAGTCTTTTCTAGAGGAGGCGCCGGAAGCGGCGCCGGAACTCTCGCCCCAACCTAAACCTCTAGGGCCCGTCTTTGAACCCCTAGAACAGGTGGAAGTCCCCCTAGAAACGCTGTTCGTTCCCGGTTCTTCTCCCTCGGAGGAGTGGCGAGATCCGTTTAGCACGGCGACGGGAGAACTGGAAGAGTCCGCTCCGGCGGATCGGAGTCGGGAAACCCTCCCCTCGGTGGATCAAGTCCAGCAAATTTTGGGCATGATCCTGCAACTGAGCGAAGGGGATAAAACCCGTCTAATTGCCGAATTAGCCCAGTTTCCCGAATTAAGCAACGCCTTCCTGACCGCCATCGCTCAGCGTTTACAACGGAAATAAACTATGACTCTCCCCGCTCAGGCCCAACGACTCATCGACCAGACCCCGCCCCAGATCCTCGATCCCCAAATTATGGCCCAGACGGTCGTTCCCCTCCTCTTGGCCCAGGCGGAAAAGCTAGCCTGCGCTCAGGCTTGCCTCTGGGTCGGCGCCGGGGGGGAGTCGGCGATTCTCACCCTCCAACATCGCCAGGATCCAACCCAAACTCGGAGGGCGCTCTACGGTTTTGCCGATTCCGAAGACGCCCGCCGCCACCCGGAGTTTGACCCCAGATCCATGACTGTGACAGAGATTCCGATTTTAGACCTGCTTTTTCGCGTCTTAACCGACGCCGAAATCGATCTTCTTTGTTTTTTTCCGGCGGGGGCGCAGGGGCAAAATATCATCGCCTTTGAGCGCCGAGACTTACAAAACCAACTTAAATCCAGGGCGCGGGCGCATCGTTCCCTCATCGCCTAGAGCGCCGACATGAACTCAAATTAAACGGTCTCTAAAGCCACCAACGCCACCCCGAAACCGATAACGCCAATCCCCAGCCAACGGCCGGGGGGAATCCGCTCCCGCAAAATCAAGCGAGCGCCGAGTAAGCTCACCCCGTAGCCCAGCGCCGTCGCGGGACGCACCAGACTAATATCCGCCCAACTGAGAAGGGAGAGAAAACAGACAAAGGCCAAGGACTGACACGCGACGCCCAGTAAAATTAAGGGATGACGCAGAATTTGTCCGATCCAGTTCAAAATCCCCAGAGGCGACTTGAGAGAAACGGCGCCGATTTGTTTCGCTCCCTTAGCTGTCAGGAGATCGCCGGCGGAATCCGCTAGAGCGAGGACTAATACCCCCAGCCAAAGCCGAGAAAGCGCCAACCCCGCCGGGAATAACCAGAATAGAGACCAGGATGGCGGCGGGGGCGCCGGTCGACCGGAGCGGGATTCACTGCGATAAATCAGTCCCACCCCTAGGGCGATCACCAGCGCCGAGAGCCAACGCTGGGGAGAAACGCTTTCCCGGAGCAGTAGCCAAGCCAAAAGGGCGTTGACGATATAACTGCTGGCCATCAGGGGCATGACGACGCTGAGATCCAGACGGGAAACCGCGCTCAGGTAGAGCAAGAGGGAGGCGACAAGCGTGGCGGCGCCGCCAATAATCCAAGGACTGGCGAGCAAATACAGCGCCAACCGGCCCAAGCTTGCTAAATCGTAGGACTCCACGGCGCCGAACAGTTTCATCCCCCGACTCAGTCCGATATCGCCGAGAACCTGAGTCGTCACCACCGCCAACAAGAGGGCGATATTTTGCCAGGCCAGCCTTTGGGTTATGGGAGTCATGTTGACGGCTTACCGCAGGCCCAAATACTTGTGGGTCTGGAGGCTTAGGCGCCAATGGGGACGACCCAGAATATAGTCCGCGATCCACTGGGGCGCTTCGGCGGTTCCCCATTCCGGTTGTAGGTAACGGGGCCGGTTCTCGGGGACTTGACGGGATTGGTCTTCGGCCCAAAGCAAGTCCTCCGGTTGGGCGACGACCACTTTTAATTCCGAAGTCTGGGGGTAAAGACTGGGATGGGGCGGTTTGTAAGGCTTGGGAGAGAGGGTGATCCAGTCAAACCGGCCGCTGAGGGCATAGGCGCCGGAGGTTTCCAGGTGTCGGCGCAGACCGGCCTGAGCTAAAACGGCGGTTAACGGCCCCAAATCATGGAGCAGAGGTTCGCCGCCGGTGATGACGACAAAACGAGGCCGGGCCGCCAGCGCCGCCTCGACCAAGACTTCCGGCGCCGTCTGGGGAGAGCGCCGGGCGTCCCAGGTTTCCTTTTGGTCGCACCAGGGACAATGGACGTCGCAACCCCCTAAACGAATAAAAAAGGCGCTGGCTCCCGTCCAGGAGCCTTCTCCCTGGAGAGAATGAAAGGTTTCGACCACAGGATAGGTTACCATAGAGTCAACTATACCGCCCAGGGGACGGGGCTGAGAGAGCTTTCCCGGCAAGGGTTTTCAAGATTTAACTGAGTTGAGCCACCACCTGCTCCCGGAGGAGGAGCTTTTGTTGAAGCAAGTCCTCCACGCTCAGACGTAAATACCGTTTTTCGTCCACCCAAAAGCGGACTTTAACCCGGTCGCTTCCCGGAGCGCCAGGGGGATCCAGTTGGGCGATTTGACGAGCGCCGGGACGGTCGTTGAGGGGATAGACCTGGGTTTCCTCCGCCGCTAAGGAACGGGTCAAGAGTCGGCCGTTGTCCCAATAGACTTCGGCGGCGCCGGCGCCGGCGCCCAATTCCCCGATAATCAGTTCGATGCTGGGTTGATTGGGCAAAGACGCGCCGAGGGTGAGTTCCACCGGTTGAGTCATGGGATAAGTTTGACCGGCGTTAATGATGGGGTGCCAACTGTGGCAATTTTTGCGGCGGTTCCAGTAGCGGACGCCGTAGCTGTGGTAGAGGTAGTCCTGAACCCGGCGCCCCTGGAGAATTTGCAAGGCGCCCTGGGCTACGGCGCTGAGGGGATGGTCGCCGCAAATTTGGGCCGGGGTAAAATACTGTCCCGCCCAGGTTTGAAAACTGGGGGTTTGGCTGGCGCCGCCCACCAGGAGAACGGCGTCGATTTGCTCAAAGGCGATGCCCTGACCCAAAGCTTGTTGACGAACTTGGTTTAACAAGCCCTCTAGGCGCTCGAACCAACCATTTTTGACCAGAATGTCCTCCAGTTGGGGCCGAGTCAGGCTAAATTCGTAGGTCTCCAGCGCCTGGTCGTCAAAATAGACTTCCGTCGCGGTTTCCTGACTAGAGAGGGCGATTTTCAGGCGCTCCGCTAGACGGAGAATCCAGGTGGAGGGCTGAAGATTCAAAGTCTGGCAAAAATAATTCTGGAGCCAATAGTCGATGTCGCTTCCCCCCAGCGCCGTCCCCGCTTTGGCGATCACTTGGGTTTGGGGATTGGCTTTCGCCGTTGTTTTTTGCCCCCAACCCTTGAGGAGAAAACCCCGAGTCGGCGCCGACTTAGACGAGTTTAAACGCACCAAAGAAAAGTCCGCCGTGCCGCCGCCGATATCCAGAACTAACACTAAATTGGCGTCCGGGCGTCCGTAGCCCAGCGCCGCCGCCGTCGGTTCGTCCAGGAGATACACTTCCCCGGCCCAATCTTGGCAAATCTGGCTGAGCCAGAGGCGATAGGTCTCAAAACTATCCACCGGAACCGTAAGAATCAATTGTTCTAGTTTTTGACCTTCTTGCTCCTCTAGGCGCCGCAGAATTTCCCCGAGGAACCATTCCCCCAGGCGCTCGAAGGAGAGCGGAACGCCGTCTAACTCGGGTAAAAAGCCCTGAATTGGCGCGCCGACGCCCCGTTTAAAGTTCTGAAAAAAGCGGGCGCTTTTGTCTAAACCCCGGTCGAGGACGGGTTGACCAACGATAACTTGGTTTTGGGCGGCGTTTTCCACATAGATCACAGAGGGCATCAGCGCCGTTCCGGGGGTTAAGGTCTGGGATAGATTCCCTAGGGTCACTGTTTCCGCCTGTTGGCTCAGGGGATTCCAGCGGGCGATAACCGTATTGGTAGTGCCAAAGTCAAGGGCGTAGGACACGGCAGGGCGTTAAGCAGGTTGACGGGAAAGTTGGGCCTGATTTTTGGCCAGTTGGGCCAACGCTTTTTTATCCAGTTGAATAACGGCGCTGTCCGGCGCCGAGCCAAGGGTGTATTGCAGTTGACCCAGGTAGAGAGGTTGGGTCTGTCCCGGTTGGGGGTGAATCAGCGTTCTGGCTCGGATTAGCATTTGCCGATCGCCCTGGGCGGCGCCGCGGCCGTAGGAGAAATAGGTCTGGGAGGCTTGCCGTAGGGTGGCTTCCACCTGCTCCGGGGTGACGTCGGGTTTAACGAGGATGACGATTTGATTCGCGCCGTTGTCATAGACCCGACTGAAGGGCGCGGAGCCTTCGACGGCGCCGCGGTCGAGAAAGCCTAAGCTCAGTCCCAAAAGTCCCACGGTTAAGACCCCCATAAAACCGGTAATGCCCACCAAACGGAAGCGGAAGCCCCATTTCAGCCCAAAGGCCAGCAGAGTGAAGCAGAATATCCCGAGGGTGGCGTAGCCAGACCAACGGCTGTAGAGGCCAAAATCTAAATCCATAGGGCGCTGAGGTAGGCGTTTAAAGATTAAAGTTAACTCACTTTTGCCCCGGCGCCGAGGTTAAGATCAACTGCCGGTAGGTTTCATAGAGACCGCGGTAATCGTAGGCTTGGGCGAACTGGGCGGCGCCTTGCTCTAGTTTTTGGCGATACTCCGGCTGGTCTAGGAGCCTTTGAATTGTCTGGGGATAGTTTTCCAGACTGTTATCAACAACACAATGAACCCCCGATTGGACGGGATACCCCCGGAAAGCGATGGAAGTGCCCAGCGCCGCCTTACCCCAGGCCAGCGCCTCCAGGGTTTTGACCGACATGCCGGTGCCGGATTCCAGGGGAATGACGACTAGCGCCGTCTGGCGGTAAAGTTCAACCAAAATTTCCTCAGACACCTTGCCTAGGGCAAAAAAAGCGCCGTTTTCTTCAGGAGGACAACAGCCGCCCACCACTAGGAAATCCCAAGTTAACCCCGGCGCTCGGCTCCAGGCCTTCAGCCATTCCACGGCTCGCAGGTTTGGCCCGTGGGCGCTACCGATAAAGAGGCAAAAGGGTTTGCGCCAGTCCCGGTTTAAGTTAAGGGTTTGAGTCAGATCCACCGGCGCTTGTCGGCGCCGTTCCTCGATTTTGGCCAGATCTAAACCGATGGGGACGCAGTGACTGTTAACGCCCTGCTCGGCAAAGAAAGTCTGATCCAAAGGAGAAAGGGTCACGACGTCGCTGGCTTGTTTAAGCGCCTGAAGTTCTTCGTAGAGAGCGATTTTAGCCAAGAGACTTTGGGGGTCTAGTTGTTTCGCTAAAACATCATGGGCTGTGAGAATCAGAGGAATTTTTTTCCCTTGGCAAATCGGCGCTAGGATGGCGGCCCAGAAAGGATATTCCAAAATAACGACATCAGCCCAATCGGTAATCTCTTCTAGCCAAGCTTTAAACTGGGGATCGAAGCGAAAGGCGTAGTAAATCCAAGGCAACCAAGCGCTTTCGAGGTCTTCCCGGTTTAAGGCGGACGTTAAACCCAGAGCTTTTTGCCAGCTTAAAAAAGCGTCTTGGTAAACCCTTTGGGTTAAATTTCCCCAGTCTCCAGCAGGCGCATAATCTGCATAATAAACCCCATTTTGCCAACGGGGAGAGGAACCGCCAAGACTAAAAGCGCCGATTTCTAACCCTTTTTCTCTGAGATAATCAATTAAATGCCCTACCCGTTGACTGGCTCCGCTTCGGCGCTCTTGCAGATCGCCCCAGGGATAGAATACAGCTACCCTAGGATGAGGATAAATCGGGGTTAAAGGCAAAGCTCGTTGAGTTAAGTTTTGAGTTAAAACTTGATTCAGTTGTTGGGTCAAAAACTCCGCAGAAACGGCGCCGGAGCCAGAGGAGAGTTTGGATAAGGGATAACAGGGAATCTGGGGAAAAAGTTCCCCTAGGCGCTCGCTCTGGATCGGGTTAGCCGCAAGCAAGAAAGAATACTCTCCCCACTGTTTTTGTTCCTGAGTTAACAGAGTTAGATCCACTTCTCGACCCATTGTTAACGCCTGGGCTTCGGCTTGAAAACCCGTAAATAAACCGGCTAACGGCGCGGATAACCAGCCTAATTGTTGGCAAACTCGCCGACCCCACGGCGCCGCGGAGAGAATTAAATCCGGTCGGAGTCTCGGCGCTAGCTTCACCAAATCCGCCGGTAACTCGGCCTTTTCTCCCGCAATCAACCAAGCCTTTTCCCAACAATTTTCTCCGAAACTGGGCGTTAAATCGGCGCCGTAAAAGAGAATATAGAGACGATAACCATTCCGCCCTAGGGTTTGAATCACCTGACGAGTCACAGCGCCGTCTGGGGAATGAACCGCTTGAAAACTAGGCAGAATTAAAAACACTTTCGGCGCCGGTTGAGGAATGGGCGTAAACTGCGGCGCCGGCCCGAGGAGAATGTGGATTAACCGCTCCGGGGACTGGCGTTGGCGCCAGAGGGGAGCGTAGGCTTGAGCGCCCTGGGTTAAGGCGGGTAAATTTTCCAAAGCGGAGCGAACGGCGCCGGCCAGTTGGGAGGGGTTTTCATAAATCCGTCCCCGGTTTTCCGCCACCTGCTCCGCCAACCAACTCCCGGCGGGAACCACTACCGGCTTCCCCGCGGCTAGAGCCTCCGTCAGCACCCCGGAAGTGCGCTGATAACTCTGGGGATTGTAGGGAAGGACAACTAAGTCCGCCGATTTTAACAACGCGTAATACGCCTGGGCGGTCAGCGGCGCTTCTAGAAGTTTGACCGTTTGGCTCGGAAATTGGGCCAGTTTTACCTTGGCCCGAACCGCTTCCGCTTCCCCGCCGCCGATGTTGTAGTTGGATTGAATCGTAAAGCGGGCCCGCTTCGGAGCTAGATAGTCTTCCCAGAGATTTAACACAAGTTCCGGCAGAAGCTGATAGCCTTTTTCCGTCCGGGCGTCCCCGAGGTAAACGATGTGGATCGGAGCGTCTGGCTCTAAATTTTTTGGCTCTAACCCGAGGGAATCTAAATTTTCCTGCCGGAAGGGAATGGGAATTTCTTGAACCCGAAGGGCGCCGAGGCTGTTATAGCCTTGAATCAGTTTGGGCGCGTCGCTGTAGAAGCGAATTTTGCCCGGCCAGAGTCCCCATTCATGGCACTCCCGAAAAATCGCGCCGATTCCCAACCCCGGCGCTTGAGCGACTAGAGGATCTTGGGGATCGCGACGGAGAAGAACGTGGAAAACAGGCAACGCTTCTGAGCTTTGAGCTTGCAGAAACCAGAACAACTCCTCGATCTGCTCAATCCCAATGGTATGGATAAAAACCTGATCCGTCGGGATCGGCGCTAGCTCGGTAAAAATGCGCTTTAAGGTTTCCCCAAAGGTTTCCGGTTTTCGCTCGGTTAGCGTTTCTTCCGGCGCCGGCAGGTTAACGGGCACAAATGAGCGCAGAAAACTGAGGATAAAGCGAATCAGACCCCAGAGGGTTTTGAAAATTCCCCAGGCGGTATGGGAGAAGGGAACCCTTTTGACCAGTTCCAGATCTTTTCGCCACCAGCGCCCTAAACGTTCGGCGCTACCCGCCACTTTTTCCTGAAAGCGGGCCAATTGGGGAGAGGGGTTAGTCTTGTCCTCTGGCGCCGGATTCTTAACCGCTTCCGACGGGGCGACTGGCTGATTAAACCAATCCACTGCAAAAACCGGCAGGATGGGAATATCCCCTTCGGCGCCGCAACTCCAGACCCGATTGGCTAAAATGACCGGCTCGTAGCCCGCCCTCCGGGCCGCTTCCGCCGCCGCTAGACTGCATTCGTAATGGTGTCCCTGATAGTTGGCTAAGGACTGATCGACGACAAAAAAACGCGGCATTACTCCCTAAAAGGTTGATCCTAGAGCAAACTAGCTTAGCCCAAGGCGGCGCTTTTAGAGCCTTAGCCCCAGACTCTCAGCCAAGCGCCGACCGTTTTCGCTCAGCGCCGCGCACTGACGAGCGCCGTCAAACAGGAGGGAGCCGACGGTTAAGGTTTGGCCGGTTTGGCGCTGGACGTAATCCCCGGCTCGCTGGTCAATGGTTTCGGCTAAGCCCTGGTAAATCTTTTCTGCCCAGTGGGAAGCGTTTTCCAGATCCCATTGGCGTAGTTGCCCTAGCGCCGCCTCCGCGGTGGGGCAATGGAGCAGGGTTTGTAAATTCTTCACGGGTAACCCCTGTTTCACCCCCTGGGCCGTCAGAATTTCCAGACGAGCGTCCGCTAGGGAATGGTGGGTATGGAAAACGCCCCCGGCTAATTTCAATAGTTTGCCGTGGTAGCCCAAGAGCAGTAAGGCGTCTAGGTCAAATTGAGCCGCCGCCGCCAGCATAGGGCCTAACCAATTGGCGGTTTTAACGCAGTGTTCCGGTTTTGCGCCCCAGCGCCGGGCGAGATCCAGCCCGTTTTCCCCCAGGCAAAAAATCAGAGTTTTCCGACCCTGGGCTTTAGCTTCCAACTCCGCGATAAAGGTTGCCAACTGCTCCGGGGCGCTGAGGGGTTCCGATACGCCGCTGGTTCCCAGTAGGGATAACCCTTCGATCACGCCAAAGGCGGCGTTGGAGGTGCGGGCCGCTAGCTTGCGCCCCTCGGGCAGAATAATCTCCACTCGGAGGTCTTGATCCGGCCGGAGCCACGGCGCCAGATTGGTTTCCAGAAGAGTCTGGGCGTAACGATAAATCGCCGGAGCGTTTCCTTCTCGCCGTCCAATGCCCTCGCCGCCGATAATCTGCAACTCTCCGGCGCCGGGGAGCCATTCCGCCCGGGCCCAAACGGGAGTCTGACGGGTCAAGTCTAGATTGTCGCCCGGATCGCTCCGGGTAATCCCCAAGGCCGAGCGCCGTTCCGGGTCTAAAACGGCGGCCTGTTCAATGGGGATGGAAACCCGTTGGGGCGGATTGACCAAATCAACTTCTACGTTGTCCGGCGCTTCCCCCCTTTTGAGGGTTTCCAAGGCGCCCAGCGCCGCGGCGCAGGCGAAAACCGGCAGAGTGTGACCGGAACGGGCCATGGCTTAAACTCGCCCCTGGGCGAGGCGCTGTAATTGGTCCAGTTGCCCCTGAAGCAGTTGCGCTTGGCGCCGGAGTTGAGCGTTTTCCTGCTGGAGACGTTGATTACGACGCAGTAAATCTTGCTGAAGTCGCTCCCGTCGCTCTTCCTCTTCTCGGCGCTCCCGGATATCTTCCAAGACCGCCAGAGCGAAACAAATCTGGCCGGCGCCGTCCGACACCGGCGCCGCCGTCACCTCTAGGGGAATGATCTGGCCGCCCTGATGAACTTCGAGATCCGTCACTCGACAGGTCTCCCCCTCCAGCGCCCGCAGAAGGGGCTGTTCCGTGGCGGGGTACAGTTGATTAGTGCCGCTTTGGTAAGCTTGATAGATGGCGTTGAGCCGGTCTAACGGCGCCGAAGGGAGAACGCCTTTGCCCAACAGTTCAATCGCCTTAAGGTTAGAGTAGTAGGGATGCCCATGGGCGTCGATAATAAAAATGCCTAGGGGACAGGCGTCGAGGAAAGCTTTAAACTCCATTGGAACGAATTAAGGCGATGGAAGCCAAAGCTAAGAGTATAGCTTAAGAATCGGAATTGGCAAGGACGAAACCCTATCCAGGTTGGAACCCATCGTTAAGTGCAAAAGTTTTATCTCTTCCCTCGGTTGTCGCCGACTTTAGGTCGACGCCCAATTGTCTAAAATCTGAAGCCATTTAGAGCGGAGCGAGACTCAGTGAGGGCAACAGTGGAAAGCCTAGATTATCTGGGCTTGCTGGCAGGCGTCATTGATAAAAGAAGCTTAGTGAAAATCATGGAAGCCCCCCAACTCTGGGGCGCTTTTTTAACTCAACAGCGCCTGCCCTAGCGCCCGTAGTTTCAGCTCAATTTCCTTCTGCTCTTGACGAGGGTCAGACCCCCGAACAATGCCGGCGCCGGCGTAGAGACGGGCCCGGGAACCCGTAATCAAGGCGGAGCGAATCCCCACCCGCAATTCGCAGTTGCCTTGGGCGTCGAACCAACCTAAAGGGCTGGCGTAGAGTCCCCGGTCAAAGGTTTCATAGCGCCGGATTAATTCGCAAGCCCGCTCCCTAGGGGCGCCGGCCACGGCGGGGGTGGGATGAAGCAGGGCCGCAAGGTCTAAGGGATGGAGAGTAGTGGGTAACGGCGCCTGAATTTCGGTCCAGAGGTGTTGGATGTTAGAGAGTTGGAGCACTTGTTGAGGGCGACATTGGGGCGCTAGCCCTTGTTCCTCTAACTGCCGGAGGATGGCGCCTAAAACGGTTTGGTGTTCCCGTTGCTCCTTGGCGCTCTCCCTGAGGGTTTCAGCTAAGGCTCGATCCGCGGCGGGGGTATTGCCCCTCGGCGCCGATCCCGCTAGGGCGTCTAGGGTTAACCGCCCCTGACGGACGCTCAACAGGCGCTCTGGACTAGCGCCGATAAAACTGTGCCCCTGGGTGTTGCCGAGGGAAAAAAGATAACAGTCTGGGTAACGCTCCCGCAGGCGCCGCAGACAGGCGGGCAAGGAAAAATGAGGGGGAAGGGAGACGTCTAAGGATTGGGCGAGGACTAATTTTTCCAAACCTCCTTGGTTAATTTGCTCTAAAATCTCCGCCACGGTCTGGGTAAAATTTTCCCTAGGCAAGGCGGGGAGTTTCAAATCGGGCCAATCTAGAGAGGGGGCCGGCGTTGTCGCCTCCCGTTGTTCGCCTAGGGAACGCAACAGTTCTAGGTGACCCAGGACTTGCTCCGCCGTTTTTTCTAAATCCGTCTCGACCCTCAGCGCCAAAGTGCAGACTAAAAAACTGCCCCGGTTATTTTGACGGAGTTGATAGCGGGGCAAAAACCAAAAGGCCGGGGGAAAGGCTCCGGCCACCGGGGCGGAGGGAAAAAAACTAAAGCCGCCAAACACTTTGGGCACTAAAGACGCTCCCTCGCCCATCGCCCCTAAAATCTTTAAATCCCGCCAACAAGCCTCGACAAAGCGCCGACTCCCCCAAAAACGATCCGGCGGCGTTTCTTCCCGGGGGAACCCGTAGGACTCCGCCGGGCCGTAGGCTAAAATTCGCGTTTTTCCCAGGGGATCTTCCCCGTAGAAATGAACCTTCGGACGGGGGATTAGTCGCTCTAAAACCGTTAAAGGATCTAGAGAGGGCAAATCATAGACCCAACTCAACAGTCGGCGCTCCCCCTGCGCTAGGCGCTCCCGCTCTCGGCCCAGTATCCCATAGAGCCGTCGCTCCGCCTCAAGGCGGGCGACGGGGGATGGGACGATGGGGGACATGGACACAGTGGAGGAGACGGCAAAAAAGACTCTATCACCATCCTAAAGGCTAGGGAGCGCCCCAGGGCGAAGGCGCCGGCCGCCACCTGCTAAACTGAACAGATATCAGATATCAGTTATCAGATATCAGTTAGCAGTTATCGGATACCATACTTTCTAGTCTTTAACAATTATTAGTTAGTTTGATTAACAAAAATGTCCTTATTTGATTGGTTTGCCAACCGGGAAAAAGCGGAGCCGCCCAGCCGGGTTCAACAACAGGAACGGGAAATCGCCGACGGACTCTGGACAAAATGCCCGGCCTGCGCCGTTTTAACCTACACCAAAGACCTTCAGGCAAACCAAATGGTCTGCGGCGAGTGCGGGCACCATCTGCGGGTGGATAGCGACGAACGGATTCGTCAATTGATCGACGCTAAAACCTGGCAACCCCTCAACGACCATCTTCAACCTACCGACCCCCTCCAGTTTCGGGACCGCAAAGCCTATCAAGACCGGATTAAGGAGAGTCAACGGAGCACCCAACTCAAGGACGCCGTCCAAACCGGAACTGGACTCCTCGACGGCCTCCCCGCGGCGCTGGGGGTGATGGATTTCCGCTTTATGGGGGGGAGTATGGGATCCGTGGTGGGGGAAAAGCTCTGCCGTTTGATCGAATACGGCACCCTAGAGCGCCTGCCGGTGATTATTATTTGCGCCTCCGGCGGCGCTCGGATGCAGGAAGGGATGTTAAGCCTGATGCAGATGGCTAAGATTTCCGGCGCCCTGGAGCGCCACCGGGCCGCTAAATTACTCTATATTCCCGTTTTGACCCATCCCACCACTGGGGGGGTCACCGCCAGTTTTGCCATGCTGGGGGATTTAATCCTCGCGGAACCCAAGGCTACCATCGGCTTCGCCGGGCGCCGGGTGATCGAGCAGACCATCCGAGAAAAACTGCCGGAGGATTTCCAAACGTCGGAATATTTGTTACAACACGGCTTTGTGGACGCCATTGTGCCCCGCACCCAACTGAAACGGGCCCTGGCGCAGTTAATTAGCCTACACCAGCCCTTTTCCCCGGTTCTCCCTCCCCTCGGCGCCGAAGTCAAACGTCTGGAAAAGGAACGGTTAACTCAGCCCCCCATCCCTAACTCCCAATCCCTAACTCCCAATCCATGAAACGACCCCTATTAACCCCCCTGACGGACTTTTTGAGCGCCTTCAACACTTCCGGTCTCTGGCTCCTAGGCGGTTTGGGTCTTTCCTCGGCGCCGTTGATTTGGACGCTTTTGGCCGCTCCCGCCCCCCAGACGACGACGGTGGAGTCGGCGACGGTTCCGCCCTTGAGCGAATTGCCGGCGCCCCAGGACAGATATCAGATATCAGATATCAGAGGTCAGAGATCAGGTAACAGTGAGCGGTTATCCGGGAAGTCGGCGCCAGCGGCTAAACCTCAGCCTTTGCCGGATCCCTTGCCCAAGGCTCAGCCCGCTAAACCTCAAACCGTTATGTCACCTCCCAAAGCGCCGGTTCAAGCGAAAACGGTTAAAGCGCCGGCGCCGGTTAAACAAGCGCCTCAAACCCAAACCGCGGCGCCGCCCCTGGGAAGCGTGCCGGATAATTATGTGCCGCCTTCTTTGGATATTCGAGTGGGGATCGCCCGGCGGGTGGATTCTCTAACCTTGGGAACCTCCCAACAAGCCCATCTCCAGGAGCGCTCCGGTCGCTCCCTCAAACTGATCGGCGCCGGTCGTCCCCTAACAGTGAGCGCCAGCGGCGCTAATGTGTTGGTGAACGGCAATCCTTACCCCGGCGTCCTCTGGGTGAATCCGACCCAGGGCGGTTACCTCTACGTCAACGACCGTTGGTATCGGGGCCGCGTCCTGTTGGCGGCGGATGAAGGCGCTTTAACCGCGGTGAACTATGTGGATTTGGAGCATTATCTGGTCAGCGTGGTAGGAAGCGAAATGCACGCTAACGCCCCCGCGGAGGCGCTCAAAGCCCAGGCCATCGCGGCCCGCTCCTACGCCCTCGTCCACATGATCCGCCCCGCCAGTCGCTGGTTTGATCTCGGCGATAATCAACGTTGGCAGGTCTATAAGGGCATTAACAGCGAATACCAAACGGGTTATCAGGCCGTGGGCGCCACTGGGGGTCAGGTGTTAAGTTACCGGGGCGGGGTGGTGGAGTCCCTCTACGCCTCCACTGACGCCATTGTTAGCTCCGTCCATAAAGGGCGGGGCATGAGCCAACTCGGCGCTTATGATCTAGCCCGTCAGGGTTACACCTATCAGCAAATTCTCGACCGCTATTATCCGGGAGTGAGTTTGGCGCGGGTGATTCTTAAACAGTAAGAAGCTTGTTTAAAAGGATGCCCGCTCTCGTTTTCCGTCCCCTAAATCCCTCTTCGTCAAAGGGACTTTCCAAACGCTTTCTCGGGGGGGGGGGGGGGTTAACGTTTCTCCTAGGAGGCTCTCCCCGAATGGAGCGGCGCCGAACCGGACAGATAGCCGGTTAAAACGCCGCCCACCGCCGCCATCAGCGCCAAACCCAAGAGAACTGGCCGCAATCCGAACAAACTTTCCGCCACCCCCGCCAGCGCCAGGGGTAAAGACAGGGCGATGTTGTTCACGTTATTTTCCAAGCCGAAGACCTTACCGTGGAGTTCCGGGGGCGTTTCCATTTGCATCACCGTCTGCATGGGCACCCCCACCAGGGACGCGAAAAAGCCTAAAATCAGGATCGCGACTAAGGTCAGCCCCAAGCTATGGTTAAAAAACGCCAAGCCTGTTAAACAGACTCCCATACCCAAGGAACCCCACAGGCCTAACTGAATCGGGGAAAACCGTTGCCCGATGGAGCCGACGCCGAGGGCGCCGACGGCCATGCCCACCCCGCCGCAAGCGAGGAGAAAGCCAAATTGAGACGCTTTCAATCCCGGCAGATTAGCGGTCATACTCACGGCCAACACCGACAGCGCCGCAAAGATAGAAAACAGAATTTGCAGTTGGATGACCGCGTTGCGCACCCGATGATTTTTGGCCAAATAACGAAGGCCGTCTAAAATATCGCTCAGGACGTGGGGATAATCCCCGTTGGGCGGATGTTTTTGTTCGCCGGTTTTCAAAATTAAGAGTAAAACGCCCGCTAGGATATAAGCGCCGCCCACCACCCCGACTTTGCCCAGATCCCAGTCTCCCTGAACAGAATCAAAGAGACGATCCGCGAACGCGAGGAGGGGTTCCCCGATGGCGAAGCCGACGATTAAGACCCCCATTTGGGTTAACGTGCTGAGGGAGTTGGCCGCTAGTAGGTGACGACTGCGCACCACCAAAGGCAGAGCCGACTGCTCTGCGGGGGCGAAAAATTGAGTGAAGGTGGAGACGAAGAAGGTGACCGCCAACAGCGCCACAAAACCCAGGGGGAGATAAAAATTTTCCTGCTCGGTAAACTGCCAGCGTCGGAGGAAGGCCGGAAGCCAGGTGAGACCAATGGCGAGGGTTTTTCCCCTGGCCAACCAAATTAACGAGGGAATGCTTAAAACGAATAAACCCCGCAGGAAATTGGTGAAGACTAAAACATTTTTCTTGCGCCAGCGGTCCACATAGACCCCCGCCAAGGAGCCAAAGAGGACGGCGGGGATGGTGTTGGCGATCATAATGGCGGAAACCCAACCGCTAATCGATTGATTGGCCCCCTGGTAATGATTAGCGATTAGCGCAATCATTAACACTAAATAAAATTTATCCGCCAACTGGGAAAAGATCTGTCCACTCCAGAGGGTCAGAAAGCGGGGGTTGCGTAAAACGGGTTTAAAGCCTTGATTACCGGACAGCAAGGGGAGACCGATGGATAAATGGACGGCGGGAAATTCCCTCTCTAAAACTTTAACCCGAATCCGAGACCCAGGGCTGATTTAGAACTCTAGATCGACTAAATTGTCCAATAAAGTCGCCGCCCGGAAGGTTTGTCCCAGATGATACTGGGCGTAATCCCGTAGGAGGCGCTCCACCCGCATCCAATGGCGGGGCGCGACGGGGCGGGGAGCCTGACTTAAATCCGGCAACCGAGCGCCGGGGAGTTGTTGGAGAAGAAAGAGATCCTGAGGGCCGAGGCGCCGTTGTTGACGACTCCGGCGGGGATCTTGTCCCAGAAACGACAGGGGCGCCAGCCCTCCTTGCTCAAAACAAAAGCCGGTCTGCCAACGGAGAGTGACGAAATCCGGCGTAATCGGGTCGTCCGTCAAGCAACAACGATAGATCTGGGGCGCCACGCCCCCCAGCGCCAGCAGGTGAAAGAGCGCCTGGGCTAGGAGTCCGTAGAGGTCGCTATCGGCGCCGGCGCCTTCAATGCGGGTTAAATGTTCTCGGAGGAGGCCGTAGAGTTCTCCCTGGGGTTGTTCCTTTAACGCTAGAGCCAGCGCCGCCTGGGCCAGGTATTGCCCCCCGGCCAGTTTGCCGACGCTGGCGCTGAGACCTGGATAGGCTCCCAGGGGTTCGGCCTGTAAAATCCGGGCGAGACTCCGGCCCTGACCGAGAAAAAATTGGTTGACGCTAAAGAGCTGACAGCGGCCCCCTAAGGCCGAGTTGGCTTTGCGGGCCCCCGGCGCCGCGGCGTTAAAGAGGCCGACCTCCGGGGACAGAATCGTTAAGAGTCGATCCGCTTCCCCTAGGGGCGCCGATTTAAGGATCAGTCCGGTGGCGGAGTAGGAACGACTCATGCCGCGCTATTCCGGTCGCCAAGGAAGCCAGTCTTCATCCAGGGCTTGTTCTAGGGTAAAGTCCGGCGCTTCGGGGATGAGAGCGGCGCTGAGGTCGCTGGCATCTAGGAATAGATTTCTACCATTTTTGTATTGCTTGGTAAAAATATCGCGCAAAAAGGGTTTTAAGCTGGGACTTGCGTCTAATTCTTCTTGAATTTCTAGTCGAAAGTTTCGCACTTCTAATTTCCAACCTCGAAAACAGTTGGCTCGCTCCGCTTCCCAGTATTGAATCTTGAGCAAATGTTCGCAGAGACGCGTCAGATAGCTGGCAATGGCGTGTTTTTCGCTCCGGCCCAAGCTTTCCACCTCCTCGATTAAATTTTCCAGATCCAGATGGGTAAAATCTTGGCTTTTCAACTGGGCGGCGGTTTGCTCCACCCAGAGGACATAGTCGGCGTCGTACAGCGCCGGAGATTTACCGCTAACTTCGGGGGGAGTCATTAGAATCTCTCCATTAAAACTCTACTCAATTCTACTGAAAAAATTCGCCCTAAGAACCGGAGCCGGCTCTATTCCGGTCGCCAAGGAAGCCAGTCTTCATCCAGGGCTTGTTCTAGGGTAAAGTCCGGCGCTTCGGGGATGAGATCCGCTTTGAGATTACTGGTTTTCAGAAAAATCTTTCTGCCATTGCTATATTGTTTGAGAAAATGATCCTTGAGGTAGGACTTTAAGCTGGGGCTAGCCTCCAGTTGTTCTTGAATTTCTAAGCGAAAATTGGTAATTTCTAGATCCCAACCTCGAAAACAGTTGGCTCGCTCCGCTTCCCAGTATTGAATCTTGAGCAAATGTTCGCAGAGACGCGTCAGATAGCTGGCAATGGCGTGTTTTTCGCTCCGGCCCAAGCTTTCCACCTCCTCGATTAAATTTTCTAGATCCAGCTGGCTAAAATCTTGGCTTTTCAACTGGGCGGCGGTTTGCTCCACCCAGAGGAGATAGTCGGCGTCGTACAGCGCCGGAGATTGGGAGCTAACTTTGGGAAATATCATTGAACGCCTCCATGTAAGAATTTACTCGATAATCTAACCACCCCTTTAGGGAGTACCTTGCACACAAGTCTTTGGTTTTGTCATTAACCTTATCTCGCCCCCTAAATCCCCCAATTCTGGGGGACTTTGAACTCAGAAAAGCTCCGAACTCCCCCCAAAATTGGGGGGCTGGGGGGGCAAAACGAGGGCTAGGGGGGATCTAGACACTTGTGTA
>WGLZ01000023.1 GCA_016471375.1 Cyanobacteria bacterium RI_101
CAGATCTTTTAAGATCTTTTTCATTAACTTCGGAAAAATCATAGGTTGTAATAATTCCTACACTTTCTTTATATTCAGTGGTGGTTGCTATAGATTATACCATAATTTGTGCGGCATTTCAAGACGTTCAACACTTCTGGTTTTGACCATCTTCGTCATCTGATTCTCAACCCTTCTTTGCCCAATTATCTCGATTTTCTTCATTCCTTACAGTTTTTGTCCTGTACTTAGAATATAAAAATGCTCTTTATTGTACTTATTTTTGTGTTTTCTATGTGCAACCTCCCATGGTGACTGTCCTGTAACTCTTAGATATGAAGCTAGTGTTCTAGTGTGCCATACAATAACTTGATAATATAAAAAAAGCAGGGTGAGAAGGATTATCAAAGCCGTAGCAATCTGAAAAAGTTGACCCTGATTATCATTTCGAGTAACTATCCATCCAGTGAAAATTCCAAAAACAGTGATAGCCGTCGTTATAACGGTAAGACGCTGGTTAATATACTGATTAATTTCAGAATGAAGCTTACTGACATCAGCAGGAGTCGGTTCTTGAAGGTTTATATGATTAGAGGTTTGGTGTGACATAAAAATCTTGGGCAAGATATAAAGAATAAGAAAGCTTGAAAATCTTGGAGAGAGGACAGCCTATAAAAGTAGAGGGTTTTCAATTAAACCCGGTAATTTAACTCCCCCTCTTGGGAGCTACCGTGTACACACAAGTCTTTGGTTTTGTCATTAACCTTATCTCGCCCCCTAAATCCCCCAATTCTGGGGGACTTTGAACTCAGAAAAGCTCTGAACTCCCCCCAAAATTGGGGGGCTGGGGGGGCAAAACGAGGGTTAGGGGGGATCGTGACACTTGTGTGTACACAGTAGCTCTTGGGAGGGGGCTGGGGCGCGGGTTAACGCTCTTAGACCCACCCCTAACCCCTCCAAGGAGGGGAACCGGAAACTGAAGTTAGACGAGATCCATCGCTATTCTACAAAGATAGGGCCGATTTTCACCAACTGAAATCACGAAATAGCTTCCGCTAAGCCCAAGCGCCGGAGCATGGAGGAACGGGCCTGTTCCGCTAATTGGTCGTCTAAGGGTTCTAAGGTGATCGTTTCCTGATATTTACGCTCCAGCGCCGTTTTCAGCAACCAGTCCGCGAGAAAAGGATTTTTGGGTAAAAGGGGGCCGTGGGCGTAGGTGGCGATGGTATTTTGATGAAAAGCGCCTTCGTAGCCGTCCTCGCCGTTGTTGCCGTAGCCGGTTTTGACTTTGCCCAAAGGAGAGACGCTTTGCAAGTAGGTGCGACCGCCGTGGTTCTCGAAACCAATCACCAAAGGAACGGCGCCGACTTGGGTTTGCAGCGCCTCTTTTAAAGGAGAAGCGACCACCTCAAAGACCACATTGCCGATACAGCGCCGAGCCTCGGGCCCCGGATGTTTACTAATTAGATCTAACAAGCCTAAGCCTTCAATTCTTTGCCCCAGCGCCGGCTCGTAGTAATGCCCCAACAGTTGCGGCGCTCCGCAGGTAAAAACGCCGGGGGTTCCCTGGTCTAACTGATGTTTTAACGCTTCCGCCTTGGCGCCCTGAAGATCCCGCATCACCAATTCCTGTTGTCGGTCCTGGGCGCCGCCCCCCACAATTAGATCTACTGTTGTAAACACTTCCGCGTCGGCGCTTTGGTCTAGGGGAATAATCTCAACCTTTAAACCCCGCCACTGGGCCCGCCGTTGCAGACAAATGACGTTGCCCCGGTCGCCGTAGGTGCTCATCAGTTTGGGGTAAAGCCAGCCGAGTCGGAGGGTGTGGGGCATAGGGAGTAGGGGTTAGGGGTTAGGGAAGGGAAGAAGGGTTAAGCCTAAAAAAGCGGTGGCGATGCCGAGGGAAAGACCCATGATCACCTGAAAGGGGGTGTGACCCAATAATTCCTTCAGGCGCTCTTCGTTGAGGGTGTGCTCTTCCTGAAACAATTCGTCAATGATTTGGTTAAGAATGCGGGCCTGTTTGCCCGCGGCTTGACGCACCCCGGCGGCGTCGTACATAACAATGACGGCGAAGAGGGCGGCAATGGCGAACTCGTTACTGCTCCAGCCTTTTTGTAACCCCACCCCCGTAGCCAGAGCGCCGACCAGGGCGGAGTGGGCGCTGGGCATACCGCCGGTGGAAACCAAGGAGCGGAGGTTAATTTTCCCGTTGCGGATCAGTTCGATCACCGCTTTTAACCCCTGGGCCGTGAAACAGGCCGTCAGGGAAAGGATCAAAACTTGATTTTGGAAAACGGCGCTCAATTCCTGCATAGGGTTGGGGGGTGGGGAGGGGAACAGCATCATACCCTGTTTGGCTCCCGCGACAAATCTAGTTTTTCCGTTCGACAATATATTCCGCCAAAGCCCGCAGGGGCGTCGCCTTTTCCCCAAAGCTCTCCAGAGCGCCGAGGGCTTCGTCGATCAAGTGCCGGGCCTGACGGCGCGATTCCTCTAGACCCCAGAGACTCGGGTAGGTGACCTTTTGGGCGACTAAGTCTTTTCCCGCGGTTTTGCCCAGTTCCGCCTGGGTGGCGGTGATATCCAAAATATCGTCCACAATCTGAAAGGCCAGGCCAATTCGTTGGGCGTAGAGAGTCAGTTTCGCCTGGGCGTCCTGACTAGCTCCCGCTAAAACGGCGCCGGCCACCACCGAAGTTTCCAATAAGGCGCCGGTTTTATGGGTGTGGATAAAGGTTAAGGTTTCGGCGCTGACGTCGGTTTTACCCTCGGATTCCAGATCCAAAACCTGTCCCCCCACCAGACCGGCAGCGCCGACGGTGCGCCCCAGGCGGGCTAGCACTTGGATTAAATTCTGGGGCGCGACGCCCTGGGTTTGGGCCGCGGCGTATTCAAAGGCGTAGGCCAGGAGACCGTCCCCGGCCAAAATGGCGATGTCCTCCCCGAAAACCTTATGGTTAGTCAGTTTGCCCCGGCGGTAGTCGTCGTTGTCCATGGCCGGCAGATCGTCGTGGATCAGGGACATGGTGTGGATCATCTCCAGGGCGCAAGCCGTGGGTAGCGCCATGGCCTCCGAGCCACCGCAGAGTTCGCAGGCGCTCAGACAAAGAATGGGCCGCAGGCGCTTGCCCCCCGCCAGCAGGGAATAACGCATGGCTTCGTAGATTTTTTCCGGGCGGGCGATAGGCAAGGATTGATCCAGCGCCGCCTCCACGACGGCTTTTTTGGCGGCTAAATAGTCCGTCAAGTTAAACGGCGCGTTTTGTTGGTCTAGAACCCTTACTGTGTCAGCCATTGTCGATGCCTGGAGAGCCGGAAAAAATTGATTTTCCCCATTCTACTAGCCTGGGGGAAGGCTCCGGCGCTGGAAATCTCCCAGATACGTCCAAATCTGGTGGGCAAGCTCTAATTTGCTACAGTGAGGAATACCTTGCTCTCCCCCAAGACGGTCTAAAATGACTCCTTGATTGGTCTCGCTGGCAAAACCGGCGCCGGGGAGATCGATGGGATTCGCCACAATGACGTCCAACCCCTTGCGGGCTAATTTTTCCCGGGCTGGCGCCGTAATTTCCCCCGTCTGGGCGGCGAAACCGGCGATAATTTGCTTTTCCCGTTTGCTTTGGGCTAACTGGGCCGCGAGATCCGGGACGATTTCTAAGGGTAAATTCAGGGGCAAGTCTTTTTTCGCTAACTTCCCCACCGCCCGCTGACGAGGCCGCAGATCCGCCACCGCCGCGGCTAAGACAAGCCAATCCGCCCAGGGCGCCTGGGTTTGTAACCGCTCCTCCATCTCGGCGGCGCCGGTGACGGAAATGGTTCGACAATGGGCATGGAACGGGAGGGAAACCTGAAGGGGAGCATGGATCAGAGCCACTTCGGCGCCGCGATCCAGCGCCGCCTGGGTTAACGCGACGGCCATTTTGCCGGTGGAGGGGTTGCCCAAAAAGCGAACGGCGTCTAAATATTCCTGGGTGCCGCCGCCGGTAACGAGAATTTTCTTTCCCGCTAAATCCTGTTGAGCGCCGCCGCTAAACCAAGACTCCAACCGGGTCAAAATGGTTTTCGGCTCCGCCATTCGCCCCTTCCCCACCCGGTCGCAGGCTAATAAACCCGCCTCCGGCTCTAGGGGCGTATAACGCTCGTCCTCTAGCAGAAGGCGCCAATTTCTTTGGACGGATTTTTGCTCCCACATTTCCGTATTCATGGCCGGCCCCAGTAACACCGGAGAACGGGACGCTAAAAGAGTGGCGCTTAGGAGATTATCCCCGAAACCCTGGGCTAATTTCGCCAGAGTCTGGGCCGTTAACGGCGCTAGCAGGATCAACTCCGCCCAGTCCCCCAACTCAATGTGGAGGGGGCGAGCGTGAACCCCTTGCCAGAGGTCGGCGTCGACGTAGGCCCGGTGACGGCTGAGGGTGGCGACGGTGAGGGGCGTAATAAAATCCCGGGCCCGTTCCGTCAGGACGACCCGAACTTCAGCGCCGTTTTGAAAAAGTTGAGAAATTACCTCGCAGACCTTATAGGCTGCGACGCCGCCGCTAATGCCGATTAAAATCCGGCGCCCCTGGAGACTGCCCATGGTTTAGGCTTCGTCGTAGGCTTCAATATCGAGGAGGTAAAGATAAGGCTCCGCCAACTCCTGGCGCCGAAAAGCCACGGCCCGGAGCAGATGCCAGTCCTGTAGCCCTTCAAAGGGGTCGCTGTAGTCGTCGCTTTCCAAACGTTGGGCCAAGCGAGCCACCTCTTCCGGGGTAAGGGCGGCGATGGTTTGTTCGCTGAAGCTGACAGTCATGGGGCGCTCCCTCCCTGGCGGGTCAAATGTTTACCTACTTTCTATAGTATCGGCAAGGGAGAGCGTCCGCCGCGTTTGGGGCTAAACCGGCGCCGGCCAGGCCCGTTGGCGGATCTCCTCTAGGGTCTGCTCCCGGACGAGGCTCCCGTTTTCATAGACGACTTGCAGTTCGTCCTCAAGGTCGGGACGCCAAGGCAGGGTTTGATAACCCAGGGGCGTTTTCACCAGCGCCAGCCGCCCAGTTTTACTGGTTTTAGCGGGATCGGTGACGGGCGCCTTGCCAATGGGGCGGGCCTGGCCCTTAATCTGAATTTCACTGCACTTCATGGCGAATTTTTGGGTATCCCGGTTCAATTTCTGCAACAAAGCGCCGCCCATGCCAAAGGCCACATTACTGGCGCTAAAACCGAGGCGCTCCACCCGTTCCAAAATGGCCCCGATTTGGGTCTCGTCCACCCCGTCCCCTTGAATCAGACGAACAGCGTTCAGGACTCGATAACCCTTGGCGTTGACGGTGTAGCCAAAATGGGCCGCCAATTTTTCCAAAGCCTGGGCCACCACGGCGACGGGATCGCCGGAGTCGGGTCGGATCACCACCGTGGCGCCGGAGCTTAAAACCCGCTCCCGTAGGCGCTCTCCCCAAAGCCGGTCAATGGCGTTCCAGAGGTCGTAGGAATCGGAAACCACCGCCAAAACGGCGCCGGGCTGGGCGAACTGGTCAAGCATATTCTCATAGGCGTCCCCTTCTCCCTCCCGTCCCCAGGCGGTGATGGTGGAATGTTCCGCCGCCGGGATGGAGTAGGCCGCCATAGGGCAATGATAATATTTCTGTCCGAAAACTACCGCCTGAACGGTGTCAGACCCCCGGAAATTGACCAGGTGAGCTAAGCCGCCAATCCCCGCCGATTCCCGACTGGAGACCCCCCGAGCGCCGAAGTCGTGGAGTTTGAAGTCAATTTCCCCCTCGGGATCGGCGGCGGTGCGTTGCAGGCTGTCATAAATGCGGCGCTTGATCCGCCAACTTTGGGTGGCGACGGTGGTGGGATACCAGACCCGCAGAAGCAGGGTTTCCAACCAACTGACCAGCCAAAAGACCTGGGGATCGGTGGACTCAAGGGTCATCAAAACATTGCCCGCGGGAACGACACGGCCTTCGGCCACGGCCTTGATCCGCAGGGGCAAACGCCCCTGCAAATCTTCGGCGATATAGCGCCAGCCCGCCTCATTGAAAGGCAAACCGTGGGCCGTTAAAAGAGCCTTAGCTTCCGCCACCATCCAAGCTTCCACCGGTTGGGTCAAATAGCGTTTGAGGAGGTATTGCAGACCGAAAAAGACCGTTTCGGGATACTTCCCGCCCCGACTTTCGATATAGGCGTATAACCCCTCCGCTCCGGGGGGATGCTGGCGCCAATGGCTGACTTTGTAGGAGTCCACATCCAAAATGAGATTCTCGCGGCAAGGGGAAAACATGGGGATAAACCTCGGCAAAAATTAGGGGAGGAAATGTTGAACAATGGCGTAATGGTCTTCAAAAAACTCCGCTTCGTAATCGGCTAATCTTTCTAGGGGCAACCATTGGGCCGTTTCGGCGTCGTCCCGCCCCGCCACCGGCGCCAGAATTTCCCCCGGCAATCGCAAACAGTAGGCGTGGGTAATCGTTCGTCCCCGGAGAGACCGGCCCGGATCGTCGAAGACGGCGCTGGCCGCAATGGACTGGCGTAAAACTTCAGAAGAGACGGAAAGCGCTGTTTCCTCCGCCAGTTCCCGCAATAGGCAGTCCCTTAGAGTTTCCTCCGGCTCCAAAAAGCCCCCCGGCAGAGCCAGCAACCCCTGACCCGGCGGTCGCCGGCGCCGGATGGTCAGTAACTTCCCGCCCTGAATAACCACCGCGTCGGTGGTGACCAAAATGGGGGGATAGGGCGCCGTTGACCAAGCCTGTCGGTATCCCTGAAGAAAGCGATATTCCTCCCGGAGTAGGGCGTAACGGGGGGACGCTCGAAACTCCCGCAAAAATCGGGCCACCGGCGGGGGAACTTGCCGCTCATAATCCTGGGGGCGGTCTTCAAAATAGGCGTGGCGAATCTCTGTCCCATTGCCCAGGGGAGAGTAACCCGTTTCCAAAAAGTCCCATTCTGGAAAAGTCCGGAGATAGAAGGACGTGCCGTCTTTTTCGTGGCCCAGTAAAGCGACGCTCGCGCCGGAGGGAACGGTTTGAGCCACTAAACGGCGAGCTTCCTCCCCCCAGCGGGCGTCGTCGTAGGGATAATCCGCTAGGGTTAACAATCGCGTCCGGGTTAATTCTTCCGCAGTCAAAGACGCCTCGATCGTCGTCCTTCGCTCCCCGGCGCTCCAGGGATTGCGGACGCTGGGCGCCGTCCGGTCGCTTCCGAGGATCAGCAAAATTTCCTCGGCTTTTTGCAAGCCCCAGCGCAAGGTCGTTAAATGCCCCAGGTGAAAGGGCTGAAAGCGACCGATATAAACGCCGAATAAATAGTCTTTTTTCATTGGGCTAGGGAGGCTGGCAATTTAATTATAGTGAATTTTACCATAAATAGCAAGAAAAGTAATTACTCGGCGCTGGCCCAAGCCCCCCCTGCCATAAATGCGGCGCTGACCGTTACCAGTAGAGCATTAGTTTTGACAAGATTCTAACGCTTCCACTTCCGCAGGGGCAAGTCCGGTTAGTCCGACGATCAACGACTTAGCTAGCCCAGACAAAAGTATATTTCTGCCACTGACCAAGCCGATGATATCGCAACAGCTTGCCATTAGAGAGATTGGGTAAATTTAAACGACTTTTGCCCCGGTATCAAGGGTTTAATTTGTTGGGCGACGTGGCGGCTATGGTGATTCCGTCTGACGTCGCCCGCTACGCCTACCGTCAGGGGTTATTTGTTATCGCTCAGTCTGGGGAAGATTTGATGATTCTCAATGATGAGAAATTTAAACCCAAAGCTTGGTAAAAAAATTCTATATTGGCAACGGTGGCTTAACTCCCCCTGCGAGGAAGGGAGCTGGGGGGTGGGTTCTCAACCTTGAGCGCTAACCCACCCCTAACCCCTCCAAAGAGGGGAACCTGACTGAAAGTCCCCCTGCCAAAGGAGGATTATTTTACTGAGATTGTCAACGTATAGGGGATTCTGGAGAACGCTAGCGCTTTCAAAACATCCTCTAAGGCAGATTCGGCGCCGGGATCGGCGCTCGTTGGGGCAAATCTAGTTCAATTTGGGGGCCCCGGTCTAGAACTTCAATATCCCACTGACCCCGGCGGGCGGTTTCAAAGACCACATAGCGCCCGTCGGGACTAACGCGGGGATGGCGAAGCCAACTGCGGTAGGTCAGGGTTAACAGTTCCGTCCGTTGGGTTAAACGGTCGTAGAGGGCAATGTCCGGGCGCCCCTGGACGCTGGAGAGATAAACGATATAGCGCCCCGTTAAACTCAGGCTGGGGCTTTCGGCGATAGCGCCGCTTTGATTTAATCCCGGCAGGGAGACTAGGCGCCGAGCCACTAGGTCGTAGACCCAAATCTCCCGGCTTCCCCGACGGTTGGAGACAAAGGCCAGGAGGCGCCCGTCGCCGCTGAGGGCGGGTTCCTGGTCGTTGAAGCGACTGTTTAACTCCCCAGGCAGGGCGGAGGGCTGAGTCCAAGCGCAACCCGTCAGTAAACTTAACCCTGTCAGACAGACTAGGCTCCGAAAAAGCCGGGACACTTCTAGGAATCCTTAATAGCGACGGCTTCCGCGTCGATGGTCAGACCCGTTTCCGGCGCCGATTCCTCTAACTTTTCCCCTTTGCCCTTGGTTTTTTCCCAGACCAGTTGGGAGACTTCCGTGAGCATCAAGGTGACCAGCGCCCAATCGTCGATTTGTCCGGCGATGGGAAAGACATCGGGGGAAATATCGAGGGGGCTGACCAAATAGACCAGGGTGCCGAGGATAATCCACCAGCGATAGCGGTTATTCCGCAGAGCGCCGCGGTAGAGGTTATAGAGGGAGGCGAGGGGAAATTTCATATCGGCAGTTTTAGGAAACGCTACACAACAGCGCCGTCAATCCTTATCCTAAACAATCCGGCGCTGGGCGCTACCCCCCAAATTAGGGAGGATTTCCCCCCAAACAGATATCAGTTATCAGATACCAATTATCAGATCCGCCCTAGGGCTTGGTTTTGACGGAGACGGGGCCGTTGACGAGGGTCTGACAGGCGAGGCGGTAGGATTCCGGTTTTTTGCGCAGAACTTTTTGCTCAAAGTCGGTTTTGGGGGAGAGGTTTTCCATGCCGGCGACAATTTCCACCACGCAGGTGCCGCACTGTCCGTAGCCGCCACAGTTCATCAGTTTGCCCTTGAGGGTGTAGAGGTCGATCTGGTTTTGGAGCGCCTTTTCCCGCAGATTGGCGCCCTGGGCGACGACGACGTCTTTATTTTCTTTGACAAAGGTGATGGTCATGGTCTCGCTTACTCCTCAAGGGCTGAACGGTCAGGCAAAGTTTCAAGTTATCTTAAGTTATTTTAAGAAACTTTAAGATTTTTTAACATTGGGAGGGGGCCGTCAGGTTTGGGGTGTTGATTCAGCAAGCCTTGACAGAGACTATCGAGTTTTACCGGAGAATCCTGGATAATCAGGCCTTAACCCTTCGCTCCGACCCGCCGTCGGCCCTACTTTAATGGTGCAACTGACCCCCAATCCCAGCTATAGTCTCAATCTGCGCTTGGAATTGCCCAACCATCCCGGCGCTTTGGCTCAGGTGACCCAGGCCATCGCCGATGTGGGGGGCAGTTTTGACCGAATTTCCCTGATTGAAAGCACGCTCAAGGTCACCCAGCGGGAAATGGTGGTGAACGCCGCCAGCGAAGACCACGCCGAGCAAATTGTGGCGGCGGTGCGGAATTTAGACAATATCAAAATCCTCAGCGTTTGGGACCAGACGTTTCACATTCACAAGGGGGGCAAAATCGCCCTGGAGAGTCGCATTCCCCTAGAGGGGCAAGGGGATCTAGCCATGGCCTACACGCCGGGGGTGGGACGGATCTGCCAAGCCATCGCCCAAGAGCCGAAGGAGGTGTACGACCTCACCATCAAGGGCAACACGGTGGCGGTGGTGACGGACGGCAGCGCCGTTTTGGGATTGGGGAATTTGGGGCCGGAGGCGGCCCTGCCGGTAATGGAGGGCAAGGCACTCCTATTTAAGAAATTTGGGGGCATCGACGCTTTCCCCATTTGTTTAGCCACCCAGGACACCGAGGAAATTATCCAGGCGGTTAAGGCCATCGCCCCGGTCTTCGGCGGCGTTAATTTGGAGGACATCGCGGCGCCCCGCTGTTTTGAGATTGAGACCCGTTTAAAGCAAGAACTGAATATTCCGGTTTTTCACGACGACCAGCACGGCACGGCCATTGTCTCCCTGGCGGCGCTGATCAACGCCCTTAAGTTAGTTAATAAACAGTTAGAAACCGTCCGTATCGTTATTCTCGGCGCCGGCGCCGCCGGTTTAGCCATCGCCGCTTTGCTGAAAAAAGCCGGAGCGACCCAGATCTGGATCTGCGACCGTCAGGGCATTCTCTCCGCCAGCCGCACAGATCTGACCTCTTCCAAACAGGCCTTCGCAGTGGAAGCGTCGGGAACCTTAGCGGACGCCATGCGCGGCGCCGACGTTTTCCTCGGCGTCAGCGGCCCCGGCGCCGTTTCCCCGGAGATGGTCAAATCCATGGCGCCCCGTCCCATTGTCTTCGCCATGGCCAACCCGGTGCCGGAGATTCAACCGGAATTGGTGGCGGGTGACGTGGCGGTGATGGCCACGGGCCGGAGCGATTACCCCAACCAGATTAATAATGTCCTCGCCTTTCCGGGGGTCTTTCGGGGGGCGCTGGACTGTCGGGCCCGAGCCATCACCGATACCATGTGTCTGGAGGCGGCCAAGGCCATCGCCTCTTTAATTCCGCCGGACGCTTTAAACGCCGAGCATATTATCCCCTCCGTCTTTGATAGCGAGGTGGCCAACGCTGTGGCCGGCGCCGTTAAACAGGCGGCCCGGGCGGAAGGGATCGCCGCCCACTAAGGGGTGTTTTAATACTTTAGCTCTAAATCCCCGGCGCCGTAACATAGTAGGATAAATGGGCGCCCAGCGCCGCCTCGCCCTTTAGCCCACACGCCAACATGGGGAAAATCGGACGCAATCCATCGGTTAACCGTAGCCCCGTTGGGGAAATTCCCGAAGCGATCCGGGAGCGCCCCCAGCTTGCCGCTAGCCGGTCTTTTCCCTGGGGCTGGCTGATTCTAGCGGGCGTATTTTCGCTCTTAACCCTCGGCGCCGGGTTTCTGCTCACCCGTCCCAACCGCGCGCCCGACTCTGTTAACCGGGAACCGGAACCCGTCGCCTCTCCGGCGCTGGAGAATGTTTTAGGACATCTACCCTATGAAGAGGCGGCTCCGTCCCAACTGAAACCCATCACCGCCGACGGGTATTTGAAATTGAGAGCCGCGGCGGCGGAGCAATTTTTAGCCATGCAGAAAGCGGCCCGGGCCCAAGGAATCGTCTTGGCGCCGATTTCCGCCTTTCGCACGGTCGAGCAACAAAACCAACTCTTTTTCGCCATCAAACAACAGCGCAATCAGGAAGCCCGCAAACGGGCCGAAGTCAGCGCCCCTCCTGGCTACAGCGAACATCACACCGGCTACGCCGTGGATATTGGCGACGGCGCCCGCCCCGCCACAAACTTGAGTCCTCAGTTTGAAAATACCCCCGCCTTTCGTTGGCTCAAGGAGAACGCCGCCAAGTATAGTTTTGAACTCTCCTTCCCCCCGGACAATTCCCAGGGGGTCAGCTATGAACCCTGGCACTGGCGCTTTGTGGGAGACCGGGACAGTTTAGAGACCTTTTATAAAGCTAAGAGTCTACCCCCGGCTCAAAATTAGCGCCGCCCTAGGATAATGATTAACTCTGGGAGGTTAACCAATCGATTAAGAGTAATTTTAGGTAATCGAGTTTTTGCAGATATTGATAAGTTACAGGAAATTTTTCGTTTTGGAAAAAGTAAATTTCACCGAGAGATCGGTTTTCGAGAATCTGAAGAAAGCGCAAATTTTTTAAAGCCTGTTCTGGGCTTTGAATCGTTTGATTAATGGCGATTTGACTGGCATAACCCCGCAGATCGGTTGTGATTAAGTCAATTTCCTCAAGAATAGATAGGGTTTGTTCATTGAGGGGAAAGGTTGCTAACAAAAGAGTTTTATCATATTTTAAGAGTTGTTGGTATTCTTGAGTGAGTTGATTGAGCAAATCCGTAACTTTTTTGGCGTTTTGCTCTAATGGGTTAAGGAGGATAGTTTTTAGCATTTTAGTTGACTCCGTAGGTAACAATTTTTTCGATTCCAGAGGGATCGAGGCGTACAATTAGATACTCATTATTTTTTCGGTAAACAGCCGACTGATCAGAACGATAGCCTTTGGGGGGAATGCGAATTGTTCTTTTTTGTTAAAGTTATGGGCTTTACGCAAAAGTTTAAGCGGATCAATTTGTTTGCGTTGGGCATGGTCAAGCACAGTATGGGCGATGGTGAGGTAAGATGCGGCTGACCATTCGGTGAGATAAGTTTCTATTTCCTGGATTTGGCTTTTAGTATAGTTTTGGCAAAATCGCTCTAGGAACGGGTCGTTCATGCTCCTTAAAAGTGTAGATGTTTCGGATTTGAAATTTTGATGTGTTATGGCGGCTTGCAGATTGGCGAGAGACACACTTGTCTTGCCCTCATCCCCTTCGATTGCGCTCAGGGTATCACTCTGCCCCTTCTCCCAATTCTGAGAGAAGGGGCGCTAAAACCCTCTTTATATCTAGGTTTGTTGTAAATCCTCTTTCTGCCAAAAAGCTTTACCCACAAGGGTTGCGGCGTCTAGAGTTTTACAAATTATTTCCCACTGCCATAGTCCTTTGTGATCAAAAAATACTGCCAGCGCCGACCAAAAATTAGCCCCGTCTCAAAGCCCGATGGGCGATGTCCCGCCGATAATAAGCGCCGTTAAAGCGGATCTGGTCAATATTTTGATAGACCCTGACAACGGCGCTCTCTAGGGAATCCCCCAGTGCCGTGACCCCCAACACCCGGCCGCCGTCGGTGACTAAACCTTGATTGGTGAAACGGGTTCCGGCTTGGAAGACCACTAAGCCCTGAGCCTCCGCCGCTTCGATGCCCGTAATGGTCTCCCCTTTAGCGTAAGCGCCGGGATAACCCTGGGCCGCCATGACCACGCAGACGGCGCTGGCGGGCTTCCAAGTTAAGGGCGGTAGGGTCTGGAGCCGTCCCTCCGCCGCGGCCAGTAAAATCTCCGCCAGGTCGTCCGCCAAGAGGGGCAAAATCGCCTGGGTTTCCGGGTCGCCAAAACGGCAGTTGTATTCTAAAACTTTAATTTCGCCCTGGGGGCTGACCATCAGCCCGGCGTAGAGCACGCCCCGGTAATCAATGCCCTCCGCCCGCAGTTGTCCCAAGGTGGGTTCCAGAATGGTTCGGGTAATCTCCGCCATCCGTTCCGCCGGCGCTATCGGCGCCGGGGCGTAAACCCCCATGCCGCCGGTGTTGGGGCCGGTGTCGCCTTCCCCAATCCGTTTGTGGTCCTGGGCTGGAAGCAGGGGAATGACGGTTTGGCCGTCCGCCAGGGCTAAGACGGAGACCTCTTCCCCCGCTAGAAATTCCTCCACCACCACCGGATTAAACCCCTGGGCGAATAAATCCTTCAGCGCCGTCTCGGCCTCTAAGAGGGTTTGGGCCACAATCACCCCCTTGCCCGCCGCTAAACCGTCGGCCTTGACCACAATCGGCGCCGTTTGGCGGGCCAGATAGGCCAGCGCCGATTCTAGGTCGCTAAAGGTTTCCCCCTGGGCGGTGGGCACCCCGGCCCGCTCCATCAGCGCCTTAGCCCAGGACTTGCTGGCTTCTAGTTGGGCGCCGACCTGGGAGGGGCCGAAAACCTTTAGCCCCAAGTCCCGCAGATGATCCGCCAAACCGAGGGAGAGGGGCAACTCGGGCCCCACCACCACCAGATCCACCCCTTGGGCTTGGCAAAATTGGCTGATTCCCGCCAGATCTTCCACCGCCAAGGGGACATTCTCCGCTTTCGCCAGCGCCGCGGCGCCCCCGTTGCCGGGTAGACAATAGCAGTGGCTCACCGCCGGGGATTGAGTCAGCTTCCAGGCTAGGGCGTGTTCTCGCCCCCCATTACCGATAACCGCGACTTTCATGGCTTAATCCTCCCTAACCCTGGGGTAAAGACGGCGCTCGGTAGGGTTCCGGCGCTAGGGCTTGGGTCTTTAAACTCGGCGCTCCCTGACGGGCGATCTGGGTAATCTGGTTAAAGGTGGCGTCGTAGATTTGGGTCGCCAGCTTGGGATAAAAACCGATGCCGATGATGGGCACCAACAAACAGCCGATGATGAAGACCTCCCGCGGCTCTGCGTCCACCAGCGCCGTATGGCTCACCAGTTCCTCGTTTTCCGGGCCGTAGAGCATTTCCCGGAGCATGGAGAGGAGGTAAATCGGCGTTAAAATCACGCCCACCCCCATGAGGACGACGATGATCGTCCGAAAGACGACATTATAGGCGTCGCTGGTGGCAAAGCCCACAAAGACCATCAACTCCGCCACAAAACCGCTCATCCCCGGCAGAGCTAGGGAGGCTAAAGCGCAGGCCGTCCACATGGCAAAGACCTTTTTCATCCGTTGCCCCACGCCCCCCATCTCGTCCAACATCAGAGTATGAGTCCGGTCGTAGGTGGCCCCCACCATAAAGAACAAGCTAGCGCCGATGAGACCGTGGGAAATCATCTGCAACATAGCGCCGCTCATCCCCAGTTCCGTAAAGGAAGAAATGCCGATCAACACAAAACCCATGTGGGAAATGGAGGAGTAGGCGATTTTCCGCTTCAGGTTTCGTTGGGCGAAGGAGGTCAGCGCCGCGTAGATAATATTCACCACCCCGAGGATCACCAACACCGGGGCAAAGACCGCGTGGGCCGCCGGGAGCATTTCCACGTTCATCCGCAGGAGCGCGTACCCCCCCATTTTTAGTAAAATCCCCGCCAGCAACATGTGGGCCGGCGCCGTGGCTTCCCCGTGGGCGTCCGGGAGCCAGGTATGGAGGGGGAAAATGGGCAGTTTAACGCCGTAGGCGATGAGAAAACCGGCGTAGAGCAGGAGTTGGAGATTGAGGGGAATGTCCTTGGCCGCGATGGCGCTCATATCAAAGGTGACGTTATCCCCGTAAAAAGCTAGGGTTAAACCCCCCAGCAGAATAAAGAGGGACCCCCCCGCCGTGTAGAGAATAAACTTAGTGGCCGCGTAGAGACGGCGCTTGCCCCCCCAGATGGAGAGGATCAGGTAAACCGGCACCAACTCCAATTCCCAAACTAGGAAAAAGAGCAACATATCCTGCACCGCGAAGACGGCGATCTGCCCGCCGTACATGGCCAGCATCAGGAAATAGAAAAGTTTGGGCTTGAGGGTCACGGGCCAGGCCGCCATAATCGCCAGGGTGGTGATAAAGCCCGTCAGTAAAATCAAGGGCATGGCCAACCCATCGGCGCCGACGGACCACTTGAGGTCAATCTGGGGCAACCAGGTGTAACTTTCCGCCAACTGCAAACCCGGATTAGCAAGGTCGTACTGCCCGTAAAAGGCCCAGACCAGCAGGGCGAAGTCGATTAACCCCACCACCAGAGAATACCAACGGACTGTTTTACCGTCCTTGTCGGGAATAAGGGGAATGAAAAGCGCCGCAACGATGGGAAAGAGGATAATCGCCGTCAGCCAAGGAAAAGGGGTCAGAGTCATGGAAATGCTCAGGGAATCGCAAAAGTTAAACTCGGTTCAGCCCTATACTAGAAGGCGTATTTACAAATCTAGTCCCCACTCTAGCAGGATTTTCTGGAGCCGAGGCTAGAGAAAATGTTAAATTTTCTGACGGCGCTGGATCATCTTGGTTCTTGATTCGCCTTCTTCGACTCGGAGCTAATCGGCGCCGACTGATGGTTTTTCCTGGCCATACCACCGCCAATACTATTATTCTGTTTATTTGATTTTCCGACGCGTCATGACGCTGGCGCCTAGGCATACCGGCGCCGAGGAGCCGCGTAGAGAGCGCCAACCTAGATTATCAACAGCCGCCTTCTCGGTCGATTCATTGCGATTTTTCGTAAACCCAGCGCCGATTTCGGCCCTGCGCTTTAGCTTGGTACAACGCCTGATCCGCTTGTTCGACTAAGGTCTGGGGACTGTCGGAAAAGCTGGGAATTAAAGAAGCTACTCCCACGCTGACGGTGAGGGTGGGTTGGATAGGAGAGGCTTCATGGCGTATGCCTAACTCCTCTATTATCTGCCCAATATTTTCCGCCACCTGAACGGCGCCGGCTAGATTGGTATTGGGGAGTAAGACCGTGAACTCTTCGCCGCCGTAGCGGGCCACGCAATCGCCATAACGATGGGTAATCCGGGTCAACGCTTGGGCGACCTGCGTTAGGCACTTATCTCCCTCGGGATGTCCGTAAAAGTCGTTATAGGCTTTGAAATGATCCACATCTAGCATCAGTAGAGATAAGGGCTGGCTCTCCCTGAGTAAACGGCGCCATTCTCCCTCCAACACGCGATCAAAACAGCGCCGATTAGCCACCTGGGTTAGCGGGTCGGTGTTAGCTAATTTCTCTAGTTCTTGATTGGCGATTTCCAAGCGCTGTCGGGCGGTTACTAATTCGCAGGTTTGACACTCCACTTGATTTTCCAAGGACTCAATCATTTTTTTCAAAGCGTTTTGGGCCGCTTCTCGTTCCTGAGTCAGCGCCGTAAACACTAAGGCGGTTAAAGATAAAATGCCGGTGAAGGACTGAAGAAAAATGAGGGGATGGGTCTGGAAAACTTGAACAAAAACGCCATAACCTTTGGCTGTGGCGCCAAGGGCGACCATTGTTACCCAAGCGACGACGAGGTTAGCGGCGAGTCCCCCAAACAGGAACACTGACAATAAAACGAGGGGAAGATAAAGGTAGGCGATAGGATAGTTTTTAATAAAGGTTAAATAACTAACCGTTAACACGGCCAAAATCAGCACGGCGAATTCTAACTTTTTATGGCTAATTTTAAATCCCGTCCTAAAGCGCGGGAGAATGAGAATCGGCGAAAAAACAAGATTGGCAAGGGCGTTGGCCAACCACCAGGTAATCAAAGAAAATAAGATCTTGTCCTGATGGATAACCCCCGTTATCGCCAAGGCGCCGGCGCCGAGAATGGCGGAAGAGAGGGGAGCGAGGAGGGCGGCTTGAACAAAAGCGAGGGTCGTCTTAATCCGAATAAAGGGATTTTGTACGGCGGGGGGACAAAAAAAATCTCCCAACCCGTTAGTTGAATTTTCGCTAATGGATTCTTGCGCAAGAGATTTCTTGATCCAAATATTGGCTAAAATCGGCTGGATAATATCCGCTAAGGAAAAGGTTATCGCCAAGAGTAAAAAAGGAATCGGCGATACGAGCGGGGAGACATTTCCTAGGACTCCTATGGCGCCGAGAATAGATCCGCCGAGGATTCCCAATAAAATTTTATGCTCAAAGTGAAAGAAAAGACTAAGGGAAAGGGCCGAGGGCAACCAGAGGGGCGCAATCCGGTCTGAAGGATCGAGGTTGATAAATTGATAACTGATTTGGATACAAATCAAGTAAAGGAGCGCCGCCGCTATATTTATTAATATAAGTAACTGTCTAGACCGCCACTCTACGTAACGCCCAAAAAACATACTTCAGTTCTTCCTTGGATGAGATAAAAACGATTAGAGTACTATTAATAACGCACTTTTCCCCTGAAGATCCCTAGGGGAGCATCTCAACTTTGCAAATAGTACGCCTCAAGCCTTGACCCTCACCTTTGTATTAAACAATATCTCAACCTTCCTATGACCGCGACCCCCGATTGGCTCCGTTTGCAAAAAGCCCTGGCCCTAGAGGCCGAGGGCGGCTTTCGAGATCTTCAGGGGAAACAGTACCGCTTTAGCGAATTTTTGTGTCTTAGTTTAGGAACCCCAGCCCCCGCGGGAGCGCCGGCGGATCTACGACGGCGCTGGCAGGAATTAGCGCCCCAATTTCGGGACTATCCCCAGGCGGACTTGTCCCGGCGCCGGCAATTGGTGGCTTCGACCCGACAGTTTTTACTCAAACTCCGACACAGCTTAGAAAATCCCCCGCCAGAAGCGACTGTAACGCCCCAGGTGAAAACGGCGCCGGTGGCCTTTAATCCCAAGGCCAGCTTTAACTTAGCCACCCCCCTAGGTGAAATAAAAGACATCGGCAAGGCCAGGGCTAAGGCCCTGGGGTTACTGAACTTGAAAACCGTTCGCGACCTCCTCCTCTACTTTCCTAGGGACTACATCGACTACGCCCGCCAGGTCAGTATTGAGCAACTGACGGCGGGGGAAACCGTCACCCTAGTGGGGCGGGTGATTCGCAGTAACTGCTACACCAGCGCCAAAAATAAGAATTTAAACATTTTTGAAGTCCAGATCCGGGATCAGACGGGAAAAATTAAACTGACCCGCTTCTACGCCGGGAAACGCTTCGCCGAGCGGGGGTGGCAGGAGCGGATGAAGCGCCTCTATCCCCCCGGCGCCGTCATCGCCGCCTCGGGGTTGGTGAAGCAAAATAAATACGGGTTAACCCTAGACACCCCGGAAATCGAAGTTCTGGACTCCGCCACCGGGAGCCTTAATTCCCTCAACATTGGCCGCCTTTTGCCGGTTTATCCCCTGACAGAGGGCGCGACGGCGGACGCTCTGCGCCGCAGTGTGTTGGCGGTCTTGCCGGCGCTTAAAGATTGGGTCGATCCCCTACCGGCGCCGATTCGGGAGCGGTATCAACTCCTGCCCCTCGCTCTGCCGGAAGCGCAAAGCGGGGTCAAAAAGGCGGCTCTGCTCCAGATCCATTTCCCGGAAGACCGGGATTTACTGAACCAAGCTAGACGGCGCCTGATTTTTGACGAATTTTTTTACCTACAACTGGGCTTTCTCCAACGGCGCCGGCAACGTCAAGCCCAAGCGGTCAGCGTTCCCCTCCGGGGTCAGGGGCAACTGATCCAGCGCTTTACCGAAATCCTACCCTTTGCCCTCACCGGCGCCCAGGAACGGGTGGTGCAGGAAATTTTAGCGGATCTGGAAAAAACCGAACCCATGAATCGCTTAGTCCAGGGAGACGTGGGGTCGGGCAAAACCGTGGTGGGGGTCTTCGCCATTCTGGCGGCCCTGCAATCCGGCTACCAGGCGGCGCTGATGGCGCCCACGGAAGTGCTGGCGGAGCAACATTACCGCAAGCTGGTGACTTGGTTTAACGCCCTCTCTCTACCGGTGGAACTGTTAACCGGCTCGACGCCCCTCCGTAAACGGCGCCAAATCCATAGCCAACTGGAAAGCGGGGAACTGCCCTTGCTGGTGGGCACCCACGCCTTGATCCAAGATCCCGTTAACTTTAACCGTTTGGGGCTGGCGGTGATTGACGAGCAACACCGCTTCGGGGTGGAGCAACGGGCGAAACTCCTAGCCAAAGGAACGGCGCCCCACGTCCTCAGCATGACCGCCACCCCTATTCCCCGCACCCTGGCGCTGACCCTCCACGGGGATCTGGACGTGAGCCAAATCGACGAACTGCCCCCCGGTCGGCAACCGATCCAGACCCAGGTGATTACGGCCAAAGAGCGCCCCCAACTCTACGATTTAATCCGCCGGGAAGTGGCCCAGGGACGGCAAATTTATATCATTTTTCCGGTGATTGAAGAGTCGGAAAAGTTGGACGTTAAAGCCGCGACGGAGGAATACCAAACCCTCTCCAGCGCCGTTTTTCCCAACTTTCGTATCGGCCTCCTCCACGGGCGCCTGAGTTCGGCGGAGAAAGATCAGGTTTTAACCGCCTTCCGGGACGGGGAAACCCAAATTATCGTTTCCACCACGGTCATTGAAGTGGGAGTGGATGTGCCCAACGCCACCGTGATGGTGATTGAAAACGCCGAGCGCTTCGGCTTATCCCAACTGCACCAACTGCGGGGCCGGGTCGGTCGCGGCGCCTATAGTTCCTATTGTTTTTTACTCACCAATAGCCGCAATCCCGACGCCCGCCAGCGCCTAGCGGTCTTGGAAGAATCCCAGGACGGCTTTTTTATCGCCGAAATGGATCTGCGCCTCCGGGGGCCGGGGGAAGTGTTGGGCACCCGTCAGTCGGGTTTGCCGGATTTTGCCCTGGCCAGTTTAACGGAACATCAGGATACCTTAACTCTAGCTAGGGAAGCGGCGGAAGCGTTGATGATCGCCGATCCGACGTTAGAAAACTATCCGGCGCTGGGCCGGGAATTAGCCCGACGACAAGAAAAACTCCTCGGCGCGGCGCTGTTATAAACAGAAGACCTAGCGGCGCCGGGCGCGACCCGATCTCCCTAGCGCCGAGAGCGCCAACGAACGAGCAGGCCGTGTTTCGGCGCTAACAGGAGGGCGATTAAAAATAAAAGAGTTTGCAGGAGCACAATACAGCCCCCCGTGGAGCCGTCCAAATGATAGCTAAGGTAGGCGCCCCCAAGGCTGGAGAGAACGCCGGAGGCGACGGCGACGGCGAGCATCCGGTCAAAGCGGTCGCAGAGAAGATAGGCGGTGGCGCCGGGAGTAATCAGCATGGCGACCACCAGAATAATACCCACGGTCTGCAAACCCGCTACGGCGGTGAGGGAGAGGAGAGACAGCAGAGCGTAGTATAAAAACTGAGTATTTAACCCGAGAGAGCGGGCTTGGATGGGGTCAAAACAGAAAAGCAATAAATCTTTACGAAGTAAAAAAAGCGCCGTTAGGGCGATAACGCTGATCAAGCCAGTTTGGATCAGATCTGCCTGGGAAATCCCTAAAACATTGCCAAATAAAATATGGGTTAAATCCAGGGAACTACGAATTTTAGATACTAAGATTAAGCCCAGGGCAAAAAAGCCGGTAAAGACAATGCCAATGACCGTGTCTTCCTTAATCCGACTCTGGGATTCAATAAAGCCAATTAACCAAACCGATAGTAAGCCAAAAATAAAAGCGCCGAGGGCCAGGGGCAAATTTAACGCGTAGGCCAAGACCACGCCGGGCAAAACCGCGTGGGAGACGGCGTCCCCCATTAGCGCCCAGCCCTTGAGAATTAAAAAACAGGAGAGCGCCGCGCAAACCGTTCCCACCAAGGCGCTAATCCCTAAAGCCTTGAGCATAAAGGCGTGTTGCAGGGGCGCCCAAAGCCAAGCGCCTAACTCCATGACAGACTCTCCCGTTCTAGGCTTAACCAAGACTGGGGAGACTCCCGGCGCTCGGGACGATCAAAGGCCAGTCTCAGATTTTCCGGGGTAAAAACGGCGCCGGTTTCTCCGTAGGCCAGGAGGGTGCGATTAATCAAAATCACCTGGTCGCAAAAGGTTTTAATGGAATCTAAATTATGGGTGGAAATTAAAATCGTATGACCCTCTTTTTGTAAAGTTAAGAGGCGCTGGATCATCATTTTTTCCGTGCGAATATCCACGCCGCTAAAGGGTTCGTCCAGCAACAGTAACGACGGTTGCGGCGCCGAGTCCAGGGTCGCGATTTGAGCCAGGGCCCGCGCGAGGAAAACCCGTTTTTTCTGCCCCCCGGAGAGTTCCCCAATCTGGCGCTCTCGATAGGATAAAAGATCTACTTGTTCTAAACTTTGACGGACGATTTCCCGATCCTCGGGCCGGGGGCGACGCAACCAATTCAAACGCCCGTAGCGCCCCATCATCACCACCTCCTCTACCGCGACGGGAAACTGCCAATCCACCGCTTCTGTTTGGGGCATATAGGCGATTAACTGTTGTTTCTGGGCCGAGGCAATCCGGCGGCCATAGATCTCAATTTCCCCGGAGCGGGGGCGGACAAAGCCCATCAGCGCCTTAAAGAGGGTGGATTTACCGGCGCCGTTCATCCCCGCCAAACCGCAGAGGACGCCCTGGGGCAGGGTTAGGGCGCCGACCTGGAGGGCGATTCGCCCGCGGTAGGCGACCGTGAGATCTCGGAGGGAGAGACTGGGAATCATGGGGCGAGTCCTTGGATCAGGGTGTTGACGTTGTGTTCGAGAAGCTGGAGGTAAGTCGGCGCCGGGCCGTCGGGGGGAGAGAGGGAATCCACGTAGAAGACCCCGCCGTAGCGAGCGCCGCTTTCCCGGGCCACCTGACGCTGGGTTTGATCGTTGACGGTGCTTTCGCAGAAGACTGCCGGGATTTGTTTGGTTTTAACCGCCTCAATCACCCGGGCCGTCTGTTTCGGGGAGCCTTGCCGTTCGGCGTTGACGGGCCAGAGATAAATTTCCTGTAAGCCGTAGTCCCGAGCCAGATAGGAAAAAGCGCCTTCGCAACTGACCAAATAGCGTTTCTCGGGGGGAATCTGAGCGATCGCTTGCCGCAGGCGTTGATCGAGGGCGCGGATTTGGTTTTGATAGACTCCGGCGTTTTTTGCGTAAGTTTCGGCGTTGGCGGGATCGAGTTGGCTCAAGGCCCGGCGGATGTTGTCAACGTAAATCAGCGCGTTTTGGGGAGACATCCAGGCGTGGGGATTGGGCTTCCCGGCGTAGGCGTCGCTGGCGATGGGGAGAGGTTGAACCCCTTGGCTCAGGGTAGCCCGGGGAGCCTGGGGTAAATTTTGGTAAAAACGCTCGGCCCAACGCTCTAGATTTAAACCGTTATCCAGAATTAACTGGGCGCTTTGTCCCCGTTCCAGATCCTGGGGCGTGGGTTCATAGCTGTGAATTTCAGCGCCGGGTTTAACTAAAGACTCGACGGTTAAGCTCTCCCCCGCCACGGTCTGGGCCATATCGGCTAGGACGGTGAAGGTCGTCAACACTTGAGCTTTCGCCTGGGCGTTGTCCGCCGACGGCGCTTGACAGGCCCCTAAACCCAATACGGTTAAGACCCCTAAAAGGAAAATCCGCCTGTCTCGTCCCTCCATGCCGCCAATTCTCATATTTTTTTCATAATTCCCACTTTAACACGGCGTCGAGAGATTATGAGAAGATTATGAAAGGAGCGTTCCCCCATTTGTCGGCGCTGTTCCTCTGTTTGGATATTCAAGCCCGCGGGGAAGATAGGAGGATTTAGACTAGCGCCGGCCCCCGTCTCTTCAAGATCGTTGAAGCTTGGCGATAAAAAAGCCGTCTCCCCACCAGGCGTCGGGCCAACAGGTTAAGGTTTCTTGGGTTTCTTGGGAATCCGGCGCCGTTAGGGAAATTAAACGCCACTGAGGATGGGCGTTTAGAAAAGTCTGGATCTGGGCCTGATTTTCCTCGGGGTTGAGCGTACAAGTGGCGTAAACCAAAACGCCCCCCGGTTTCACCCAGGTGGCGGCTTGGGTCAACAGCGCCGCTTGGAGGGTTAACAACTCGGGGAGCTTGCCCAGAATTGGGCGCCAGCGGAGGTCGGGATTGCGGTGGAGGGTGCCGAGACCGGAGCAAGGAACGTCCGCTAAGACTCGGTCTAGGGGCCAAGGGGGCGTAAAGGTTCGAGCGTCGGCGCTTTCAGACTGAATACTGGTTAACCCCAGACGGCGCTGGGTTTGCTGGAGTTTCTGGAGACGAGACGAGGTGGGGTCTAGCGCTAAAATTCGGCCTTGATCCCCCATTAATTCCGCCAAATGGGTGGTTTTTCCCCCCGGCGCCGCGCAGGCGTCCCCAATACTTTCCCCAGGTTGGGGGTCGAGGCAATGGCTCACCCACTGGGCCGGCGCCGATTGCACCGTCCAAAGCCCCTCCTGAAAACCGGGCAGTTGCGGAATACTACCCCGCCCCGGCAGGCGGAGCGCCTGGGGTAAACCTGGCAAGGGATGACTGTCAATACCGGCTTCGGCGAACTGGGTTTGAAGCGCCTCCCGAGTGGTTTTGAGGGGGTTAATCCGTAGATCGAGGGGCGGCGTTTGGTTAAAGGCTTGGCAAATTCTTTGGGCCCGGTCATAGCCCCAGCGTTCCAGAAAGAGATCCACAATCCAATCGGGAAAACTCTCCTCCACCCCCAAGCGCCGGGCCGGATCCTCCGGGAGAATCAGGGGATCTTGCCCTCCTTCGCTGTGACGTAAATAGGCCCGCAAAATCCCGTTCACCACTTTGCTCAACCCCCCTAAACCGTTTTCCTTGGCTAAATCCACTGAAGTATTCACCGCCGCCGAGGGGGGAACCTGGTCTAAATAACGCAGTTGGTACAGCCCTAACTGGAGCGAGCGCCGGAGCGCCGGGGGTTGTTGGGCGCCGGGGCGTTGGCTAAATTGGCTAATCAGGGCGTCCAAGGTTCGTTGCCAGCGGACGACGCCGTAAACCAGTTCCGTGGCTAACCCTCGATCCTGGGGGGACAGCGCCGTTTTTTGCAACGCCCGGTCGAGCGCTAGATCCGGATAGGTATCCCGGCGGTCTAAGTCCCGCAATACCTGAAAAGCGACTTGCCGGGGGGAGGTCATGGGCGTTCAATGGGAGGGCAGGCTTAAAATCTAGCAAAATGGGGGGAGCGCCGTCCCCTGTTTTTCTCCCCCGCCCGTTTATGCTTGCTCCCCGCCTCAGCCGTCTTCAATGGGTTGTTCTCCTTGCGCCCCTGATCCTGGTTCTCGGATTTTTGCTCGGCGCCGCCGGTTGGCAAATTCACCGCTGGGGTCTCAGTTGGCTCTGGGCGGTGTTTACCCTGCTCTTTGTGGCTTGGCGCTGGTTATTGGTCAAATGGACGACGCCGTCCCAGGTTTTGGGGGATATCGGGGCTAGTTTTCGCCTAGCGCCGGCGGACAAAGAACTCAGTCCCCGGTTATCGGAAAACCTGCCCCGGGCGGAGGCTTTACTGAAAACGGTTCTGGCGGAGGCCCGGGAGGATCTCCCCCTGTGGGAGGATTGGCCCGCTTTTTGGCGGCGCTGTTTAACCGTCGTTGAGGGCGTGGCCCAGATTTACGCGCCCCAGGAAAAATATCCCCTCCTCAACCTTTATATTCCCTCCGCCTATCAACTGCTCCGGGGCACCCTGGAGGATGTGGATCAGTGGATGGCCAGCCTAGCGCCGACCTTAAATCAGGTCACCGTCGCCCAGGGCTATCGAGCCTACGAAACCTATCAAAATTTAGAGCCGACCCTGCGGCGTCTGGGCAAAGTCTGGTATTGGGGGCAGTGGGCCCTGAACCCCGTCCAAGCCGCGGCCCGCTTCGCCAGCGACGGCAGCGCCCAACGGGCCCAGGCGGAACTGTTGCTGAACCTCAGCCAACTTCTGCGGGAAACGATCCTGCGCAATCTCTGCCGTCAAGCCCTGGCGCTCTACGGCGCCGAAACTCCGCCAGGGGATTGGTTAACGGCCCAGACGGAACAGCGCCTTCAGGTCAAAAGCCAGACCCTCCGGGAACTGTTAGCCCAAGGAACCGATAGAGAAGAGATGATTCAGGCTCCTTTGGTTTTAGGCGTTGTGGGTCGCACCGGCGCCGGCAAAAGTAGTTTAATTAATAGTCTCTTTCAGCAAGCCCTAGCGGTGACGGATTTATTGCCTAACACCGCGGACTTGACCGAGTACCAATGGCAAGCGCCGGGGGGAGAAATCCTCAAACTCTGGGACAGTCCCGGCTACGAGCAGAGCCGGCGCCCGGAATTACGGGAACAGGTTTTGGATTTTAGTCGGCGAGCCGATTTAATCCTGCTCCTGACCCCCGCCCTCGACCCGGCGCTGGAGATGGACGGGGATTTTCTCCGGGATTTGCGCCGGGTTAACCCGGACATTCCCGCGATTCTGGTCGTCACTCAGGTGGATCGTCTCCGTCCTTTGCGGGAATGGAGTCCCCCCTACGATTGGCTTACCGGCGAGCGCCCCAAGGAACGGGCCATCCGGGAGGCGCTGGCCTACCGAAGCGAGCGCCTCGGCGCTGACTGCGCCCAAATTTTGCCCCTGGTCAGCGCCGACGAGGCTGAAAACCGGGCCGCCTGGGGGTTGGATCGTTTGGCGGCAACTTTGGTGGAAGCCATTGGCCCGGGGCGGGAAACCCGACTGGCTCAGTTTTTAGCGGATCTAGACGCCCGGGCTTTGGCCGCCGCTAAGTTAATCGAGCGCTATAGCTTTCAGATGACGACAACTCAGGGGTTAACGGCGTTTTTGAAAAGCCCCGTCTTAAAATTTATCGCCACTTTAACCACCGGCTCCCCCACCCTGGCTTACCTGTTGGCAGAGCAAATTCCGGTGGAGCAGTTGCCCGTGGCCATTGGTAAGTTACAAATGGCCCAGGAGTTATTCGGGTTGCTAAACGCGGCGGAGCGCCCCCTGACCTTTGATCTCCTCAGTCTCTGGCCCCTGGTCATGGATAACGCTCTGCCCCCGGATCGCAACGCCTGGGCCTTTGGTCACGCCTTGATTGAGTATTGGACGCAAGATCTGGACGGCGCCGGACTGCGGGAGCGCTTCCAGTTCTACGGCGCTCTGGGCAAATCCCCCTAAATTTCCGATATCATTTCCGGGAAAAAATGGGCCACCCCTTCTAAAATACCGTCGCTGTAATTGCCGTTCCCCGGGCCGGCGCCCTGGGCGAAGTAGAGAGTCTCTTCTCGATTTTCCTCGGCGATTCGGCGCCGGGCTTCCGCCTTGACCTGGGGATGGGCGTTGGCCACCAGCGCCGCTTTAATGGGACTGAGCAAGACGTCTAAATCATTGCCGCTGTCCCCGGCGAAGAGGGTGTTTTCGAGGCTAAAATTTTGGCGTTCCATTAAATAGGCGATAGCTTGGCTTTTATTAGCGCCGGGGGGCAAAATATCCAACAGGCCGACGCCGGCGCCTTCATCCAGGCTCCAAATCAAGCTGGCGTCGAGGTTGAAACCCTGGAGGCGCTGTTTTACCGCCCTGAGCAGAGGTTCCGGGTTTAGCTCCCCCTCTAGGTAATAACTCAATTTATAACGGCCCTGTTTTTCCGGCTCTTGCAGACGGCAGGGCCGGTCCGCCATCAACTCCGCCAGTAAGGGAATTAACCCCTGGGCGTCTCGCCCCTCCCAGGCGGCGCCGATCTGAGCGTCCCACCCCTGAAGCCGTTGGGGAGCGCCCTGAACCCTAAAGTCATAGACGCTGGCGCCGACGTCGGCGATGACAAAATGCGGGTGGGGCAGATCGTAAACCCGAATCGCTTCCTGAACTAACGTTAGATCCCGGCCTGTCACATAGGCCAGAGTTACGGGAGAACTCTGAAGAAAGGCTTGAAATCGGAGTCGGGCCTGGGGGGATTCCGGCGCCGCGCCGTTGGGAATCAACGTCCGGTCTAGATCCGAACAGAGAAGGAGCGACATTTTTTACCCCTCCTGACAGAGTCGGAAAAAGTCGTAATGCTCCAACCCGTCGAGGATACCGGCGGCAAACTGTTTTTCGGAAAAGTAAATAGGTTCTACCAAACTAATATTGGCTAATTCTTCGCTGTGACGATTGGCCACCACCACCGAGAGGGTGTTGCCCGTCATCATATCCTCGTCGCCGCCAGAGCCTCCGGCGGTTAAAATCCGCTCTAGGGGAATGTCCTGCTGTTGAGCGAACCAGCGCACGGCGTATCCTTTGGAGGCCCGGACGGGAAGAATGTCTAAAAATTGCCCAAAGGAAAAAATGCTATTCACGGTCTGTTCGTTTTGCAAAAGCAAGCGCCGAATTTCCTCCACCGTCGGCGCTAGCGCCGGGTCGTAGAAATAGCTGATTTTGTAAGCGCTCTGTTGCTTTTGGGGCTGGAGCGCCAACCCCGGAATATTCGCCAGCAGGGCTACCAGACGAGGCCGACTCCAGAGATAGTTAATATGATTCGTCCAAGCCTTGTCGGGAGTCAGTTCCGCCGCGTAGTAAATCTCCGTGCCCATACTGGTAATCAGGACATCCGGTTGAGGGATGTTGTATTGTCGGAGAACCTTGAGCGCCGAGTTGAGGGAGCGCCCCGTGGCGACGCAAAAACTGACGTCCTTTTGGTGTTCTTGCAGACGCTGGACTAAAGCCTGTAAAGAGTCCCGGTCGCCCAGTAAATTCTGATCCAGACTGGAGACAATAGCGCCGCTTTGGTAGAGGATGGGACGGCGCTGGCGGTTGAGCGCCGGCCGCTTCTCAGTTTTTTCCACAATGGGCCGGAGCATGGTCAGGTAGCTCTCCACATGGGATTCCCAGGTGTAGCGGCGCTTGACCCGTTGAGTGCCGTTCTGGGCGAAGGTTTGCCACTGCTGGGGATCGCTCAGGAGCTTGAGGAGGGTATCGGCGATGTCCTGGGGGTCCAGGGGATCGATCAAATAGCCGTTTTGACAATTTTTGACAATATCCACCGGGCCGCCGTCCTGGGTCGCCACGATGGGGAGGGCGCTGGCCGCGGCTTCAATTAGGGTCAAGCCAAAGGGCTCCGTTAAGGCGGGATTAACAAACGCCCCGCCGGAGAGCGCCGCCAATCGATAGATAACGCTAATGTCCTCCCCCGGAAAACCCTTGGGATAGGCGACCTTGCCGTAGAGGTCGTAGCGGTCGAGGGCAAAGAGAATTTCCACCAGCGCCGATTGGGCGTTGTCGTCCAGATCTCGCGCGTCCTCCCGCAGTCCGGCCACAATCACTAGGTTAGCCCGCTCCTGTAACTGGGGAGATTGACCAAAGGCTTCGATGAGGGTGGGAATATTTTTCCGCTGATCCAAACGGGACAGCGCCAACAGCATGGGTTTGCGGGGATTTTGCAAAAAACGGGTCAGGGTTTGAAAAACAGGGCTTTCCCATTCGTTCCCTAGGGGCGGATAGAACTGAGCCATGTCCGTCCCCGGCGGAATTACGCACATTTGCTTGGGGTCGTAGTAGTCGTATTGCGCGTACTGCTCGTTGATTTCCTGGTGGGTGCTGGTGATCACCTTTTGGGCGGAACTCAGGGTTTCCTCCTCGGCGTTAATGCGGCGGGTCATGTTATAGCGCCGTTCGATCGTCTCTCGGTTAACCCCGCTGGCTAGGAGCCGTTTTCGCTTCGAGCGCCCCAGGGAATGGCCGGTGTGGATCAGGGGAATTTCCAACTGGTGGGAGAGACGAGCGCCCACATAACCGGCGTCGGCGTAGTGGCTATGGATGACGTCGGGCAGTTCTCCCTGCTCCCGCAGGTAAGCGATGGCGTTGTCCGCAAAATTATCTAAGTAATCCCACAATTCTTCCTTGGGCAGATACTCCAAAATCCCGCAGGAAATGCGGGCAATGGTCGCTTTTTCATTCAAGGCCTCCCGGGGTTGACCATAGTCGGCGCTGAGTTGGGGATCCGCCAGTAGGCGAGTCATCAAATCTACCCGTTTCACCTCTGGATGGCGGGACAGCGCCTGGGCCAGTTCCAACACATATTTAGTCTGTCCGCCGGTATCCGCGTCCCGTCCTAGCTCTAGATGGCGTCCCCGGACAAGACCGTGGATATTGAGGAGAAGGATATAGAGCGGTTGGCCGGACATAACGCACAAACGGGAGAGGAGCTTGCCCAAAGTTTAGGGGATGAACTCGCTCTCCGTCAATCCTGTAAATAGTTTATTTAAACTATTTGCCTTGGGCGCTCGCTTTTTACCGGCTATAGTCCTCTGTACCCATCGCCAAGATTTTCTGCTAGGGGAACGGTTTCTATTTCTTAGACAATATGCCGATTTAACCAGCGTTCTAGATCTTGACTTTGATTGAGGTCAAAAAGCGTCTCTGCAAGATTTTCTAATTGAGGGAGGGAGAGTTGTTGAATCTGAGCAATTTGAGCTGGGGAGAGGGTTCCCAATTTGCGAGCTAAAAGTCTGAGAATAACAGCCACTTGGCCTTCTTGACGACCCTCTTGACGACCCTCTTGAAGACCCTCTTGGCGACCTTCTTGAAGACCCTCTTGACGGGCTTCTTTTGCGATTTCTTGATAAAACCGGGTTTCCCGGAGTCCGACGGTGGGGATGTGCAACATTTTGAGAATCTCCTGAGGAGTCAGTTGAGGGAACTTATTGGCTAGTATAGCCTCGACGACATCGAGTTGGCGAAGAAAAACATCCCGGTCAGGGGTTTGCTGAAGGAGTTGTTGGGCAAAGGGAATCGTTTCCTCAAGGTCGAGAGCCACAAGTTTAAGGAGAGAGAGGTTGGAACTGAGAGAATCTTGGGGAATCAAATCTTGGAGATAGAGTCTTTGCACTTTTTGCTCTAATAGAGGCTGATAATTTTGATCAGCGCCGAGGTAGAGGGTAGGGCTAGGGAGAATAAGTAATCCGTACCAGGGCCGAGTAATTTCATGGTCGTAAAGGTAAAGGAAGATTTCGGCGAAGTAACGCCCATAGAAGTTGGGATCTCTCTGCATCTGGGCTTCGAGAAAAACAAGGGGATAATCCGGGTTGTCATCCAGAGGACTAAGAAGCCCATCGAGGGAAAATTTTCTGCCTTTGACGACGGGGGCGCTCATTTGGAATTGGCAGTCAGGGGGAATTTGGGGAATGAGTTCGCTAATCAATTGGGGGGCGCGGAGAAAGACGCGATAAAAAAGATTGTCCGTTTCCATATCTCTTAAACAATATGCTGGCTTAACCAGCGTTCTCGATCTGGGACTGGGTGGCAAGTGAAACAGCGCCGCGGCGAAACGGTCTAAGTCGCTGATAACCGGCAGACGGTTCTTCAGATTAACCCGTTTGGTTTCTATCGTTTCCAGATTTGTTCCAGGAAGCTAAATCCTAGCCAGGACTTTAGATCTCAGTTGCCGGGGCGCCGAAATCCAGAACCTCGTTTACCCTCTAGGAAGAGCGCCGTTTGTTTTCTCTGGAGCGAGCCGATGTTTACCTTTGCCCGTTTTCTCTATCCCCAGATTCTCCGGGTCACTAAAAATAACCCCGAAGGGGGCCACAGCGCCCTGATCCAATGTTTACAAGCCGTTGAGCGCCTCGACCGGGCCGGCGCCGGTTGGCTGAGGGAGCAATTAGAGCGGAGTTTTGCCTGGTTAGATCCGCGGCTGGAGCAGACCCTCTGGGGCTTGAAATTTCCCCATCTGCTGGGATTAGCCGCCGGTTGCGATAAGAACGGGGAAGCGGCGGCCCTTTGGCCTGCGTTGGGTTTTGGCTTCGCCGAACTGGGCGCCGTCACCTGGGAGGCCCAACCGGGAAATCCCCGGCCCCGTTTGTTTCGCCTGACGGCGGATTTGGCGGCGCTCAACCGTCTCGGCGCCAATAATCGCGGCGCCCTGGCCCTGGCTCAAACCTTAAAACAAACCTGGGAGCGCTATCCCCGAGCCTACCCCGTGGGTATTAACCTCTGTAAATCGAAAACGACGCCCCTCGGGGAGGCGGCGGCAGATTATCAGCGCAGTTTTCAGGCGCTTCAGCCCTGGGCGGATTATTTTGTCGTCAACGTTAGTTCCCCCAATACCCCCGGTCTGCGGGATTTGCAGGCCGCGGAGGAGCTGTCTAAAATTCTCGGCGCTTTGCAAGCCGTCAACGAACGGGGGCAACCCCTGCTGGTGAAAATTTCCCCGGATTTGGACTGGCCGGCGCTGGACGCGATTGTGGAACTGGCTCGGGAGCATGAACTCGCGGGGCTGGTGGCGACGAATACCACCCTCAGTCGTCAGGGTTTAAAGACTCAAATTCTGCCCCAAACCGGGCGCCCTATAACGGAAGAAGCGGGAGGGATCAGCGGTCAACCCTTAAAACAGCGATCGACCGAAGTGATCCGCTACCTTTATCAAAAAACCCAGGGAGAACTGCCCATTATCGGCGTGGGGGGCGTGGCCAGCGCCGAAGACGCCTGGGAAAAAATTACCGCCGGCGCTAGCCTATTGCAACTCTACACCGCCTGGATTTACCAAGGCCCCTGGATCTGTCGGGACATTTTGCGGGGTCTCGGCGCTCGACTGGACGCCGGAGGTTACAGCCACATTCAACAAGCGGTGGGAACGGGGGTTGTCAATCGTTAAACCAACAAACCAGCTAAAACCTGAGCGACGCCGTCCGCTTCCACATCGGCGGTCACCTCGTCGACGACGGCCTTAACCCCCTCCGGCGCGTTACCCATAGCCACCCCCCGACCGGCGTATTGCAATAAATCTAGATCATTGAAATTATCGCCAATGGCTAGAACCTCCGAGGCGGTTAGCCCTAGCAGGGTCTCCGCTAAATGCCGAACCGCTTGACCCTTGGTGGCCTGGGGATGGGTGATTTCAAAGTAAATATCGGTGGATTGGGTAAAATACACCTGCTCCTCGGTGAGGCGTCGCCGGAGATCCCCTTGCAAGCGCCGGAGCCAAGCGCTGTCGGGACTAATGGCGAGGAGTTTCGTGGGTTCCTGTCTTAACAACGGCTCTAAATCCCCTTGCTCCAGCGCCGTCACCCCGGCCCGAGCGAGGTAATTTTGGGTTTGTTCGGTAATGGCGGGAACGTAGAGTTGATCCTGATGGTAACAGTGCAATTCCAGGGGAGAAGTCTCCGGCAGATCCACAAAATAGCGCCAAATTTCTAGGGCGACTTCCGCGTCCAAGGGACAATGGCGCCGGACTTCCCCGGTTTGGGGGTCTTGGGTCAAAGCGCCGTTGTAGGTAATGAGGGGCAGAGGAGACTGAATTTTTTGGTGAAAGCGGAGGGCGGAGCGATACATGCGCCCGGTAGCCAGCGCCACGGGAATGCCCCGGGCTTGGACTTGGGCAATGGCTTCTAGGACGCCGGGACTCACCTGATTACTGTCTCCGGCGATGGTGCCGTCAATATCGAGAACCACAAGACGGATAGCCACGGTAAAACTCCCCACAAATTGGCTCTCATTATGGCACAGGCTCCGCCGGCTGAGATTCGGCGCCGAGGGGAATCAGGGCGGCCTTGACTTGGATTTTTTGGAGCGCCCGCAGGAGCCGTTCCCCTTGGGGTCGATAGAGGGGAGTGGTTAAAATTTGGGGCGGATTGGCCATGGCCTGCCGGGCCTGCTGGAGAGAACAGCCGGAAATGCGGCTGAGAATATTGGCCCCTTCAAAGTCCGATTCCGCTAGGGCTAATTTCTCAATCCGTATCCGCCAGGTTTTCGGCGCCAGGTCGCGAATTTCAATCCGCTTGAGGCTGTCAATGGAAGCGAGAATAATCAATCGATCCCCCGCTTTTAAGGCCAGATCGTCCGAGGGCAGTAAACGGGACTCCTGACCCGGCGCTTGATACAAAATGGGAATAACGCCGTAACCGTAGGCGACCTCCCCCAGCAGTAAACCGCAGAGGGTGTCCTGGGGTTCGATTTGATATTCCGTCACCAGAACCGTTTGCCCCGGCAGACGGAAGAGATGGAGAATATTTTCCCCGAAGGCCGCCCCCACAAAGACTTCCGCCGCTAAACGATAGGTTTCCAAGACATGGGCCCGGGGCAACAAGCCCATCAAGCTCTGACTTAAGCCCTCCTTCCCCGTGCGAATCACCAAGTGGGCAGAGGGGTTTTGGCGCTCCGCCATCAGCGCCACCTCTAGGTTGAGTAAATCGTCGTCCGTGACGACCACAATGCTGGACGCCGTCGTTAAATTAGCCCGGTCTAAACTCTCCTGGAGGCCGTCGCTAATGACGGGAATATCCGGGAGAACTCGGGGGTCGATGGCGCCGGAGAGGGTAATGCCCACCGCGGGCTGTTTCCAAGTTTTCAGGAGTTTAACCACCCGTTGCCCCACCCGCCCCAGACCGAGAATAATAATGTGATTTTGGTTGGGAATGGGCAGGCGCTTGCGAATAAATTGAAATTTGCTGGCGATCAGTTTTTCCGTTAAGAGCGCGTAGAGAATCCCCACAAAAGCGGTGCCCGTCAGGGTCAACAACAGCGCCACCGGTTGCAAAATCCAGGCGTTTTCCGGCGCTTCTTCTAGATCGCCAAAGACGTCCCCGTATCCTCCCAAAAGGAGGATCGCCGTCCGGTAAAAGGCCGACAGACCGTAACTGCCTGGCAAAGCAAAGTGTAAAACCGTTGTGCCTAAAGCAATCAACCCGAGGAGAATCGCCGCGGCCCAGAGAATAATAGGACGCTCCCCCAGGCTTTTTTGCCAGACTTGAAGACGCTGAACCCAAGGGTTTTCTTGATTTAAGCTCAACGGCCGCCCCGGTTTCGCCGTTTTTTCCGCCGTCGGCGCCAGACTCCAGTTGTCCAACAGCTCTAAGTAAATCAGTCGGTCGCCCAGTTGAGGGGCCCCGTCGGCGCTCCAGAGGTGGAAGGAACGGGGGCAGGATTCCATCACCCGTTGGTGAAGTAGGAGGCGCCGGGCCCGGCTTTGCAGGTCTCGCAGTCGAAAGTTGTGGAGCCAGGGATGATTCGGCCCCAGTTGGAGTTGGACGACCCGCACCCATTGTTTTTCCAGTTCAAAAAAGCCCAAGGTGTCAGTGCCCAGCGCCGCGAGGGCGAAGGCCTGGGCCGGTAAGTCCAGAGGGTCGTAGGCGATAAAGTTGCCCAGTTGCCCTTCCAGCAGTTCGTTTAAATTTTTTTTACTAGAGCGCACCACCAGGCGAGTTTGGGGATTCCGTTGACGGATCAAGAGCGCCGTTTCGATATTGACCGGCTCGGTGGAGGTGAGCAGAAGCGCCGAGCGGCAGGTTTGCAGATCCAACCGGTCTAGAATCGGGGCGTAGGCGCAGTCGCCGATGATGAACTGGTCTAACAGATCCGGTAGGTCGGGGACTTCGTAACTGTCTTGGTTGTTTTTTTCAATGGCCCAGATAGGCACCCCAAACTGCTTGAGCGCCACCACGCACTGCTGACCTAAACTGCCCAGTCCGCAGACCAAGAAAGACTCGCTTCGGGGTTTGGCGTTTTTTTTGGCCATGACAGTAACCCGTGATCTTCGCTAACACCGCCATCCTACTCCCGTTTTTGCGGGAGAGCGCGGCTAAGCTTCGGGATCTGAGCCTAGGGCCTCTAATCGGCGCTGGATAGCTCGCAGTTGGGCTTCCATTTGATTGGCCCGGAGGCGCTCTTGCTCGGCTTTTTGCTGTTCCTCGTTGGCCCGGAGGCGTTCCCGCTCGACTAATTCCCGCAGGGTCTCAACCCGTTGGCGCTCTAGAGCCGCGTTTTGTCGCTCCGCTTCCGCCGCTTCCGTCGGCGAAGGAATGAGGGTTCCGTCTAGGGAAAAATACCTTAATTCTTGCCCCCAAACCCCCAAAAATAAACCCAGTTCCTCGCTCCAAAGCCACCCCTGGGCGTTAGGTTCGATGGCTTCATACTGTCCTAAATGGAGTTTAAAGCCGGCAAACTCTAGGGTTTCCGGGGAAAAATAGAAATATTCCGGGGTGTGAAAGACGCGACCGTATAAATCCCGTTTTTCCCGTCGATCCACAGCGGAGGTGGATTCCGAGAGCAGTTCGATAATCAGGTCGGGATAGCGCCCCTCTTCCTCCCAGACGACCCAGGAGCGCCGGGGTTTGCGGGCGGTGTTTTTGACCAAAAAGAAATCGGGGCCGCGAAAATCCCGGTTCTTGAGTTGCTGACGACTGAAATAAATGGTTAAGTTAGCGCCGATGAAAAAATCCTGCCGGTCTCGCCAGAGCCATTCCAGACTAGCCACCAACAACGCCAATTGCAGATAGTGTAGGGAACTCTCCATTTCTGGTTCATCGCTCCATAACTGGGTGGCGTCGGGCATTTGTCGCTCTAGTTCCCGGGCGGTCAGGGCGGTCATGGGCTAAGACTCCTAGAGGAAGGGGTGCGACCATTATAACTAGGGGGAAAACTTGGGCGACGCTCCCGGTTCCTAGCCGTTAAAGGAGCGTTCCGCCCCCTATAATCCCCCAATTCTGGGCGACTTCGAACCCAGAAAAGCTCCGAACTCCCTCCAAAATGGGGGGGCTGGGGGGGGCAAAACGAGGCTGATGGGTAGATGTGTGTACGCGGCGGCGGGGATAACGGGGCGCCGGCGTGTTAAACTAGAGATTCCCTGCTCCCTCGGTTTCTAACCCTAGAGGGGTTTAAGCCTAGAGCCGAGACTCGGCGCTTTGACCGTCGGCAGGACAGGATTCCTTGTCTTCTTCCCTTGGATACCATCAGGAAGTGGGTTTAGCCCGCTTTTTTTATTGCCTACCGCCATGACCCATCCCCTCATTCCCCCTATCCTTGAGCTAGCAACTCCCATTGCCCAGCGCCTAGGGCTAGAGGTGGTGAGCGCCGTCTTCCAGACCAATAAAACCCCGCCGGTTCTGCGGCTGGATATTCGCAATCCCCAGGAGGACACCAGTCTGGATCATTGCGAGGCGCTGAGCCGGGAATTGGACGAACAACTGGAAGCGACGGCGCTGATTCCCCACGCTTACGTTCTAGAGGTCTCCAGCCCCGGATTGTCCCCCATTCTGACCACAGAGCGAGACTTCCTCTCCTTCAAAGGGTTTAAAGTCGCCGTTGACCTAACGGAGGAGTACCAGAAACGGCGGCGCTGGGAAGGGGCGCTTCAGAGCCGGGACGAGACCCATCTCCATCTCCAGGTCAAAGGCCGAGCCATCGCCCTCCCGCGGGAATTAATTACGCAGGTTCAACTGGCCGACTAGTTGGGGAATAGGGATTGGGGAATAGGGATTAGGCGTTAGGGATTACAGCGTCCAACCCCTTGATTTCTTCCCTGTCCTCCCTTCCCCCCCCGCTCCTCCCACTCCTCCCCTTCCCACCCTATCCTTACCCACCCAGAGTCACTATTCCATGTCCCTTGTCAGCTTACCCGGTCTCCAAATCATGATTGAGGAGATCAGCCAACGCCACAATCTCCCCCGCTCCGCCGTGCAGGAAGCCCTGCGGGAAGCGCTCCTGAAAGGCTACGAACGCTATCGGCGCTCTCAGGATCTCAATCAAACCTTTGAGGAAACCCATTTCAAGAACTTCAGCATCGAACTGGACACCGAGGAAGAAGGCTTCCGGGTGCTAGCGGTGAAAGAGATTGTGGAAACCGTAGACAATAGCGACCAGCAAATCTCCCTCAAGGAGGTGCAGGAATTTTCCAGCGAGGGAATTCTGGGAGACGACGTCACCTTGGACGTCACCCCCGACCAAAAGGATTTCGGGCGCTTGGCGGCCATTCAAACCAAACAGGTGCTCCTGCAAAAACTGCGGGATCAGCAACGGAAGCTGATTCAAGAAGAGTTTCAAGACCTGGAAGGCACCGTGCTCAACGCCCGGGCGCTCCGCTTCGAGCGCCAATCGGTGATCCTCGCCGTCCAGAGCGGCTTCGGCCAGCCGGAAGTGGAAGCGGAACTGCCGAAAAAACACCAACTCCCCAACGATAATTACCGGGCCAACGCCACCTTTAAGGTCTATCTCAAAGCCGTGAAGGAAGGCTCGCCCCGGGGCCCCCAATTGCTGGTTTCCCGAGCCGCCGCCGGTCTGGTGGTGGAACTCTTCACCGTGGAGGTGCCGGAAATCGAAGAGGAAATCGTCCGCATCGTGGCGGTTTCCCGGGAAGCCAACCCCCCCACCCGCTCCGTGGGGCCCCGCACCAAAATCGCCGTGGACACCTTAGAACGGGACGTGGACCCCGTCGGCGCCTGTATCGGCGCTCGGGGATCGCGGATTCAAGCGGTGGTCAACGAACTGCGGGGGGAAAAAATCGACGTCATTCGTTGGTCGCCAGATCCCGCCACCTATATCGCCAACGCCCTCAGTCCGGCCCGAGTCGATCAGGTTTACCTAATTAACGCCGAAGAGCGCCACGCCTTAGTGATTGTGGCGGAGGATCAACTCAGTTTGGCTATTGGGAAAGAGGGGCAGAACGTGCGTCTAGCGGCCCGTCTTACTAGTTGGAAAATCGACATCAAAGACCCCGCCGCCTACGAGCGGGAGAAAGAGTCCATCGAACAGGAAATCCGGGAACGGGCCGCCGCCCGGGCCGAAGCCCAAGCCCGTCTAGCCGCGGAGGAAGCGGAAGCGGAGGATTGGGAAGAGGAGACCGAGCTAGAGGAGGACGGGGAGTTCCTAGTAGAGGAAGAGGACGAAACCTTAGCGGGCGAGGAGGCCTAGCGCCGTGCCGCCAGGCTATCGTCGTTGTCTGACCTGTCGGCGAACGGCGCCGCGGGAGGAATTTTGGCGAGTGGTGCGAGTTCACCCCTCCCGGGAAATCCAGTTGGACTCCGGCATGGGGCGCTCCTGCTATCTCTGTCCGACGGCCGCCTGTCTCCAGGGCGCTCGCCAGAAAAATCGCCTCGCTCGGGCGCTGAAAGCGCCGGCGCCGGAGTCCGTTTATCAAGCCTTGGCGGCGCGGTTGCTCCCTCAGTCGGACTCAGTTTGATCCCCCCTAGTCCCCCTTTGAAAGGCTACTGTGTATACACAAGTGTCCAGATCCCCCCTAACCCCCCTTGGAAAGGGGGGAATTCTCAAAGTCCCCCTTGCAAAGGGGGATTTAGGGGGATTCCCATAGCCTCTTGCTCTAACTTTCCCCAAATCCGGGCGGCGCCGCGCTAAATCCCGTCAATTTGCCGCTAGCATAGGGAATAGTCATTTCCAGTTAACCGTCCTTCTTTGGGGTATCGCAATGGAAACCTGGTCAACGCCATCGGTAACGGTTTACAGCCTAACGGACGCTTTTTTGCCCACTGTATCTGGTCTTGCCATGATTAACTAAACTCACTCAACCCAGGGGGATTGTGGATGAACAACGCCAAAGTCAGAATTTACGATTTATCAAAGGAACTCCATTTGGAGAATCGAGAGATTTTAGAGGTGTGCGACGACCTCAACATTGCCTATAAAAGCCATAGCAGCACCATTAGCGAAACGGACGCCGAGCGGATTAAAGCCGCCGCTCCTAAATATCTAGCCCAGCGTAAAATCCCCCGGAAGAAGCTTCCCAAACCCGAGCAGAAGCAACAAATCGTCGCCATTCACCACAAACAAACGGCTCCGACTCCCCCCGCTTCAGTTCCCGTTACCGCCCCCGCGACTGTGAGTTCTCCCCAGCCCCCCCAACTCCAGGCCCCCACCCCGCCGACCCCCCAGGGTCGCAATGGCGACGGCCCCCGCCCCCCCGCCCCCTCCCGCCCGGAAGCGCCGACGCCGGTTTCCCCGGAACTTCCCAAGGAGTCCAAATCCCTGCTCGCGCCCCCCAGTCGCCAGTCTCCCGGCGCGCCTAAACCGGCGCCGGCCAAACCCCAACGGCTAGAGACGGAACCGGCGGCGCCGCGCCCTCAAGCGCCCCAACCCGTCGTCTCGGCGCCGAAACTGGCGGACAAACCGACCCTAAAAGCCCCCGTCAAGGCCAAGGTGGAACTCCAGCGCCCCAAACCGCCCCAACCGGAGGAGGACGACAATTTACCGGAACTGTTGGAATTTCCCCTCCATCGCAAATCGGCGGCGCCGAAGGAAGAGAGCGTCGCGGACGGCGCGTTGGACCTCCCGGAAAGCGAAAAACCCAAACTCAAGCGCCCCACGCCGCCCAAAGCGCCGGTTAAGAAGAGCAAGTGGCAGGAGGAAGAGGAGGAAGAGCGGGCTAAAGCCAAGTTGGCCGCCAAGGGCAAGCGCCGGGCCGCCGCCGTGGAAGACGACGACGATCTGGATCTCGACCCGGACGCCTCTCTTCAACCCACTCTAGTCAGTCTGTCCATCGCTCGGCCCCCGAAACCCAAGTCCATGGCCAAAGCTCCCGCCGCCCCGGCGCCGACGGCCAGCAAGGTGAAAAAACCCACCCCCAAAGGGGAAGCCAGCGCCGCGCGGAGCCGCAACGAGCGCCGGGATCGCAAGGAAGCGGCCCAACGGCCGGAGAGCATTGTCCTCGACCGCAGTTTGACGGTGCGGGAATTGGCGGAATTGCTGAAGGTGCCGGAAACGGACATCATCCGCAACCTCTTTACCAAGGGCATCGCCATCCAGATTAACCAGACCCTAGACGAAGACACCGCCCGCATGGTGGCGGAAGAGTTTGAAGTCTTGGTGGAAAGCGCCGAAGAACAGGCCGCGGCTACCAAAGTCACGGAAATGCTGGATGTGGACGACCTGGAGAACCTGGTGCGGCGCCCGCCGGTGGTGACCATCATGGGCCACGTCGATCACGGGAAAACCACCCTGCTGGACTCCATTCGCCAAACCAAGGTGGCCCAAGGCGAAGCCGGGGGCATTACCCAGCACATCGGCGCTTATCATGTGGAAACGGAGCATAACGGCCAGACCGAACAGATTGTCTTTTTGGACACTCCTGGTCACGAAGCCTTTACCGCCATGCGGGCCCGGGGCGCTCGGGTCACGGACATCGCCATTCTGGTGGTGGCCGCGGACGACGGCGTCCAACCCCAAACTCGGGAGGCCATCAGCCACGCCCGGGCCGCGGAAGTGCCCTTGATTGTGGCTATCAACAAGGTGGATAAACCGGAAGCCAACCCGGACCGGATTAAACAGGAACTCTCGGAACTGGGTCTGGTTTCCGAGGAATGGGGCGGCGACACCATCATGGTGCCCGTCAGCGCCCTCAAGGGTCAAAACCTAGACGGCCTGCTGGAGATGATCCTGCTGGTGTCGGAGATGGAAGAACTCTCCGCCAACCCGGATCGGCCCGCCCGAGGCACGGTGATTGAAGCCCACCTAGACCGGGCCCGGGGCCCCGTGGCTACCCTACTGGTTCAAAACGGCACCTTGAAAGTAGGGGACGCCATTGTCGTCGGCGCCGTCTTTGGTAAAATCCGGGCTATGGTCGACGACCGGGGCGACAAAGTGGACGCCGCGACTCCCTCCTTCGCGGTGGAAATCCTGGGACTTAACGAAGTGCCCGCCGCCGGGGACGAGTTTGAGGTCTATCTCAACGAGAAAGAAGGCAAAGCCATCGCCGAAGAGCGGGCCATGAGCAACCGCCACACTCGACTCCAACAGGCCGCCACCTCCCGCAAGGTCACCCTCAGCACCCTCTCGGCCCAGGCCCAGGAAGGGGAGTTGAAGGAACTCAATCTAATCCTCAAAGCCGACGTTCAGGGTTCCGTGGAAGCGATTATCGGCGCATTGCAACAACTTCCCCAAAACGAAGTCCAAATCCGGGTCTTACTGTCGGCGCCGGGAGAAATCACGGAAACCGACGTGGATCTGGCCGCGGCCAGCGGCGCCGTGGTGGTGGGCTTCAATACGACTCTTGCCAGCGGCGCTCGTCAAACGGCGGATCAGGAGGGAGTCGATATTCGGGAATACGATATTATCTACAAACTCCTGGATGATATCCAGGGCGCCATGGAAGGTCTCCTCGACCCCGAAGAGATCGAATCGGCGCTGGGTCAGGCGGAAGTGCGGGCCGTCTTCCCCGTGGGCCGAGGCACAGTGGCGGGCTGTTATGTCCAGTCGGGCAAAATTATCCGCAACCGCAACCTGCGAGTCCGTCGCAAGGGCGAAATCATCTATCAGGGTATGATCGACTCCCTCAAGCGGATGAAGGAAGACGCCCGGGAGGTCAACGCCGGTTACGAGTGCGGCATCGGCGTCTCCAAGTTCAACGACTGGCAGGAAGGCGACATCATCGAAGCCTACGAAATGTCCATGAAGCGCCGGAGTCTCAGCGGCTAGAGTCAATCCGTCTCCCCTCCTTGGGAGCTACGGTGTACACAAATCTCGGTTAAAGACTCAGTTTTGGGCTTTATCCCCCTTGTATCTTAGAGGGTGAGTGACAGACCGTTATCACCCGGGTCATCAAGACCGAGATTTAGTCAAGGTCGTCACTCATCAAAACTTCAGGAACTCGGAAAATCGCTTGGGGCAGAACAAGTCAAACTGAGAATCCAAAGGAAGACAAGAGAACCAAAAGTCA